>NZ_FPBI01000002.1:0-508446 GCF_900116595.1 Mesorhizobium sp. YR577 | reverse complement strand
CGCAACGCGTTACGACAAGCTTGCCAGAAACTTCTTATCTGCGGTCGCCTTGGCTACCCTCGTCGCGTTCTGGCTATGATTGAGTCTGAACCCTAGTATATAGCCCCCGACGACGCCCCAATTTGGGTGGCGGCGCTTTGACTGTCGGGCCAGGTCGATGTGGGGATGGCAACCGGGGCTACGCTGATACCCGGAGAAGTCATCATCGCGAATTATGTCGGCGCACCAAGCAGCGCTCCAAAAGGCTTGCGCCGTAAAATAGCGCTCTCCGGACTGTTCTGAAAGAAATTATCTCGCATAGCCGCAGGCGTAAAGCGGACGCGCCTGTCTCGGTAGCGGTCGTTTGTGAAACACGGTCAGTGACTGGTTTGCGCGCAGGCGCAGCTTTCCGCATGTCCGCCAGTCAGCTTCTGGAGACCGGAAGCATTGACCTAAACGACGAGAATGAGGCGCAAACGGTCGGCCACGACCTGGCCACCTAGATAGTTTGAGCATGGGGGCGCTCCTGGGCCGCTGATCTGGAGGGCGATCTTATGGCAACTGGTCAGGGCATGCTCTGCCATGAAGCCTTTCCTGCTGGCGTGACCCTCTTTGAAGGTCTAACCTTTGCCGGAGTGCAAACGCGCCAAGATTTTTCGCTGGTTACGTTCGGTGCACCCTAGGTGGCCAAATGACGAGCTATATCTTCGACAACGCGGCTGAGCGTGAAACGGAGCAACGTTTTTCCAGTCTGGAGTCGCTCTATGACCCACTCACCACGCGCCACCTTGTGGCGACCGGCATAGGGCCAGGTTGGCGGTGCTGGGAAATAGGTGGAGGGAGCGGATCGATAGGACTCTGGCTCTCCGACTGCGTCGGACCCGAAGGTTATGTGCTGATGACCGATATCGATCCGCGGTTCTTAGCTGAAAAGGGCCGCAGCAATCTTGAGGTGCGTCGTCATGATGTCGGCCTTGATGCACTACCCGATTCCGCATTCGACCTCATCCATACGCGCTTAGTGCTGATTCATGTGCAAGACCGCGAGGCAACAATCCCGCGGCTTGTGTCAGCGCTAAAGCCAGGTGGTTGGCTCGTTGTCGAGGACTACGACACAATGATCATTGACCGGGCATTTCCCTGCGCCGACGCCGACGATTCCGAGGTGGTGCGGAAATGCTTTCGTGCACTGCGCTCTCTCATGGAATTGCGTGGCATGGATATGAGTTGGGGGCGCTCCCTCTATCGCCATCTCGTTGCCAGCGGGCTGGCAAACGTTGACGTGGACGCCCATTTCGAATTCCGGCAGGGCGGTTCGCCCGGCGCGCAGCTCGACAAAGCGAATCTGTCTCAGGTCCGGGATCAGTTGTTGGGTGAACGGTTGGCCACGTCGGCCGAACTGGACCGTCTGCTGCGGTTGCTCGACAATCCAAACTTTGTCGTAGCTTCCCCGGTGATGTTCAGCGCGCGAGGACAGCGACAATAACTGGGTCCACCGGCGCTAATACGGAACCCGCTAACTTCTTAAAATATGGCGAGAAATCAATGTTTACGCAACAAGGTAGCGGGGGCAACTTTCGCCGCACATTCGACTAAAGCCGATCCAGGAGCCAAGCTAACGTTTCTTGCGAGCAGCCAAGGTGAGGCTCGTTATCGCCACATCCCACGTATTCTTGCGCCCACGTCGACCCGAATCTGCCGGGCGGCGCTTCCCGCGCTCTGCTTTGGCACAGCGAGTGGCCATGTCCGACACTCGAAGAACGGCAGCAGTGATTGTGGGATAAAGCGGGTGCGCGAAGCATAGATATGGCGATCGCCTGATGCCGACTGGCCATGCGTGAAAAACCGCTGCGGCGATTTCGCAAATTATCGAGCAGCCCAACAAAATCCGGCCAGTCGGCGGCGGCGCGCTGAGGGCAGGGGAGTGCTGCAAGGTGCACGATCGGATCCGGATTGTCGGCGATCGCGTCAAGAACCGACTGCGCCGAAGAGCGGCCGACGCCCGGCAAAAGCTGCATGACCCTGAAGCCGGCGACCCGGTCGCGCGGGTTCTGCGCTTTGCCAGCCGACGCTATGTCCGAATGCCGGGCGCCCGAGCTAAAGGCTGTGGCCATGGCCGCATCCCTCATCTGTTGTCGGGACCAAGGTGCAGAATAGCGCGCCAGCCTGCATCTACCTACCTGATGGAGAGCGATGTTCGTCGACGTCGCGACGCGGCCCGCCGGAAGGCGGCCAGCCATGTCGTCGAAGAAGCCTGATTTCGCTTCGCCAACGACGCCGTTCCACATCTGTGTGTCAACCCAGCCGGGCGAGACGACATTGACGCGCGTCGGCGCAAGTTCGAGCGCGCGCGGGCGAACGCGTCGAAAGAGACCGTAACCGCCACCCGGCACCCGTGACTTGTCCTTGTTGATGCCCTGGACAACTTCTTTCGAAACAGCACGTGACCCGTCATCGATGCCCGTGAACATTCTTCGCCAGATCCACCCCGTTCATCATATCCTTCATCTGCTGTCCTCTCCGCTCTGTGGCATCGCGATGCCGACTGGGGAGGGCGGCAACCACCCCATCTTTAATCAATTGCCCAGCAGCTCAGGTGGCGGACGATTTGCCACCGCCGAGCGTCGGTAAAATCTTTTCGTAGATAGACTGTATTTCATCGGCCTCATCGTTGGTAAGACCGACGAACTCGCGCTCGCGGGCACGCTTGGAAAGCATGCCGTTGTTCTGTCGCAGAAAGCGGAACAGGAGGTCCGTTACTCTGTCCGGCATATCGATGAGAGCGGACACCTGTTTTTTGAATGTGTCGTAACCAGCGAGAAAGGCAGTCTCTGCCGGCAGATCGACATCGACCGTCCGCGCTACACAGGAGAACAGGAACTCTGCATGCGGCGTAGCATCGAAGAAACGATAGAAGTCTGCGGTCTCGTTAAGCACTTCTACGTTGCCGTGCTCGGTCGGCGTCCAGCGGATCAGCGGCAGCAATCTTTGTGAATAACTTTCCAATGTGCGCCGGTAGTCGTCGATGCGATCGAGAATCACCGCCGATACCGGGAAGACAATCTGGAGGGTTCTGTGAGGTCCGGGGCACAGGGGGCACGCGGCTCGACGTCGGACCTCATTGCAAGCCGGATTGAACGGAGCCGCGGGCAGGACTGGCGCTATGGGGATTGTAGCCCGGAGCTGTGGCCGGGATAGTCTTCGCCAGAATGATCAAGGGCTCTCGGGCTGGAATTACGGCAAAGGACGCTGCGACGGGGGGCGGCATCTTGATGGCGGGCGCCGTCGGACAGGCTGTGGTGGCTTCTATCGCCGGGTTGGCTGCTTGCGCCCTTGTGCGATGGGCCAAGCGTTGGCGTTCCGGCGCCCATGGTGACGGATGCTGAGCATGGCGATGAGGAGGTGCCGGCCGCGATCATGAGGTGTCGCAGCAGAACGGGCTGGGCGGCACCTGTCCGCATCGCCAGATGGCCAGCGTGATCATCGATCCTCCACAGCAAGGGCAGCGGTGCGTTGCCGCAAGAGGAGCGGCAGCGGCGCTTTCGGCATCCGGTTCGCGATCATCCTGTTGTGGTTTGGCCAGCAGCCTACGGCACTGGTCGAGCCTGGCGGCGCGATGGCCGTTGGCGAGGAAGCCGTAGTGGCGGATGCGATGGAAGCCGTCCGGCAGGGTGTGCAACAGGAAGCGGCGGATGAACTCGTGCGCGTCGAGCGTCATCACCTTTGTCCTTCCGCCATGACGATAATCCTTCCAGCGGAATCCGACACGATCGTTCTCCATGCTGATCAGCCGGGAATTGGCGATGGCGACGCGATGGGTGTAGCGCCCGAGATAAGCCAGCACCTGCTCCGGCCCGCCGAAGGGCGGCTTGGCGTAGACGACCCACTCGAGGCGGCGGACTTCGCCAGCCCGGCGTTTGAACGCTGCGGGCAGCGCCAGTACGGCAAGATCGCTGAAGAAGCTCAACTTGCCCGCGTCATAGGCTGTCCGCAGTTCCTCCAGAAAGAGCCGGCGGAACAGGCGCGACAGGACGCGCACCGGCAGGAAGAAGCCGGGCCTGCAAGAGATCCAGCGCGTTCCATCGGGTGACAGCCCACCACCCGGCACGATGCAATGGATGTGGGGATGATAATGCAGGTTCTGACCCCAACTGTGCAGCACTGCGATCAGGCCGATCTCGGCGCCGAGATGTTTGGAATCGGCGGCGATGGTGCGTAGCGTCTCGGCGACCGCCTTGAACAGGATTGTGTAGACCGCCGCCTTGTTCTGGAAGGTGATCGCCGCGATTTGCGCCGGCAGCGTGAACACGACGTGGAAGTAGGGAACCGGCAGGAGTTCGGCCTCGCGTGCGGCAAGCCAGTCGCGGCAGGCCTGTCCCTGGCATTTTGGGCAATGCCGGTTGCGGCAGGAATTGTAGGCCACGCGGATCGCCCCGCAGGATCGGCAGCCCTCGACATGGCCGCCGAGCTCGGCGGTCCGGCAGAGCTCGATCGCGCTCATCACACGCCGCTCGACACGTCCGAGATGACCGTCATGAACCTGCCGATACGCCTCGCCATGACGGCCGAAGATATCCGCCACCTCCAGTCTCGCCGACATGGGCGGAACCGGTCAGCCCGGCGGCACCACTTCAATGTTCAGCCTGTCGAGCGGGCTCGTCGTGCGCCGGATGAGGCCGTTCGAGACCTTGGTGTAGCGTGCCGTCGAGGAAAGATTGTTGTGGCCAAGCAGCACCTGGATGATGCGGATGTCCGTACCGTTCTCCAGCAAATGCGTGGCGAAGCTGTGCCTGAGCGTATGCACCGTAACGCGCTTGTCGATGCCGGCAGCCGCACGCGCCGAGCGGCAGGCCGAATACAGCACCTGCACATCAATGGGCGATCGGGGTCGCGGCCGGGAAACAGCCAGCCCTGCGGCTTCGCCAGCCGCCAGTAAACCCGCAGGATCCGAAGAAGCTGCGCCGACAGCATCACTGTGCGGTCCTTGCCACCCTTGCCGTGCCGAACGAGTATGACGCCGCGGCCGCTGTCGATATCGCCGACCTTCAGCCCGACGGTCTCCGAGGCGCGAAGACCCGCTGCGTAGGCTGTCGTCAGCGCCGTGCGCGTCTTCAGGCTTGGCACTGCCTCCAGAAACTGCACGACCTCGTCGGCGCTCAGCACGACTGGCAGCGTGCGTGGCGAACGGGCGTAGACGATCCGCTCCGGGATCTCGGCATGGCCCAGCGTCACGCCGTAGAAGAACCGCAGCGCGCACACCGTCTGGTTCAGCGCCGGCCATGAAATCCCCGCCGAAACCAGATGGACCTGAAAGGCGCGGACATCTTCAAGGCCAAGGCGCTCAGGCGATCGGCCGAAATAGCGCGAAAACTTCGCCACCGCGTGAACGTAGGATCGCTGGGTGGCCGGCGACAGATTGCGGATCGTCATGTCCTCGATCATGCGCCGGCGAAGAGGGCTCAACTCGGCCATCTCAAACTCCTGTTCTCAAGATTGCGCTTCAACAGCCGCAATCCTTCAAAACAAAAGCCTCATCCGCAAACACACACACCAAATGCCGCGTCAGCGGCTTCGTTCAATCCCGGGAGGGTTGAACCCGCGCGCTGCCAGCACGTGATGGATCAGGAAGCGATGAAGACGGCCGTTGCCGTCTTCAAACGGGTGAATATAGACAAAGCCAAAGGCCAGTACCGCAGCAGCAATAACCGGATCAAGTTCGGCAGCCGCCATTCTGTCGAATGCGGTCAGGCCGGCCATTAGATCTTCGAGGTCCTGGTGTTTGGCACTGATATGGTCGGGGATCGGCGTACCGGTATTCCGATCGTGCTTGCCAACAAAACCGCCTTCAGTTCGCAGTCCCAGCTGCACGAAGCGCGCGTCGCCGATTACGATACGCTGCAGGCGTAGCAGTTCATCCAGATCAATGGCACGTCGTCCGGCTTCCCCAATTACTTGCCCCCAACGCTGGATACGATCCTGTGGCGGGTCCTCGCCTTCGATCTCAAAGCTGGAACGGGAGTCCTTTAACAGAAGGAACGGTGCTGTGCGTGCCAGCAAATCGGCAGGAACATCCGCAACAAGCTGTTGATTGCGCATGAGAACTGGCCGAAGTATCGACGCACGCCGCCTTGAGAACTGCCATCGAGCGGAGAAAGCTACCACCAAGCTGCGTTCACCACTCCATCGAGGTTCGCAGCAGCAGCAGTTTGAGGATCAACACATCCGGCAGACGGGGAAAACCGCAGCTTGATCAGTGTCCAGCCGCCGCCCAGGGCCTGCATTATGTTAGGCAATGCGGGTAGCGTCAGAGGCGCTGCGCATCCAAGCCAGATCGATGCAACGACGATACTGTGGGGGCGCGACGAAAGGCGTTCGTAGAGCGCCGCCGGAACGCCTGCGACCATAAGAGTTAGCGTCGACAGGACGAGCGCGCTCGCCATGTAGACGAACTGGCTCGTGGACGGAGCCCAGGATGGGTACCAGACCGGGTAAAGCACGAAGAGCACAAGCACCCAGGGGGAGAAGATGCCGTTGACGATGGCGATCGCCATGACAGCGTCAGCATCAGACTCTTACTCCACAATTTTCCAGTATGAGTCCTTGCGGATCACCTTGCCGTTTCGAAAGGTATAGAAGTCACAACCTCGGACTTCCACCGTCGTCCCATCGCGGGTCGTGCCGGTGAGGGTCCATTTCGAGATGCCAGTATCGGCAGGCGAATCCACAAAATGCTCATCATTGCCATAATGGACATCAGGCAGGCCTTCAAAGCGTGCTGCCAGCGCTTCCCGTACGGTCTGTTTGCCCTCGAACCGAGATCCCCAAGGCTTGTTTCCCCTCGGCATCTCGAGGACACAATCGTCGGAAAAGAACGCCATAATACGATCAAGATCGTGCGCGTTGAAGGCCTCACTTAGCTCCCTCAGTGTCGATCGAATGTCCATTTGCGCCTCTGCCCAGCCATTGCTCGTGAGCGTTCGATCTCCGAAATAGGTCAAAATCGAAGCTCCCTGTAAAAGGGTTTGCTGTCTGTACAATACATGCCAGCATGCCACTGGGTTCGCAACGGTCTGACCTTGATCGGCTGTCTTCTTGCCGACTGACATCTCCTCGGTCTATTTTCAGCCACTCTGAAAGGGGCATACCTACATGAAAAGAGAACTTGAAGTGGTCCGCGACTTGCTCATTCAAGTCGCAAACGCCCCTGCGACACCAACAGATAGACGGTTCGCCTTGGCTCGTATTTCATCGTGTAGGCGCGAACGCTGAAGAGGTTGCCTATCATGTCATTCTCCAGGGCCAGAACATGTCCGGTAATTTGGCGACCAAATTCAGGCCGGATGCGATGCCCCGAAGGGCTGCAGGCCCTGCAAAATCCCGCCGTGGGCTGAGACCCGGATGCAATCGCTAAGGGCTTCATAAAAAAAGGTATCAAGAAATATACGGACATTGAGTTCGACCTATAGGCGGAGCTACCAGTCAGCTGGCCAGGCCAAAGTCGCATAAGATGCACGAGGGAACCCGTCAAACTTTCCAGTCCTCGCCCTCAGAGGCGGCCCACTAGCGGATGATGACCAGTGGGCCGATCCGGGTCGTTTTCACCGCGAGCACTTGTTTGATGAAGGCGAGGGCAGCGTTGGTATCGGCAATCGCTATCGTGCCGCTTACGCGGCGCTGGGCCAGCGCGGTGCCGGCGACGACGATCTTTCCGGAAAAGTGGCGGTTCATCTCTTCCACCACATAAGACAGCGGGGCGTTTTCCACGGCGATCTGTCCACGCTGCCAGGCAAGAGCTACGAGGGCGTCGACGGACTGGATTGCCGTCTGGCCACTGTTTTGGTCATAGGTGGCCTGTTCGCCCTGCGTGACGCGCACGGAAGACGTGGTGGCGTCGTTCGACTCCACCAAGACGGAGTTTTCGGTGACGGTCACCTCGGTATCGGCTTCGCCCAAGCGTACGTCAAAGGCCGTTCCCAATGCAGTGACACGCGTAGTGCCCGCCTGGACGGTGAACGGCCGCTCCGGTGCGTGTGCCACCTGAAAAAAAGCCTGCCCGCGCAGGAGCCGAATATTTCGATGCTTCCCATCGAAGTTGACAGCGATTGCAGATGAGGCGTTGAGCTGTACGGTTGAGCCGTCCTCGAGAGTAAGGACTGGCATTTCATCGGTTTCCGCGATCGCATCCGCCTGTATGCGCATAGGCCCGTCAAGCATCAGGAAGGCCGTACCGACGCAGGCGAGCAAGAGCACGGCCGCTGTAAGCGGCTTGGCTGAGTTGTGCGGTTTGATGTTGATGTTGAGCAGTGCCGGGTCGGATTCAATCGCCGTTCGCGCGTCGCCCAGCAAGCGTTCTGCGGCACGGTAGGCGCGATGATTTTCCGGATCCTGATCCAACCATTGCTTGAAGCGATCCTTGTCTTCGGCGGATTGCTTGAGGTCGGCGTTGCGCAAAATCCAGTCCGCTGCCTCTGCATTGCGTTTTCGCTGAGCTCGGGTCGCTTTATTGCCCGGCATTGGCTTCTCCAGCAGCATCCAGTCCTGCCTAGTAGACGGTTGGCATAGCCAATTAGGGACTCGTACTCGATCTAAAGAAGGCAGTCGAGGCAGTGGGCGAACGCCCGACGAAGGTGGCGATCGACCATATTCCGGGAAATGTTGAGTTTTGTCGCGATCTCGTCAGGGGAAAGATGGTGCAGCCGGTGCAGTATGAACACGACGCGGCGGCGGGCTGGTAACTCGGCGATTGCATCGCGAAGAATAGCGACGCGGGCCTCGATCTCGAGCTGACGGTCTGGCGCCGTCCCAACACTGGCGACCGACAGAGCCTCCCGTTCGGTGCCGGAGAAGAGCCGCGCTTCCATACTCTCTCGCCGTAACCTGTCTATTCCCAGGTTGATGGCCGAACGGCAAAGGAAGGCCTTTATGGACCGCTTGTTGCGCAATACGTCGGGCTGTGCCGCAAGCTTCACATAGAGATCGTGAACAACGTCCATGACGGTGGAACGTGGATGCCCCTTGCGTCTGACCGCAGCCGTGATGTCGGCATAATGCGCTTCCATCGCCCGGTTCAGAAGATCATTGCTTTCGAGGCTGTCCCAAGCGAGAGGAGAGGAGGAGCTCGACATTGGCACTTTGTTCCCGATCCAATGATGATGACCAAGTGGTATCCGGTGCTTCCAGACGCGGAGAGCCTGCAGATTCCCTTGCTTCCGAAGCCGACGGAGTCCCCATAAGCTGTTTCGGGCCGCAACATCGAAATGGCTATCGAATCTGTAAAATGCCTGCAAGTGCAATAGGTTAGAATGGTTCGAAGGTAGCTGATCGAGTAGTGCTAAAACAAGACTGTAACAGTCATCTTTATATCTGATTTTGTTGCCCGATTCCTTCCGGCTGCTCCGTAGCAGAGCGGAACTCGAATCTCGGCTTTCGCCAAAAAAGGGCGGGTAGTGTTGTATTTTTGTAACGGCAAAACGATGGCCGTCAGATTCTTCGCACCCTACAGAGGGACGCACAGCGGTGTTCCAGCGATCGGATCGCGGACAATGACCGACTTGACGCCGAACACATCCGCAATCGCCTCCGCTGATATCACGTCGCCGGGCAGGCCGGCGGCTGTGATCTTTCCGTCCTTCAGTATGACGACGTGCTCGGCGTAGCGAGCTGCCTGGTTGATATCGTGCAGCACTGCGACGACGGTCTTGCCGTGGTCACGCACCAGAACCGTTATCAGATTCATCAACTCGATCTGATGCGCGAGATCGAGGTAGGTCGTCGGTTCGTCGAGCAGGAGAACCTCTCCCTGCTGGGCGAGTGTCATGGCGATCCATGCGCGCTGGCGCTGCCCTCCGGAGAGGCTGTCGAGCGCTGTCTCGGCTAGCGTCGTCATGCCGGTCAGCATCAAAGCTTCTTCGCAGGCGTCCTGATCCTGCTCGGACCAGCGTCCGAGGAGGGAGCGGTGAGGATAGCGTCCCTGCTGCACGAGATCGCGCACCGTCAGCCCCTCCGGCGCCACCGGTCCCTGCAAGAGGACGCCGACGCGTTTTGCCATCTCCTTTGTGGAGAGCGTATCGATGCTGTGGCCATCCAGCAGGATAGTCCCTTCGGCCGGCGCCATAAGACCAGCAAAGGTGCGCAGGATGGTGGACTTGCCACTGCCGTTCGGCCCGATTAGCGCCGTGAAGCGCCGCTGCGGTACGATGAGGTCGAGATACTCGACGATCCGGTGTTGACCATAGGCAATGGATACGCGTTGCCCTATGAACTTCCCCGGCGTTTTCCTGTCATCAACGGACATGGCGACGCCCCCATAAAAGATATGCGAAGAAGGGAGCCCCGATTAGGCCCGTAACGATTCCTGCTGGAAGCTGCGCTGGCGCCATGATCACGCGCCCGACGAGGTCGGCCGCTGCCACAAGGCTTGCACCGATCAGCGCGGCGACCGGAAATATCCTGGCATGCGACGGGCCGACCAGCCGGCTGGCAACGTGCGGCGCGACGAGGCCGACAAAGCCGATCAGCCCCGCAGCCGCAACGGCCGCCCCGGAAATGAGCGTGCACAGCAGGATCACGACACCGCGGATCAAGTCGACCCGCTGGCCGAGGCTTCGCGCTGAATTGTCGCCGAAGCGGATGAGATCGAGTTCGCGGGCCGACATCCATGCCAGCGCCAAAGGTATGATCAACCAGAAGAACAGAAGTCTCACTTTAAGGATATTGGCGTCGTAGACACTTCCGGCCAACCAGATCATCGCCCTCTGGACATCGCCGATGTCTCCGAAGGTTGAAAGGAAAGTCGTTGCGGCACTCGCAAGCGAACTGAGGCCGATGCCGATCAGGATGATGCGCAGCGATGACGTGCCGCCGCGCCATGACAAAAGGTATACAGCCGCAGCCATCGCGACCGCTCCCAGGAATCCGGCGGCCGGCAGTAGAGCGCCGGGCGGATCCTGAAGCAGCACGATGACAAACATCACCGCTGCTGCCGCGCCGCTATTGATCCCCAGCACGCCCGGTTCCGCGAGCGGATTGCGCATGACTGCCAGGGCGATCGTGCCGGCCGTCGCCAGCGCAGCGCCGACGAGAAGGGCGAGCAGAACTCGCGGAAGGCGCAGGTCGAAGATGATCGTCACGTTCTGCAAGCTTGCCTCCGGCGATCCTGTGATCGTTTCGAAAAGCTCACGCCAGGATAGGGGTATGTCCCCAATTGCCAGGCTGGCCAAGGTCAAGCCGATGAGTAGGAGTATCAGGATGGCGAGCAGCCGCGTCATGTCGCACCTCCCGCTCGGCTTCGGGCAAGCCAGAGAAAGAATGGTGCGCCGATCAAAGCGATCGTCACACCCACCGGAAAATTCTGGCTGGTGAAGAGCATACGTCCAGCGGTATCCGCGCTCACTACCAGCATGGCACCACCCAACGCGCTGAAGGGCAGGATCCAGCGATAATCGACGCCGATTGTCAGGCGCGCGATATGAGGAACCACAAGTCCGACGAAGCCGATGGGGCCGGCAAGCGCAACGGCACTACCAGCGAGCAAGAGTATGAGGGCGACGGCGATCGCGCGCCAGATAAGGGGGTTCTGTCCGAGCGACCTTGCCGCATCGGCGCCGAGGCTCAATGTCATGAGATGGCGCCCGAGGAGAAGGGCGGCCACAAGCCCCATCAGGATGTAGGGCGCGACCGCTTCCACCTGCGTCATGGTGCGCCCCGATACGGATCCTGCCGTCCAGAACCGGACGGTATCCAATGTGCTCTGATCAAAGATGAGCACGGCGCTCGTCAGGGCCGTCAGGAATGTCGCGACGATCGCGCCTGCCAGAACAAGCCCGACGCTGGATTGACCGGCCAGGCCGAAAGAACCGAGCCCGTAGACGACGATCGCGGCACAGCCGGCTCCGAAGAATGCGTACCACAGATATACGTCGCCGGTCCCGGCGCCGAAGAGGGTCATGACCAGCACCACGGCGAAGGCTGCGCCCGCATTGATGCCGAGCAAGCCCGGCGAGGCGAGGGGATTGTTCGTTACGGCCTGCATGATCGCGCCGGAGACAGCCAGTGCGCTCCCCGCAAGCAGGGCCGCAAGCACGCGCGGGATCCGGATCGTTATCACCAGCAAGTGCTCGCGCGAGCCATCGAAATCGAAGATCGCGTTCCCTACCGATCGGTGCGGGATGCTCACTGTCCCGAGGGTGACAGCCCACATCGATGTTGCGACAAGCAGACAGAAAACAAGGAGTAGGGCGAGAAGCCTGCCGGTCATGCTTACGCGGCCCGAAGGCCGTACAGCCGCTATGCTTTTGCTGCGGCTCATCGATCCGCCAGGATATAGCGCTCGATGTCGTCGAGAACCCGATTAGCGGAGCCAATGCCGTGGAAGCTCTGCCAGGTTACCCGGTCGACGCGGTAGGCGCGGCCGTTCCGCACGGCGGGCAAGAGTTGCCAGAGCGGATTTCCAGTGACCTCCTTCTCGAGCGCATCGTCAGGCCCGCTTTCAAAGCCACTGGCTGAGACGTAGAGGAGAATGTCGCCATCGAGATTGGCAAGTTCCTCCCAATCCGGCCGCTTGACGATCGAGCCATCGGTCACAGTCTCGTAGGCCGTGCGCTTCACGCCGGCCTCGTGCAGCACCGCAAAGGGCGCATAGGCGGCAGGGCCGTCGAGGAAAACGACGAAGCGGCCAGGCGCGAAGCGGAGGGTCGAGACGGTTACGTCGTTGCCCTTCATGCGCTCGCGGATCGAGACGACTCGCTTCTCGTAGGCGGCGAGAGCCTCGTTGGCCGCGCCCTCACGGCCGGTGCTCTCTGAGAGAAGCTTGAGATACCTCTTCCAGTCCATGTGGTTAAACAATACGGTTGGCGCGATCTTCGATGCCGTCTCGTAGATCGAAGAATGCGCCTCGGCGCTGCCGATGATGAGATCGGGCTTCAGTGCCGCGATCCGCTCGAGGCTCGGTTCCCTCGGATTGCCCAGGTCGACCATCTTCGACCGCTTGACGAAATCAAGCACTTCGCTGTCCTGGATGGCCATGTAGGGCGTAGCGACGACGGGCGCCTTGAGCTCAATCAGGAAGCCGAGCGTCAGGAGCGGATCGAGCGTGACGATCCTCTTCACCCCTACTGGTGCACAGAACGGGGGATTATAGACGCCCTCCGCTATCTCCTTCCCCTGACAGGCGGCGTGCGCGATCGAGAGGGGAAAGAGGAGGAAAAGAAGGGCGAGACAGAAGCGCAAAATGGATACCAATTCAGACGGACGCGCAGAAAGAGGGATTGCGGGGCTTTCGCCCCACAATCCCCGGTTTGTCAGAACTTCGTACGAAGGTTCAGTCCGAAGGACCGCCGGGGGCCGGCCTGACCGAAGGCCGGGGTGTAATCCGGATCGACGATAGTGAAGTATTTCTCGTCGGTGAGATTTTCCACGAAGGCCGTGATTTCCCAATTGTCCTTCTTGAAGCCGGCTTGTGCGTTCACGATGAAGCGAGAGTCAATGTCGTACATGCCTCCCGTGCCGAAACGTGAATTGTAGTCGCTGGTGTATTTGGCATCGGCGCCCACATAGATGCCGTTCTCGAACTCATATCGACCGCCGAAGCCGAAACTCCATTCCGGCGCTTCCGGAAAGGCTTTTCCAGACTGGTCGCCTAAGCCGCCGTGATCAAATTCGAGGAACCTGGTGTTCAGATATCCAATCGAGGCGAATGCCGAGAACTGATCGGTGACCTGATAGGTCGGCTCGATTTCGAAACCCCATGCGCGCGAGGACGCGGCATTTTCCGTTATTCGATAGCCCGGAATGGAAGATGGGGGGCGTATCTCGATCTGCTGGTCTTCATACTTCGTGTAGAAGAGATTGGCGTTGAGTCTGAGGCGATCGTCCAGCAGGGTTCCCTTGTAGGACAGCTCGTAGCTCTGGGAGTACTCCGGATCGTACGTTACGAGTGGGAACGTCGGATCGCTGCGATTGACATAGGAGCCACCCGAGCGGAAGCCTTGCGTGTAGGTGAAACCAACCGTTTGATTGTCGCTGAATTCCTTTGACAGGCCAATCTTCGGCACGAAGTTCACTTCGTCGAAAGATGCCGGGTCTCCGGAGAAGACCGGCGTACCGGGGAACATGATAAATGAGTTCTGCTCGGTGTTTGTTTCTTCCAGGTAATCCAGTCTTCCGCCCAAGGTCGCAAACCAGGTGTCAGCGAATTCATAGGTTGCTTCACCGAACACAGCCAGGTTCGACGTCTTGCGAGTCTGCTGGTCGTCCAATTGGTAAGGCGCCACCACGAAGCGCGACCAGCCATCAAAGACCTGATGACTGCCGAAAACGCCTGCAACCCACTTCCAGCGGTCGCCTTCATAGTTAAGGCGCAGCTCCTGGGTGAATATCGAGTCGTCATCCGTACCCCAGATCCCATTGTCGATGCCGGGCGTGTCCGCATCGACGGAACGCCGCGTGTTTATGCCGTACTGAAAGCCGGTTTGCGAAGTAAAGCGGAGCGTGTCGGAGAAATCATGCTTGATTTCAAGGCCGAGATTGTGAACCTCGGTCCATCGATATTCCGTGTATGTGATGAAGTTGAAATCACCGCGCCCACTGTCGAGGCCGACCAGTCGGTCGTTCGGACGATCCTTTGAGTAGGCATAGGTCAGAAGGGCGCGGGTGTCCGGCATCTCTGACGGCGTGAGGAGCAGCTTTGCTCGAATGGTCCCGCTGACGTCGGTGATCAGATCGTCATAGCCGGCGTAATCCTTGAGACTTGAATAGGAAACGTCGGTACGAGAACGTTCGAACGCGCCGGAAATGCGCAGCGCGACCTGGTCCTCGATGAGCGGCGTGTTCATGACGAAGGCCGTGCCCACCAGGTGGTTACTACCGACGGTGCCCGACACTTCCACTTCCTTGTCGAAGGTCGGATCCTTCGACTTAATATAGACCGCTCCCGACATGGCGGCGCGGCCGGAGAGCGTCGACTGCGGGCCGCGATAGACCTCGACCTGTTCGACATCCCAAAGGTTTCTCGCGCCGAAACGGGCATTGTAGCGTGTCTGGAGAATGCCATCCACATAGAGGGAGCCGACTGGCGCGCCGCCCGGAACGAACCCTTCGGAGCTCATGCCGCGGATGACGAAGCCGGAATTAACCGTCGCGCTGTCCAGCACATTCGCAAGCCGCCGGTAGGCATCCTGCGTATGTCTGATTTGGCCGTCTTCAATCGCCTTGGCGTTCACGATGCCGACGCTCGCGGTAGTATCGTTCAGCGTCGTTGCGTCGCGCGCGCCATATATGGTGATCGGGGCGAGCACGAGTGCCCCGTTGGCGTCTATGCCAGTTCCCCCTGGCGAGGATGTATCGACGCTGAGCGTCACCTGATTGCTGCCGGCAAAACGTGCCTCCACGCCCGTGCCCGCAAGAACGACGTTCACAGCCTGCTGGGGCGTCAGGTTGCCGCTCGCGCCAGCGGTTGTCTTGCCTTCAGCCACAGCCGCATCATAGAGAATTTGAAGGCCGGTCTGGGCGGCGAGCCTGTTCAAAGCCGGCGCAAGAGGCCCTACCGGAACTGAAATCGATCGTTCGGCGGACTGAGCCGGCGTGGCCGCTTGTGCTGCGGCCGGCGTTACCGGAGTGAGTACAATCACCGCCGTGCTTGCCAAAAGCGCTGCCGGGAGGCTGGCCTGCGCCCTCCGCGAAATCGCCCTGACCAAAATATTCTTAGCCATCAAAGCCCCCAATAATGCGGCGTTCAAGGCGCCGCAGTCCACCACAAGAAGCGGTTATACATTCCGCTCGTAGGGGAGACGGTTGGTGGCTGGGGTTTGGGACTCTCTGCGAGGAAATAATTGGGGGCTGCAATTTTCTGCCGAGGTGGTACGCGGCGATTTGATCATTCTAGCGCTATTGCTTGTAAAAATTTGCCGAGATGACGATGGTCTTTCTTGTCCCATCGGTGGATATTGCCACAATGAGGAATGGACACTGAACCACCCTCGATCTTCGCTTTGGATCACGGCGGTCTATTAAGCCAGACAGACGAACTGGTCGGCAGCCTTGCGGGCCGTATGGCAGATCGTGGGATAGGCTTGGTTCCCGTGGTTGACGGCACGGGTTGTTGATAGAACTCGTTGCCCGGAAGAACCTTCTGGCCGCAAGACCAAAGCGCGGAGCCGAGGAACGGGACCGTGCCAGACTTCTGGGACGGCGCATTAGCTTTACTCGTTGATTCCCATGCCGGGTCGTTATTTCCCAAAGCGAACTGGCCCGAAATGTTCGCTATCTGTGCTCGAAAAATCGCATGCAGGACGGAACGATTTCGCCACAGTAACGCAAAGCGATGCAACAAATTTAGGGCCAGGGGATCGATCTCTTCGAAACCGGCTTCGCTAGGAAACGGTATTGCCTCTTATCCGAAATTGGCGCGGCTACTTTTAATCCCACAGGCGATCTCCATCGCTTCTACGTCCACTTTGTGCTGTTCGGCTGTCGTCCAGAATTATCCGACCAAAACCTCAGAACTGGGTTCCGACCTTGACCGCGAAGGTGTGATCCTGACTTTGCCGACCGCTTCCA
Source organism: Mesorhizobium sp. YR577 (assembly GCF_900116595.1). Classification (NCBI taxonomy): domain Bacteria; kingdom Pseudomonadati; phylum Pseudomonadota; class Alphaproteobacteria; order Hyphomicrobiales; family Phyllobacteriaceae; genus Mesorhizobium; species Mesorhizobium sp. YR577. Next base: position 491,913 of record NZ_FPBI01000002.1, on the reverse strand, counting down.
TAGGAGGTCTGGTAGTCGAAACCGAGGTTCCAGGCGTCGCCGATCTGTGCGTCGAAGCCCAGTCCTATTGTCAGGTGGTCCTTGGAGAAGTGATCGATATCGATTGAATAGGGCAGCGTGCCGATATCGGCGTAGCCAAGGCTGACGCGGCTCGATCCCTCGAAATCGTGGGTGTATTCGAGCCTGGCACGAGGTTTGAAGACGCCCCAGTCCATCGGCAACGCGTATTCGAGCCGAAGCCCAAGGATACCGGAAAGCGTGTCGATGGTTTGGTCGCCATAGGTCAGGCCCCATATACCGCCGTCGCTCTCCGAAAAGGCGTCGAGTTTGGAGCGAGAGGCTTCCAACCTTCCATATGGCGAGAGCAGCCAGCGGTCCTGACGATATTCGTATCCGGCCGTCAGCGAACCGAAGATCTGCTGTCCGCCGCGCGATCCCGTGGCGAAATCTCCGGTTGCCGTGACATAGCGGCGACTGTCGAAATCCATGAGGCCGTAGCCGATCAAGCCGTCCACGAATATCTCCGGCGTTGGCTTGTAGCTGCCATAGGCGGCCATGGACCATGCTCGCCCACGGCTTTCCGTTCCGTTCCCGCCGACGTCGGTCTTGTCACGGCCGTAACCGAAGCCGAGGCCGCCTACGAATTTGGGAGTGAAGCGATAGTCCACGCCGCCGGAAACGCCTACCAGTGTGCTGTCGAGATCGATGCTTCCATTGTCGCTTTCCGCAAAATTGACATACCCACCCGACCAGACCGCGAAGTTGCCGAGAGGATTGTAGTCTGCAGAACGGGGTTCAGGTTTCTCGTTTTCCTTCTTGCCGGCGTCCATCCTGCGGAAGGCACCCGCGACCGGATCGCGTTCGTCCTCCTCAGCATAGGCTGTCCGATCCGAATCGCGCTGCGTAAGGCCGATATTGACGTTCATCGAATTGCGCCGGCGCTCGCCTTCGTCGTGAAGCTGCTCAAGGCGGCGGTTGAAATTATCCGTCTGCGTCCTGGCGAAGCGCTTCGCCGCCTCTGCCTGAGCCGTCAAAAGGCCGATTACCTCGGGATCCTGCGACGGATCGGGGCGCGCGATGATATTGAGTGTCACCGTGGCTGGGGCCGAGCGCCCATCGGCGTTTGACAGCGTGTATTGCAGGCTTGCCGATCCCGCGAAGGTGCCGGCAGCCGCGAAATCAAGCATATAGGCAGCGCGATCGCCCCTGACGGATGCCTTGCCTGCCTCGGTCGCGGGATAGACAGCGATATCGGCTCGAGTGAACGGGCCGTTGGTGGCTCCTTTCGTGAGCTCAATGGAGCCGCTGGTTCCGGACATGACCTCCAATGTCATGTCTCGGGCGACCGGAACATTGAGGTTCCTGATTTTGATTGAAAGATTGGCAGTACCGGTGAAACCGAGACCATCCGTGGCCGTCACTGTGGCCGAGAAGCCGCCGGCTTCCGTTGGCGTCCCGGACAATACGCCGTTAGCCGCGAGGGCGATGCCCTTAGGCAATTTACCCCCGGTCACGGCGAACTCATAGGACGCTGTACCTCCCGAGGCAGACAGCTGCACCATTTCATAGACTGAATTGACCCTGCCATCAGCCAATGGCGGCACCGATATTTCGATCTCAGGGGCGGTGATCGAAAGCGAGAGTCGCCGTGCCCCGGTGAATCTGTTGTCGTCGGTTGCGGTCACGGTGAAGGCGAAGCTTCCGGCCTCGGTCGGGGTTCCGGCGAACTTGCCGTCAGTGCCGAGTGACAATCCTGCTGGCAGGTCACCGGCTGTCACCTTGAAACTGTAAGGTTCGTTGCCACCGTCAGCGGTCAGTGACATCGGCCCATAGGCCGAGCCGGCCGTCCCGTCCGCCAGCGAGTCCGGATCAATCGTGATCGCCGGTGCACCAACGGCCAACGTATACTCTCGGGTGCCGGTGAAGTCGTTGTCGTCGGTGGCTGTTACCGTGAAGGTGAAGCTGCCAGTCTCGTTCGGGGTGCCGGTGATTTCGCCGGTCGTGGCGAGCGACAATCCTGCGGGCAGGCCCCCGGCGGTTATTTCGAAACCGTAAGGCCCGGTGCCACCCTCGGCGGTCATTGCGACCGGTCCATAGGCCGAGCCGGCCACACCGTCCGCAAGCGCGTCTGGATTGATCGAAATCGTCGGCGCATCGACGGCCAGCGTGTACTCCCGGGTGCCGCTGAATCCGTTGTCGTCGGTTGCCGTCAGGGTGAAGGTGAAGCTTCCGGCCTCGGTTGGCGTACCACTGATTTCGCCGGTCGTGGCGAGCGACAGGCCCTCAGGCAGACTACCGGTCGTCACGGTGAAGGCGTAGGGTGCTTCGCCGCCATCGGCGGTCATGGCGACCGGTTCATAGGCAACGCCTGCCCATCCGCCCGGCAGTGCGTCTGGACCGATCGTGATCGTTGGCGCGTCGATGGCGAGCGTGTACTCGCGGGTGCCGGTGAAGTCGTTGTCGTCGGCGGCTGTTACCGTGAAGGTAAAGCTTCCGGCCACGGTTGGGGTGCCATTGAACTCTCCGCCGGTGCCGAGCGACAATCCTGCAGGCAGGTTGCCGGCCGTCACCTCGAAACCGTAAGGCCCGGTGCCGCCGTTGGCCGTCAGGGTTACCGGCCCATAGCCACTGCCCACCGATCCACCCGGTAGCGCGTTCGGCCCGACGGTGATTGTTGGTTCGGCGCGTGTGACAGTGACCGTGTAGGTTCTTGTCGTCGTCCCGTCCTGTGCTGTCACGACAGCCGTGATGGCTGTGTCGCCGGTTGCGAGTGAAATCCCCGATGAAGCCGATCCCGATGTGACGCTTTGGCCGTTGACGGTGATCGTCGCACCGGTATCCGCGGCCGTCGGGGTCAGGGTTAGCGAACTGACGGGGCTCGGAACGGACACAGTGTAACCGGTGGTGCTGGGAGCAAAGGCCGGGTTCAGAGTGCCGGCGCTGACGGAGAGGCTCGAAAGGCTGGCGTCGTTCGAGGTAGGCACCTGATAGGTGAACGCGCCCGCCTCGGTAGCGCTGCCGCTGGGCGTGGTCACCACCACGTCGGCCGCGCCTTCCGCGTGCGCTGGTGTCGTGGCGGTAATCTGCGTGGCGCTGTCGACCGTGAAGCTGGCCGCCGCGGTGCCGCCGAACGTCACGGCTGTCGCGCCGGTCAGGTCCGTGCCGGTGATGACGACGCTCGTGCCGCCCTCGGTCGTACCGCTGGTGGGTGCGACGCTGGCGATCGTCGGGGCGGCTACATCGTCGTTGACGATCGTCCCCACACCCTGCCCCTTGACCACTGTCGCGCCAACGACATTGGTCACGTTCACGAAGAAGGTCTCATCCGGTTCGTCGAGAATATCGCCGAGTATTCTGACGTCGAACTGGCGGCTGGTAACCCCCGGCACGATTCCTACGCTGCTGACGGCACTGGTCAGATAGTCGTCGCCGGCGATGGCGGTGCCATCAGCGCTGGCGATGTCCATCGTCACCGCAGTTGAGGTCGCCTGGTCGATCGACACGGTGAACACGGCCCATGTCTGGCCGGCGTTGCCTTCAGACACGGTGACGTCGCTGATTGACAGCGACGGAAGCACCGGGGCGTTGTAAGTGAACGCGCCGGTCGCGGTATCGTCGCCGCCAGGCGTGAGCACCACCACATCGACCGGGCCTTCCGCATGCGCCGGTGTCGTGGCAGTGATCTGCGTGTTGCTGTCGACCGTGAAGCTGGACGCCGCGACGCCGCCGAATGTCACCGCCGTTGCGCTGGTGAGATCCGTGCCGGTGATGACCACGCGCGTACCGCCGGCGGTCGGGCCGGCGGTTGGCGCGATGCTGGTGATCGTTGGCGCTGCCGGCGCATTATTGTCGAGGATAATCCCCGTGCCCTGACCGCCAAGCACCGACGCACCGACGACATTCGACACGTTCACGGAGAAGCTCTCGCTCCCTTCGCTGAGCGCGTCGGTCAACGTTTGCACCGAAAAGGTGTAATTGGCGCTGCCCGCGGGAATGGTCTGACCCGTAAGACTGCTGGTCACGTAGTCGATGCCGGCGATGGCGGTGCCATCAGCGGTGGCGATATCGAACGTTACCCCACCGGGACCGGCGGGTGGGATAAGCAAAACGGTGAACGTGGCGACACTGCCCTCAATCACTGAGACGTCGTCAATCGACAGCGACAGCACCACGGGAGCATCGTAGGTGAACGCGCCCGCCGCGGTAGCGCTGCCGCCGGGCGTGGTCACAGCCACGTCAACCGGGCCTGCCGCCTGCGCCGGTGTCGTGGCGGTGATCTGCGTCGCGCTGTCGACCGTGAAGCTTATCGTCGCCGTGCCGCCGAAAGTCACCGCCGTCGCCCCGGTCAAGTTCGTGCCGGTGATGACGACACTCGTGCCGCCGGTCGTCGGGCCGCTGGTCGGCGAGATGCTGGTGATCGTTGGCGCTGCCGACGTATCGTTGTCGACGATCGTCCCTATGCCCTGGCCGTCGACCACCGTCGCTCCGACGACATTGGTCACGTTCACGAAGAAGGTTTCGTTCGGTTCGCTGAGTGTGTCGCCGAGTATTTGTACCGTGACAGGCCCGCCGATAGACCCCGGACCGATGTGGACGCCGGTGCCGCTGAGGGCCACGTAGTCGACCCCTGCGGTGGCTGTACCGTCGGCCGTGGCGATATCGAACGTCACCTCCCTGAACTGCGGCACGGTCCGGTCGAACGTTATGTTGAAGGTGACAAAGGTGCTGCCGGAATCGCCCTCGACAACGGTGACGTCGTCGATCGACAGCGACAGCACCACGGGAGCGTCGTAGGTGAACGCGCTTGCCGCGGTAGCGCTGCCACCGGGCGTTGTCACCGCCACGTCGACCGTGCCTTCCGCATGCGCTTCAGTCGTGGCGGTGATCACCGTATCGGTGATCACCGCGAAGCTGGCCGCCGGGGCACCGCCGAATGTCACCGCCGTCGCATCGGTCAGGTTCGTGCCGGTGATGACCACGCTGGTGCCACCCTCTGCCGGGCCTGTGGATGGCGAGACGTTGGTAATCGTTGGCGCGGAGCCCGCGCCGAGGACCGTCAGCGTGGCGGACCGTGTCCCAAAATGCCCGTATTCATTTGTCGCGCGAATTGTGAAATCGAAACGTCCTTCTTCTCTAGGCGTTCCCGACAACGCGCCGCCATCGGAAAGCCTGATGCCATCGGGCAGCTCTCCAGACGCCAGCGTAAAGGTGAATGGGCTGTTGCCGCCGCTTACAATGACGTTGTTGGTGTAGTTTTCGCCGATCGTAACCTCGGTCGGCCCGGTGGCGAACATCGTAATAGCACTGGTTTGGATGGTGACGTGGCATGACTCGGTTATGGTGGCGCGCCACGTGTCCCCATCGTCATGAGAGATGTTGCAGCCATTCGGCGGACTGCGATACGTCATCCCGGTGAGGATATCGATCCTGAACGTGACAATCGTGCCGACGTCCACGGCATCGCCGCTGCTCAACATACCGCTAGGCCCCCCCATGGCCGAGACCGGTACCGGTTCATCCCAGGTGATGGTGGCCGTCTGCGCTTGTGCCGATGCGGCAAAACCGAGCCCGGCAAACAGAAGCGCCAGGAAGAGCACGAGCCGGGACAATGGCGATTTGACCGGACACGCCTTGCCGCCATCAGTGACGATGTTCCGGTGTCCACCGCGAAACGTCATGCTCACCCCCGCCGATATGGATCGACCATCAGGGCGGTCGACCGCTTCTCCATGCGGCGGAGAGTGTTGCAAGATCGCCCGCACGACGCCCCTCTCGGCATCGCCCGGTCAATCCTCTCTAAATCTTGACACTCCGTCAGGCGAACCAGATCGCCTCGCGGAGGGATTTGTCAGTGCCGCATCGAAATCCAGGTCACGATAAGGTCATGGCGACCGACAATTCCACCGATCAATTCTATTGAATTCTGACCAATTCTTACATTGCTGCATGGCGCTTGCGTGTTTGTGCAACTCCTGCAAGGTTCAGCTTTCAAAGCGGCAAGAGGTGCGGCAGGGGGACCCCGTGCGAATATTCAGGGATGCTTGACCTCAAGACCGTTCTGGTCGTCACTCTTGCAACCGCAAGCCTGCAGGCAGTAGCCTGGGTTTTCGTCTGGCAAGCGTGGCGACATCTCTACGAACTCAAGTTTCTTGCTGCAGGTTTTGCCGCGATTGCTGCCGGACTTCTCTTGATGATCGTTCGCGGCACGGAACCGGCCGCATTAGCTATCGTGTTGCACAATACGGTCATCAAGCTGGGTCTGGTACTGCTCGCCGAGGGCCTGGCCCGCTTTCTGGGACAGCCGCGTTATACCTGGATCGGTGTTTCGCTACTCATTTTCCAGATCGTTGCCTGGAGCGCCGCTGTTGCAGTCGACCCGGGTAACATAGCGATCCGCATCCACACGTCGACCTTCTTTACCGTCGTGATCATGTCGGTGATGTGTCTGGGGCTGATGCGAGACCGCACGCAGCCGACGCTCCTGCGCTGGATAACAATTGGAATACTCGCCGAGTATATGGCCGTCAGCATTATCCAGAGCGTCATCGAATATCTGCTGCCTGCCGATTTTCAAAGTGGCCCGATTCTGGCCGACCGCAACGCCTGGTATCTTCTGCAAGGCACGCTCTTCCTGATCGCATTTTTCGCCTGCCTGCTCTTCATGGTCAGTTCGCGGCTCTCCGCCGACCTGCGTGAGAAAAACGCAGCCCTGTCGCGAGAGGTGCAGGAACGACGACGGCTGGAAAGCCGGTTGAACGCAAGCCTGGAGGCCGAACGCGCGCTTCGCGACGAGCAGGCAGACTTCATGCGCGTCGTCAGTCACGAGTTCCGCACCCCGCTCGCCATTATCCGCAACGCGGTCGACATGATCGGCCTTGTCGGCAACAGGTCGCCCGAAGCGACCAAGGAACGCATCGTCGGCATTGGCGAGGCGCTCAATCGCCTGTTTTCCCTGATCGACCGCTTCATGGCCAACGATCGCGACAGTGGGTTTCGACCGGAAATGATACGCGTTGGTTCCCTGATCGCGGATGTGCGACTGCATTTCGAGATGACCGAGCGCGGCGAGCGCCTGGTCTTTACAGTCGATGACGATGCCCTTTCGCTTTTCGCCGATCCCGAAATGCTGGCGACCGTCCTTATCAATCTCATCGACAACGCCCTCAAATATTCTTCAGAGGACCTGGCGATCGATATCGATGTGCGGAAGGAGGGTCGAAATGTGGTCGTCCGGGTCTGCGATCATGGCATAGGCATTCCGCAGGCAGAGCTTCACAAGATCGGCAGGCGCTTCTTCCGGGCGTCCAATACAATGGCGGGAACCGGAACCGGGCTCGGGCTCTACTCTTCACGCAAGCTGCTCGTCTACCATGGCGGCAAGCTGCAGTTGCTTGCCAACGACGGCCAGGGCATGACGGCGATCGTGAAACTACCTCTGTCAAGCGAAGCGACAGGTCAATCTTCGCTGGAGGAACTGACGGCATGACGCATATTCTGATCGTCGAGGACGAGCCCCGGCTACGTAAGGATCTGGCTGATTTCCTGGAGCTGACAGGCTTTACGTCTGAAGGTGTAGCCACAGCGCGGGAATTGCGTCAGGCACTCGCGGACGGCAGTTCGCCCGCTGTCATCATCCTGGATGTCGGGCTGCCCGATGGGAATGGATTCGAGCTGGCAGCCGAAATCCGCAAGTCACGTGCCTGCGGCATCATCATACTGACAGCACTCGGTGAAAGCGCAGACCGTATCCGCGGCTTTGAAAGCGGCGCTGACATCTACTTGGTCAAACACAGCACCTTGCGTGAGATCGAGGCTGCAATTCGCAGCTTGCTGCGACGGACGGGAGAACTGCCTGGCTCTGCAAACAGTACCAATGATCAGTGGGTGCTTGACGGCACGAACTGGATGCTGATCGCGCCCAATCACCGTTCGCTCAAACTGACGGCAACCGAGTTCGCCTTTATGAGTGTGCTGTGCAGCAGCAGCGGAGAGATCTGCCAGCGCGAGGATCTGATAGAAGCCGTGGCTCGTCCCAGAGCGAGCTTCGACAACCGGCATCTCGACGCTGTCGTCAGTCGTCTACGCCGCAAACTGGAGGAACATATCAATCTCGCCGTACCCATAAAGGTCGTCTATGGCGTTGGGTATACCTTTACGGCCGCCGTCGTTGTGCAGTAGCGATCGCACGACACGCGGCGCAGAATCAGATTCTTATGCCCCAGCTATTTTGAGCTGCGGCGCACAGGCATCCGCTATCAGCCGCCGTCGTCGGAACGTGTTCTCGCTTTTATGGAATATTTCCAGAAAAGGTTTGCGATGGCCGAAAAGCAGGCCAGTCTTCGCATCATAGACGAAGAGTTCCACGAGCAGGTGGCGGCGCTCTCGGGCAACATCGAGATGCTGCATACGTTGCGAACGATCAATGCGCGGATCAGATTCATCCGTTGGGTAAACATGGAGAACGGCCGGCGCCGGCAAACGCAGGGAGAGCGTAGCGCGATATTGGAGGCGATTGCAGAAAGGGATGCTCCGCGCGCGCTCTCTTCTTCATGCTCATATTGATGGGCGGCTGGAACAGATCACGCTCGCAATGCGCGAGGGGTATGCCATGATCTATATGAACCGCGCGCAGGCCGGTGCGGTGCGCGTCTAGCCCGGCTGGATCGAGACGGAGGCCTCGGTGCAACTGGCCGAGCGGCTCACGAAGGATGCTGGCTCCGACTACGAAGGCGGCAAGCAGATCATTATGATTTCGCTCGGCGGCATCTCGCTTGGCCAATCGGCGAAGCCGGAAGAAGTGGCCAAGCTAATTGGCTTCCTGGCCTCCAACCGTGCCGGGGCCATCACCTGGAATACGTGATCGACGGAGGCACCGTCGTGGGGTCTCTTTTGACGTGAATATCGGCGGCAGGTGCGTGGAGATCGCTCTAGGAAAAATTCGCCGTCAAACCTGAAAAACCAAGCCGTCCTCCCCCCATACAGCTACGCCACAGAAATGAACGCGAAACGCTTCCAGAACATGGGTCCGGACTTCGTCACGATCCATCGCGGGGCCATGGTGGGTCGTCACGAGCTTCCTGGCGCCTAATTTCTCCGCGCAGGTTGCAACAATCCGGGCCTTGCTGGCTCGGCCGTCGCTGCGGTCGAAATCGAAAGCGTTGGAATAGTGCACCAAAACGTCGGCCGACCTGCCTATCCGGCTCAGGCTGCGCTCGTAGTCGGCCGTCTCTTCTATCTGAATGTCGCTGGTATAGCGGTAGCCAAGGCTTTCGAGATAGGGCTGGTGGTGCAGCACTCCGACCGCATTCACCGTCACACCCGGCAGCGTCAAAACCGATTCATTGAGGATCTCGTCACGTCAAAGTCAGGCCATGGTCGAGCACCCCGTCCGCCGCGCTTTTGATAGATCTGCAGGCTGCGAGGTTCGGGCCGTCAAGTCATGATCAGGCGTCCGCTTTGGCGTGGTTGGCGAGAAGCTGTAGTTCCCAGGCGAGAGCGACACCGCTCGCGCCGCCATGCTCAAGAACAACGCCCGCGACCCCCGCTGCCGTCTCTTCCCGCGCCCAATCGCGCTGCCATTCAAGGCAAAGTCGATAGCTGTTTAACGGGCCAACTGCCGTTCTGGCTGCGCTGACAAAAAAAGAAGGGCGGGGATTTCCCCGCCCTTTTCGTGTGGCAAACTCGCTTGAAGCTGAGCTCTACTTGCTCTTCCACACGCCCCAAGCGCGCGTCTTGTCGGCGGGCCAGACATTGTAGCCTTTGACCTTCGCATTCACCGCGTCGGTAACCGGCTCATAGTAGAGACCGAGGATCGGAACCTCCTGCGCCATCAAGGCGTGGATCTGCTTGAACAGCGCCTTGCGTTGCTCGAAGTCCGTGGTCTTGGTCGACTTCAGATAGAGGGTGAAGGCTTCCTTGCTGTCCCACTGCGCGGTCGGGTCGGTCGATTTGTCGCCGAGGATCACGCCGTACATAAGCGACGGATCAAGGCGCGCCGAATAGCCGAACGCCTGGATCTGGAACTTGCCGGCGAGATAGTTGTCGAGCTGCGCTGCCCAATCGAGCACTTCAAGCTCGGCGTTAATGCCGGCTGCGGCAAGCATTGCCTGAGTCAGCACCCCGTTCTCATACATGCCCTGATAGCGCGTGTTGGTCTGGATCTTGATCGTCTCACCCTTGTAGCCGGCCTCTGCCAGCAACGCCTTGGTGGCTTCCAGGTCGTATTTGGGCCAGTTCAGGAAATCGTCGTCAAAGAAGGCGCTGGCCTGCGCCACGCCGGAAGGGTTAAAGGCCGACATACCATTGGTGCGTGCATTGGCGATCTGCGCAAAGTCGATCGCGTGGGCAATTGCCTGCCGCATTTTCACATTCGACAGCAGAGGGTCTTTCGTCTGGATCAACAGCGGCGTGAAGGCCAGGCCCGGCGTGGACAACACGGTGACGCCGCGCCCCTTTGTCTCCTCTATGCGGCTCGCTTCGAGATTGGGCAGAATGTCTATCTGCCCGGCGAAGAGGGCGGTTTCGGATGCTGATGTATCCGGAATAACGAGGAATTTCACGTCGTCGACATAGGGGGTCCGATCGCCGGCAAGACCACTCATCTTTTCCTTCACCGGCTTATAATCGGCGTTGCGCTCGAGCGTGATATACTGGCCCTTCTGCCATTCCTTCAGCTTGAACGGGCCCGTGCCGATCGCAAGATCGGGATTCCATTTGCCGTCTGCACCAACATTCTTGGGGCTCGCCACCCAGGTGCTGCACTGGATGTTGGCAAGCTGGGCAAGAAACAGGGCGTTGGGTTCGTTGATCCTAAAGACGACGGTGCGATCGTCCGGCGCTTCGACGGCCTCGATCTTAAGGCCGCGGGAGCCATCGAAGATTGGGTTGCAAAGCCATTCCTCCCCGGCCGCCACGCGGCGATCCCAGTTCCACTTCACGTCCGCTGCCTTCACGGGGTCGCCATTGTGGTAGATGGCGCCTTCGCGGATCTTGAAGGTGTAGGTCTTGCCGTCCTGCGAAATCTCCCAGCTTTCCGCCAGCAAAGGCCCGATGGTCAGGTCTTCGCGATAGGCGACGAGCGTCTCGAAGATGTGATGCAAGACGGTGTCTGTATTTCCGTCACGATTGAGGCCCTCAGTGCCGCGAATATCCGAGTTGATGCGGATGTTAAGCGTGCCGCCAGTCTGGGGCTCCTCCGCATGGGTCACGCCGGCCAGCGTCAAGCCAACGCCCAGCGCGGCCGAAAAGATCGATTTCTTCCAGCTCATTTTTATCTCCAGGTGTTCCGTCCGCTGCTTGTTTTGTCAGGCCGGCGCGCGGACAGCGCTCAGCGATTGCTTAAAGAAGTCCTTGACCTTGGCGATCAGCAGCCGGTCGTCATGGGTAACACCCGGAACGACATCCAGCCGCACGGCGATCCCATGTTGTTCGAAGCTCCGCTTGAGGGAGCGCATGCGGTCGTTGCGGTCGGGGCCGGCGAGATCTGCACCGGGCATCCACCAGGCATCCTCGGGCGTGATGGTGATCTCCCAGGTCTCATGATCGTCGCCACCGATGACCATTTGCACGGCGACATCGCGCATGGCTTCGAGATTGATCTTCTTGCCAAACACAGCCTCGAAATCGCGCACGCCGACCCAGAAGTCATGATCGAAATCGAGCAGGGTCACGACGCCAGGTGCGCCGATCGATGCAGCCATCAGTTGTTCGGGATGCAGGTAGAAAAAGCGATGCGTGAAATGCCCGCCGCCGGAGAAGCCGTACATCATGACGCGGTCGCCCATGATGCGGTAGCGCTCGCGCATCTCCTCGATCATATCGAGCACTATGGCGTCATAATGCAGATCGCCCGCGCGTAGCATTTTGTATGATGAAAGATCGCCAGGAAAGCAGATGCCGGTTGGGAACAGTGGGCACAGTACGATCACTCCGTTCTCTTCGGCGAAATCGGCGAAACCATCGCGATAGGCCTGCATGCCGCGCTCGGTTCCATGGACGATAACGGCGAGCGGATAGGTCTTGTCGCCGTCTTCATCATAATCTTGAGGCACATAGGCGCAGTAGGGAAAACGCTGGTCCATGCGCGAGGCATAAACGGTTGTATGCCCGAAATCGTAATAAGACAGCTTCTTGCCGTGCCCGCCAGTCTTGCGCATTCAGCCGTTCTCCCTTCGACATGAGAAAACTATTTCATAATTTTATGTACATGAAAAGCGTTTTTAAGTCATTCGAGTATGCAGTATGTCGAAGGCATGGCGAGGATATCAACCAGCGTGAAAAGGCATTGACAGGCAAAGGCAGATCACGGTCTTTGGGTCGCGGCATTTCAGGGAGGAAACGAGGCATGCACGTTCTTGTTATCGGTGCGGCCGGAATGATTGGCCGCAAGCTCCTGACCCGGATAGCGGCTGAAGACGGCGTTCTTGGCAGCGACGTGACGCAGCTCTCGCTGGTCGATGTCGTGGAGCCGGTCGCGCCGACGCCTCTCGCCGGGTCTTCGCAGTCGTTCTCATTCGATCTTTCTGACGATGGCGCGGCTGCCAAAATGATTGCGACACGCCCAGACATGATCTTTCATCTGGCCGCTATCGTGTCCGGCGAAGCGGAAGCCGACCTTGACAAGGGCTACCGTGTCAATCTCGATGGCACGCGTGCACTTTTCGATGCAATCCGCGCCGAAGGTATTAAGTCGCCTTATCGGCCCCGCGTCGTCTTCGCTTCATCAGTTGCGGTGTTTGGCGCGCCGTTTCCGGACAAAATCGGCGATGAGTTCTTCACTACGCCCCTGACCAGTTACGGCACGCAGAAGGCGATCACTGAGTTGCTGCTGTCGGACTACAGCCGTCGCGGTATCTTCGACGGCATCGGCATTCGCCTGCCGACGATCTGCATTCGCCCGGGAACGCCCAACAAGGCGGCCTCCGGTTTCTTCTCCAACATCTTGCGCGAACCGCTGGCCGGAAAGGAAGCTGTGCTTCCGGTTGATGAGAGCGTTCGCCACTGGTTCGCAAGTCCGCGTTCCGCTGCCGGCTTCTTCACCCATGCCGCTACACTCGATCTCGACAAGGTTGGCACCCGCCGCAACCTGACGATGCCCGGCCTTTCCGCGACAGTCGGCGAGGAGATAGCGGCATTGACGCGCGTAGCGGGCGACAAGGCGGCGCGCCTCATAAGGCGCGAGCCGGACGAAACGATCCGCAGGATCGTTGCCGGGTGGCCCTGTGATTTCGACGCGCAACGTGCAGCGAGCCTAGGTTTCAAGGCCGAAACCCGGTTTGACGATATCATCAAGGCGCATATCGAGGATGAATCGGGAGGCAAGGTCTGATCATGGCGGATGGAGCAGCAAAGGCCAAAATCGCACTTGTTACGGGTGGCGGCACCGGCGTCGGCAAGGCCATCGCCAAGGCGCTACTCGGCGCGGGCTTTACCGTCGTGATCACCAGCCGGAGACAGGACGTTCTGGAAAAGGCTGCGAGCGAGCTCGCAGAGGCCACGGGCGGTAAGGTTCGGGCGATCCCGGCGGATGTGGGGGGTTCTAACTCTGTCGCAGCACTTTTCGAGACGATAAAGGCGGAGTTCGGCAGGCTCGACCTTCTGGTTAACAATGCCGGAATGGGCGCACCCGCCATACCGATGGAAGAAATCACTTTCGAACAATGGAGTGCCGTCGTCGGTGCCAATCTCACGGGCGCGTTCCTCTGCACCCAGCAGGCGCTCAGGCTGATGAAGGCGCAGACGCCCCGCGGCGGCCGCATCATCAACAACGGTTCGATCTCGGCGCAAACGCCCCGGCCCAATTCCGCGCCCTATACCGCGACCAAGCATGCAATCACCGGCCTCACCAAATCCACGGCGCTTGATGGTCGGCCGTTCGACATTGCCTGCGGGCAGATCGACATCGGCAACGCTGCAACCGAGATGACCGCGAGAATGGCGGGCGGCGTGTTGCAGGCCAATGGCGAGATGGCCAGCGAGCCGACCATCCCTGCAAGCCATATCGGCGATGCCGTGGTATACATGGCGAGCCTGCCGCTGGAGGCTAATGTCCTGACTATGACCGTCATGGCGACGAAGATGCCGTTGGTCGGCCGGGGATGAAGCGAAGCAATGAGACCGTGTCGCCGTGTTTGTCGATGGCCTGCTAGCGGTACCCCACTTGCCCTAGGCCTTCACGTAGGCCTCACCGATCCGACACCTGCGCCAAATCGACGGTCGCGTCCAAAACCAAAGCAGGCGCTTTTCCATTTCCGGCGCATGATGCTGAACCCAGCGGTAGATCGTTGTGCGTCAACACTCTCCCCCGCATTCGCACAGCAGGGTTCAAGATCACGATGGCTGATGCCGTATCTGAAATACCAATGAGCGATTTCAGATGGCTGTATTTGGGGACGTAACTGCCCTTGTCATCCCGTCATGAAGAGAACGTCGTTACAGCGTGGACGAATTCTTCGTTGACAACATCGCCAGCCGCAAGCCCGGCTGGGGCAAGCGCCGTGCGGGCGGCCGCGACATGCCCGGTGGCCCACAGAGATACGCTTCCGTGCCTGCTCCGAGCGGCAGAGATTTCACTGATTTCAGCGCCGCGGCAGGATTGGCTATCAGCCCCGGCCAGCGAGCATCGGCACGGTCCGCGGCCAGAACGACCTCAAGTGGAAGTTTCTCCGCCAGCGTGGCCAGCCCGTCAAGCGCATAGGCGTCTTGCGGCACCACCGTCTGTGCCCGGAGCATGAACTGAGCCTGCGGGTCAACACGCTCATGGCAAAGGTGGGTCTGCCCGCCTCGCTTCTGAAACGTCGCACGATGGAGCTTTCGGGAGGCCAAAGGCAGCGCCTGGAATCGCCCGGGCGCTGGCGCCCGAACCAAAGCTGCTGATTGCTGACGAGGCCACCTCCGCCCTCGAAGTTACGATCCAGGCGCAGAGCCTTGGTCTGTTCGCGCAACTCCGGTGTGAGATGTCCCTGACCCTACTGCTGATTTCCCACGACCTCTCCGTCGTCCGCTATCTGTGCGACGACGCGCTGGTGATGCGTCACGGCAAGGTGGTCGAATATGGGCCTTGCCAAGAAGTGCGGACGACTACACGAAGGCGCTGATCGACGCTGTGCCGCGTGTATCGGTTGAGATGAAGCTCGCCGGATAGCCCGCTCCGGAACCGCAGGACCGGCGTCGAGGGGAGCTATTCACTGATGAATTCTGTCCCTGGCCGCGCTAAGTGTTGCATGCCGACAACAAAGGCTTGCAAACCGCTCCTGAAGCCGACCTTGCTGCCTTTCTCGGGAGCCAAATTCTCCCGAAGACCGCAATCCATAAAAGCGAATAGATTCAACAATAAACATGATTGCTATCGGAAGGTTTTAATTGCTGGTCGCAGGGTGTTTTTAGAAACGCTCTAAATCATTGACCTTGCGTGGATATTCTCGTTTCCCTATCAGCGTTTCAGCAAGTGCCATCTGCATTCTTCCAGGCGGATGGTCCAAACCGATGACAGACAGGCTGATGGCCGCAACCACGACCGACACACATGACGATCTGATTTCGGTCTATCTCCGTCAGTGGAAATCCTTGCGCAATTTCCTGAGCCGGCGCACCGGTTCGCGTGACCTCGCCGATGACGCCATGCAGGAGACCTGGCTTCGGCTTTCGGCCATGAAAGACGGAACCGCTGCCGTACATGATCGGCAGGCCTTCATTTTGCGCGTGGCCGGCAATATTGCTATCGACTTGCAGCGGAAGGAACGACGCCACACGGCACGCAGCATCAGCGATGAAGGGCTGCTTCTCGCGATTCCCGACAGCTACCCATCCCCGGAAGTATTTGCAGTGGATCGCGATCAGCTGCGTCAACTGGTGTTGGCGCTCTCCACATTGGCGCCCAATCCGCGCAATGCCTTGCTTATGAGCCGTTGCGATGGTCTGCCGCATGCAGAGATTGCAATCCGCTTGGGCGTCTCCGAGAGCATGGTTGCGAAATATCTGGCGCAAGCGCTTCGCTGCTGCCGGGATCATTTCCGCCAGGCCGGATGACAAAATATCAACGTTGCGCTGTATCCCGGGTCGCCTGGTTTCGTCCTTGCCTGTAAGAGCTGGCAGCATCGTTCTTGTTGACAGCGAGCGGCGATAATTTTTGACAGGACGGCGGCCTCGCCAATGAATCCCAATGACAGATCGGAAGATGCCGGCGCAGAGGACACCCTCAGCGATGAAGCGCTTGATTGGATCGTAAGGCTGAATTCGGGTCGGGCGACGGCTGCGGATCATGCAGCCTTTGCCGAATGGCGCGACCAGAGCATCGATCACGAACTGGCCGCCCGCGAGGCGGAGGCGATCTGGCACGGTATAGGAACCGCGGGTGCGGATGTAAGGCGCACCGATGAAAAGCCCGCTGGGAAGCTGACCAGGCGCAGGCTTCTCGCGGGTGGAGGCTTTGCGATCGCCGGTTTTGCCTTGGCAGATACGCTGCACCTGCACATGACTGCGGATCACGTCACCGGCGTTGGCGAGCAGCGGACTGTCGCTCTGCCGGATGGATCCTCAGTCAGTCTCAATGCCAGCAGCGCGCTGTCTGTGGCGTTTTCAGACGGTGTGCGCAGGCTGGTGCTTCACGAAGGCCAGGCGACTTTCACCGTTTCGCATGATGGCGCTCGTCCTTTCATCGTCGAGGCGAGAGGGGGCCAGTCTCTTGCCGTCGGTACGATCTTCGACGTTGACATGCGCCCTGACGAAGTCGTCGTAACCGTAATCGAAGGCATCGTCGCCGTTTCCACCGATGTCGGGCCTGAACCGATCAGAGCCGCACTGGACGAGCAGATAACATACACGACGCAAGGGCCGCCTTCAGCTGCGGAACCGATCGATGCCAACAGCGCCACGGCTTGGCGGCGGGGCAAGCTGATCTTCAACGGGCGACTATTGGCAGACGTTGCCGCCGAGATCGAGCGCTACCGGAGTGGGCGGATTTTTGTTGTCGGCTCCCGCCTGTCCGCACTGCAGGTGACTGGCGTGTTCGACCTCGGCGATCCCGACGCAATCCTGCGGACGATTGAAGAGACCCTTCCGGTCACTGTCACGCGGCTGCCGCTGGTCACGGTGATCCGGTAGAAACCGTTCCCCGAAAATAATTTGAGTGTTTCTGGAAAGTTTTTTGAAAACCCGCTGCAAGTTGGCGTCAGTCGTTTCGTCTTCACAATTGGGGAACGTTGGCCGACGCGCGAAAGCGCGGCAGGCGCAGTCTCCATTGTTCAAGGATTGGGGCGTGATCATGGGGTGTGGGGTGACGAGAGAGAAGGGGATCGGCGAGACCGGCCGGAAAGCCAGGGTCGCATTTCTGAGGACGGTTTCGGCACTGGTCGCGATTGCAGCAGTTAGCGGGTATCTGACGGGTTCCGTCGCAGCGCAACAGGCAGGCCAGAGCGCAACGCAGACCATTTCCGTTGACATCCGCCCGCAGGGCCTGGGCCAGGCCCTTACCATTTTTGCCGATCGCGCGGGCCTGCGCCTTCTGTTTCCGTCGCGTCTTGTGGCAGGCAAAAAGAGCCAGGGCATCTCGGGAACCTATTCCCGGGACCAGGCGCTGGGACGTCTGCTGGCCGGAACAGGTCTCTCCTATCGCTTCACCAGCGCAAACACAGTCACGATCAGCGATCCTACTGCAGATATTCAGACTGGTGCGATAGAGGCGAACGGCACGATCGCGCTCGAGACGATCACCATAGAGGGCAATAACGGTGCCTTCGGTGCCACCGACGGCTATACCGCAGCCGATTCACAGACCGCGACCAAGACCGGCACCCCGTTGATCGAAACGCCTCAGTCGGTCTCCGTCGTCACACGCAAGCAGATCGAGGATCAGAATTCCAAAACCATATCCGAGGCGCTGCGCTACACGCCGGGTGTCGCCGCCGAAACCCGCACGGGGCGCTACGATTATCCCAACATCCGCGGCTTCGGCACGCCGGGCGGCTCCGAGGCCAACTGGGTCGGCCTGATGGACGGGCTGCGCATGCCGCGTGGCGTCTACTACATCGCGCCGTCGATCGATCCTTACATGCTGGAGCGGATGGAGGTTCTGAAAGGCCCGTCCTCAATCCTGTATGGCGCGGTCAACCCGGGCGGTGTGGTGAACCTGTGGAGCAAGCGGCCGACTGCCGACCCGCTGCACGAGGTCGAGATCCAGTACGGCACCTATGACCGCAGACAGGTCGGCTTCGATTTCGGTGGCGCGCTCAACGAGGACGGCACATTGCTCTATCGTCTAACCGGCGTGGGGCGCGATGCCAACGCACAGGTCGATTTTGCCGAAGACCAGCGTCTGTCGATCTCGCCGGCTTTGACGTGGCAGCCGGATGCCGACACGACGCTGACCATTCTGACCAACTTCCAGCGCGATCCGAGCGCCGGCAATTTCAACTATCTGCCCTATGTCGGCACGGTTGTTGAGGCGCCGTGGGGGAAGTTCCCCCGCAACTTCACCGAGGCTGATCCAAATTTCGACGAATCGAAACGCACCCAATATGCGCTGGGTTACGAGTTTGAGCATCGTTTCACCGACACCTGGACGGTGCGGCAGAATCTGCGCTTCATGCATGCCGACTACGACTACAAATCGGTGTTCCAGAACGGCTGGCTGACACCGACTGAACTGACGAGAATGTCGATCCACTCGATCGAATCCTTCAACGGCCTTGCCGTCGACAATCAGGCGCAGGCAGAGTTCGCCACCGGCGACATTCAGCATACGGCTCTGCTTGGGCTCGACTACCGGCGCAATAGCGCGGATGTCCTGATGGGCTACGGTGCGGTAGATCCGCTCGACGTGCTCAACCCGATCTATCGTCAGGATATCGCGTCGCCGAGCTTGGACTATGCAACTGATCAGAAGCTCAGCCAGGTTGGTGTCTACGCTCAGGATCAGATGAAATGGGGCGGGCTGTCGCTGCTGACCGGGATTCGGGGCGACTGGGTCGAAGCTGAAACACACAACAACTACGCGCCGGAATATGTGCCCCAATCGGACAGCGCATTCTCCTGGCGGGCAGCGCTCATGTACAATTTCGAAAACGGCCTTGCGCCATATGCCAGTTATTCGACCTCATTCGAGCCGGTGCTCGGCACCGACTGGTCCGGCAATCCCTTTAAACCGACTACGGGCCAGCAATATGAGGTCGGCGTAAAATACCAGCCCGATGGCTGGAGAAGTTTTGTCACCGCCTCCCTGTTCGACATAACGCAGCAGAACGTGAAGACCGGTGACCCGGACCCCACACATCCTTTTGCCAGTGTACAGACAGGCGAGGTCAATTCGCGCGGTGTGGAACTCGAAGCGCATGTCAATTTCAACGACAATTTCAGCCTGATCGGCTCCTATTCTTATGTCGATATCAAGAACACCGAGGACACGAACTTCAAGGATAAGCGCCCCTATGGCGTGCCTAGCAATCTCGCGTCTCTGTGGGCAAACTACGAGTTCACCGATGGCAAGTTGGACGGTCTCGGGATTGGTGCCGGCGTGCGCTATGTCGGATCGTCATATGGCGACGCCGAGAACACGCTGAAGGTGCCTTCCTATACTCTTGTGGACGCAGGTCTGCGTTATGATCTGGGCAAGATGAATCCCGAACTGAAGGGTGCGCAGCTTTCCATCAACGCCATCAACCTGTTCGACAAGACCTACGTATCGTCCTGCTGGGCGGCTCATTCCTGCTTCTACGGCAATGGCCGCACGATAACAGGCACGCTGAAATACCGATGGTAGTTTGTTGAGCACCGGCATGTCTGGCAAACGATGCAACCGCCTGGCCCTCTGTGCCTTCGGATGGCAGGCCCAGCCGCTTGTCGTGGCGTTTCTTGCCGGCTGGATGATGGTGCTGGTAATGACCCTCTGCGCGTCTCAGGCCGGTGCGCAGAGCATGACATTCACGGATATCGCCGGGCGAAGTGTGAAACTACCTCATCCGGCCCGTCGTATCGTCCTTGCCGATGGGCATTTGCTGACGGCTTTGGCCTTGCTGGAATCCGATCCTGCGGAACGCGTGGTTGGCTGGGCGGAAAATCTGGCCCGGTTCGACCCGTCCACCTATGAACAATACAGACGGCATTTCCCCGGGATCGCGGATATTCCCCTCGTCGGTGGAACGACAGCCGACACATTCTCGGTCGAAAAAGCCTTGAGCCTCAATCCGGATCTGGTCGTCATCCCGCTTTGGTTCGGCACTTCCACGCGGCTGGAAACGCAGCTTACCGCCGCGGGTATCGCTGTGGCATATGTCGATTTCTTCAACGATCCGTTCAGGAACACCACCGCCAGCATCAGGATACTCGGCAAGGCGATCGGACAGGAGAACCGCGCCGAGGCCTATGTCGCCTTCTACGAAAGCCACATGCAGCGCATTGCCGACAGGCTGGCTGGCGCCAACGCCCCCCGGCCGAAGGTGCTGCTGCATGCGCGGGCCGGTGGCTGGGACTGTTGCTGGTCCGCGGGCGGCAGCGTGGGCGAGTTCATCGAGTTCGCCGGCGGCGACAATATCGCCAAACCGGTGGTGAAAGGCGCTACTGGCCAGCTAGGCCTCGAATATATCCTGTCGCAGGATCCTGACGTCTACATTGCCGCCGGCGGCGCCGATCTGCCAGGCAGAGGCGGTTTCGCGGTCGGGCCTGGCGTTCAGCAGGCGACGGTCCAGTCCGCGCTTGAGGCCGCCGCGCAAGAGCCGACCATCGGCTTGCTTTCGGCTTTCGCCAAGGGCCGCGCGCACGCGCTTTGGCTCTTCTTTTTTCATTCGCCGACCAATGTCCTTGCGGCTGAGGCAATGGCGAAATGGTTTCACCCGGACCTCTTTGCCGATATCGATCCACAACGCACGCTTACAGAAATCAATGAGAAGTTTCTCGCGGTTCCTATGGAGGGGACCTATTGGGCCGATCTGACACCGCGATCGGCTGCCGGACCGACGCGCTGATCATGGCAGCCCCCGCGATTCATGAAACACATCCGGCGTTAGTTGCCTATGCCAGGACGACGCGTCGCCGCATCTGGATCGTGGCAGGCCTTTTTGCATTTCTGTTTGGCGCATTCGTTCTCGATCTCGCGACCGGGCCGTCCGGTCTGGGTTTTAGAGAAATGGCAAGTGCGATCCTTTCGCCGGAAACCCTTCCACGCGCGACGAGTGTGATCGTTTGGCAAGTGCGCCTGCCGGTGGCCGTCACCGCCATAGTTGTCGGCGCCGCCTTGTCGCTTGCGGGTGCAGAAATGCAGACGATCCTCGACAATCCACTGGCCGAACCCTTCACGCTGGGCGTTTCTTCGGCAGCGTCGTTCGGCGCGGCGCTGGCGATCGTGCTCGGCGTCGGCATTCCTGGCTTGCCAGCCCAATGGCTTGTGGCTGCAAACGCATTCCTCTTCGCCTTCGCGGCAGTTCTCGTTCTCCAACTGCTGACTCAGGCAAAGGGAGCCGGTGTGGAAACGCTGGTGCTTTTCGGAATTGCGCTGGTGTTCGCTTTCAATGCCCTGCTTGCCATGCTGCAACTCATCGCTTCAGCCGATGCACTGCAGCAGGTTGTTTTCTGGGGCATGGGCAGCCTTGCAAGATCGGACTGGACATCAGTTTCCGTTCTGATGCTGATCCTCGTTCTGGTCTCGCCGTGGTCATTTGCCGTCGCCGGACGATTGACGGCGTTGCGTCTGGGGGAGGATCGTGCCCGGAGTTTCGGCATCAACGTCAAGTGGCTTCGCTTCAATTCTCTGCTGCGGGCAAGTCTGCTGGCTGCGACCGCGGTCGCCTTTGTCGGCACGATTGGGTTCATCGGTCTTGTCGGACCGCACATTGCCCGCATGCTGGTCGGCGAGGGCCATCGGTTCTACCTGCCGGCAAGCGCGCTGACGGGCGCGCTCATCCTTTCGCTCGCCTCGGTGGCCAGCAAGATAATCATACCGGGGGTACTGATCCCCGTAGGCGTTCTCACAGCGCTCATCGGGCTACCGATGTTCCTTGCGCTAATACTTCGGCGACGGTGATGACAATGACCAGTCTCATCGTATCGCGACTTACCACGGGCTACCGGCACAAAGCGGTGTTGAGTGATCTCAGCCTGGCCCCGTTTCCCGCCGGCACGCTGACCGCGATACTCGGCCCAAACGCTGGGGGAAAATCCACACTGCTGCGGGCCTTGGCGGGTCTCGTGCAGGCTAGCGGTTCCGTACGCCTCGGTGATCTGGAACTGACTCGCATGGGATTGGCCGCGCGTGCTCGCCATGTCGGCTTCATGCCTCAGTCCCTGCCGCGCACCACCGAATTGACGGTTCTGGAAGCGGTAATCAGCGCGATCAAGGCGATCCCTGCCGGATCGCTCACAGCCGCTACGCGCGAGGTGAATCGAAAGGCGATAGCAACACTCGAACGCCTTGCCATTGCCGATCTGGCCATGGAGCGGCTTGATCGTCTTTCCGGTGGGCAACGCCAGCTTGCGAGCCTTGCTCAGTCGATCGTGCGCGATCCCGCGCTGCTGCTGCTCGACGAACCGACGAGCGCGCTCGATCTTCGCCATCAGGTGGACGTGATGGAGGTCGTGAGCGAACTGACGGCGGAAGGGCGGATTGTTGTGGCCGTGCTGCATGATCTCAACCTCGCGGCCCGCTGGGCTGACAGGATCGTCCTGCTCAACCACGGAAGTCTGCACAGTCAGGGAAATCCCGAGAAAGTTTTGACCCCGCAGACCCTCGCCGAGGTCTACGGGGTTCGGGCGCGCGTCGAACGCTGCTCGCAAGGTTGGCTGCAGATCGTCGTCGACGGGCGCCATAGAGAGAATCCCGCCTCACGCCCAGAATCATCAATTCAGGAAAATACCGTCTCATGACAAAACTGACGTCTCGCGCCGAGGTCGCTCTGTCGACGCCGCAACATTATATCGCGGAAGTCTTCGAACATTTCGCCGAAGAAGTACCGACGATTTTCTCGGGCCGGATGGGCCGCGCGGTATTTCCATGGGGCATCGGCACAATGGATGTGACCGACCAGGGTCTGCACCTTTATGCCGAGGCTGGCGATCTCACGTCGCTCGCGACTGTCAGGGATGTGCTGGCCAGCCATCTCGAAGAGTTCGCATGGCGCGAAAAGCCGGATATCCGGTGGACGGGTGATGGATGCGACACGAGTGTCGTGCCCAATCTGAGGATCATGACGGTCACGGCATTCACCGACCTGACGCCGCGCATGCGCCGTATCACGCTGCAAGGCACGGATCTCGACTGGTTCACCAGCGGTGATCCCCATATTTGGCTGCTGTTTCCGCCAGCCGATCTGGAGGTTCCCGAATGGCCGGTGCTCGGCCCCAATGGACGACCGGCCTGGCCGCCATACGGCAAGCGTCCGGCCACACGCACCTATACGATCCGCCGCATCGATGTGGCAGCCGGCGAGGTCGATGTCGATTTCGTGCTGCATGGCGATCAAGGCGTTGCAAGCGCCTGGGCCGAGGCCGTACGCCCCGGTGATGTGATCGGCATGATGGGGCCGGGCGGTGGCAGCATGCCGCCGATGGACTGGTGCCTGCTTGCCGGCGACGAAACCGCGATCCCGGCGATCGCCAGAATGCTCGAGTTGTTGCCGGATACGTCACGCGGCGTCGTGTTGATCGAGGTGGCTGCCAGGGGCGAGGAACAGCAGCTTTCATCTCCGGCTGGCATCAAGGTCAGATGGCTGTATCGCAACGGTGTCGCCGCAGGGCGCTCAACCTTGCTCGAAGAGGCGGTGAAGGCAATCCAGCCTCCAAGCGATGTAACGTTCGGCCTGTGGGTGGGCGCGGAATCGGCGACGGCGCGCGCCTTGCGAACCTATTGGCGCAAGGAGCTCGGCCTCTCTCGCACGAACACGCGTGCGGTAAGTTTCTGGAAGCTCGGTGTCAGCGAAAGCGACCACCAGCGGCCGCATGATTAATCGATAAGGCAGCTACGGCTAACCGTTCTACATCAGAGACACTCAGGGCAGTGAATCGGGAGAAGGACTCGCGTATCCCAAGGCGCGTGAGAACTTTGCGGCTTCAAGCCGGATCACTTCTTTTACGTGCCTGAATGCGTCACCCTCGGCCCGGGTTGTCGGTACGGTGACGCCGATCACCGCATGAACGGTGCCGTCCACGCCGAGGACCGGGGCTGCGGCACCGCTAACGCCCTCGTTGAATTCGTCGAATGCCACTGATACGCCTTCCTCGACCGCCTTTGCTATATGGGCCCTGAGTGAAGGCAGCGTCGTTATCGTGCTGGTTGTGAAGGATTGCAGCGGAAGCCTGAGCCGTTTCAATTTTTCTTCGGTGTCGACCATCAGAAAAGCCTTGCCCAAAGACGAGCAGTGTATAGGCGAGCGGCTGCCAAGCGGCGAAAAGGTCTGCACAGGGCGTGAGGAAGCGCACTTTTCGATGATCACGACTTCCTGGTCGTCGATGATGGCGAGAACCGAAGTTTCCTCCAACTCGCGCCCGATCTGTTCAAGGTAAGGGCGACCCCAGGCGCGGATGTCGAGCCGCTGGAAGGCGCGCACGCCTATCTCCCACAGCTTGGTGGTGATCATGTAGCGACCGTTCGGTTCGTCCTGCTGGACAAAGCCGTGCTGGCTCATGGTCTCAAGCATCCGATAGGTGGTGCTTTTGTTCATGCCCAACTCGCGCGACAATTCCGCAAGCCGTACGGGTGTGTCGTATGTGGACAGGAGTTCCAGCACCTTCAACGCTTTTTCGACGGTTCCTGACATGTGCTGTTCTCCTTCCGCTGCAGTGTGCCGCAAGTCGGCTCACCAAATCAGCGGTTGTGCGCAAATTCGCTTGTTCTGGTTGGCGTTTCAAGGCCACCCCGCCGTTACAACCGGAATGCGGGCTGGAAAACCTGTCGCCGCGCATTCCGCATCCGGTTGCTCCGGTCAGCCGCGCGACTCGACCTTTTCGACCTCGCCACCGGCAGCGCGCCAGGTAGTGAAACCGCCGGTGACATGGGCGACCGGCCCCAGACCCATTTCCTGCGCGGTGCGCGCCGACAGCGCGGAACGCCAACCCGAGGCGCAGTAGAAAACGAAAGTCTTGTCTTCCTGGAAGATCGGCTTGGCATAGGGGCTTTCAGGGTCGATCCAGAATTCAAGCATGCCACGAGTGCAATGGAAAGCACCAGGAATCTTGCCCTCGCGCGTCAACTCGCGCGGATCGCGCAAATCCACGAAGACGACATCCTCGTGCTTCTGGAGAGTAATCGCCTCATCAGGCGTCAAGCTCTTGACCACGGCATTGGCCGCTTCCAGCATGGCTTTGTAGCCCAGTGTGATTTTCGAAGGCACTCGGTCGCTCCTTAATCCCTGATTTGAAATTCCCGACATGAATGCCGCGTCGAGCGGCATTTCATAATGATTGCGCTTCTTGACAGGAATGTCAAAGATATGAAACATTGGTTCATATATTAAAACGCTTGGCCTGTCCAACCTGCAGGTCCCCGATCGTCAACAGAGGACGCCTCGCATGTCACTTTCTCTGACCGAAGATCAGCGCATGGTCGCCGAAGGTGTGCGCGCCTTTGTCGAGACCGAACTGCAGCCGCATGAAGAGCTGATCGAGAAGCTGGATATCGTTCCTGACGAGCTGTTCCGCGAGATCCAGCAAAAGGCGATCGCGGCGGGTTATTATGCAATGAATATGCCGGAAGAATTCGGCGGCGGCGGCCTGGGCCAGAGCCTGCGCTGCGTTGCCGAGGTCGAATTCGGCCGTACAAGCCGCGCGCTGCATGTCATCTGCAACCGTCCGGCGCCAATCCTGAAGGCTTGTGCAGGCGACCAGATCGAAACCTATCTCAAGCCGACGATCAGCGGCGAGCGCTGGGAATGTTTCGCTTTGACGGAGCCTGGAGCAGGTTCGGATGCGCGATCGATCATCACCCGCGCGACGAAGGATGGCGACGATTATATCGTCAATGGAACCAAGCAGTTCATCACCATGGCGATGCGCGCCGACTTCATCATCCTGTTCGCCGTTACCGGCGTTGATGAGACGCCGAAAGGTCCGCAAAAGCGCATCACCGCCTTTCTGGTAGACAAGGACACGCCAGGGATCGAAGTCGCGCCGATCGACGTGGTGTCAAACCGCGGCATGAAGTCCTGCATCATTTCGTTTCAGGATGTCCGTGTTCCTGCGCGCAATATTCTTGGTGAGGAAGGTGGCGGCTTTGCAATCGCGAAGAACTGGATCTTCTCGGGGCGGGTTATGCTGGCAGCGAATTGCATCGGCGTGGCCGAGCGCGCGATGGGTATTGCCGCGCAATGGGCCAATACCCGTAAAGCCTTCGGTCAGACCATCGGCCGTTTCCAGGGAACTGCCTTCAAACTCGCTGACATGGCGATGGAGATCCATGCGACGCGACTGATGGTGCTGGATGCCGCCGCCAAGATGGAAGCGGGCGTCATCACCCAGCGTGAAGCCTCTCAGGTCAATCTCTTCGGTTCCGAAATGGCAGGTCGCGTTACCGACAATGCCATGCAGATCCTCGGCGGTATGGGTGTGACCAAGGAAATGCCGCTCGAACGCTTCTGGCGCGACGTGCGCGTCGAGCGAATTTGGGAAGGCACTTCAGAAATCCACCGGGACATCATTTCCAAGGATGTGCTGCGGGAGTTCCAGGCATGAGCGAAGGTTCGCGTGTAAGGGTCGAGGCAAACGGCCCGATCCTCGAGATCACTTTTGATCATCCCCCAGCGCATGCCTTCAATCAGCAGGCCAGCCGCGATCTTGATGCCGCTCTGACCCGGTTGAACACTGATCCGGCGCTGCGGGTGGCGATCGTCACAGCGACCGGTGAACGGATGTTCTCGGCCGGCTGGGACCTCAAGGCCGTGGCTGCGGGGGAGAATGGCGAAGATTTCGGTCCGCATGGATTCATGGGGCTGAACCGGCATGATCTGCAGAAGCCGGTGATTGTTGCAGTCAACGGGCTCGCTGTCGGTGGTGGTTTCGAATTTGCGTTGAATGCGACACTGGTGATCGCTGCGCCGCATGTGGAGTTCGGTCTGCCCGAACTGCAGCGCGGTTTCATTCCAGAGGCCGGAGGTCTGTGGCGCGCGCATCGCCGCCTGCCGGTGAACATCGCTTCGGAACTGCTGCTGACTGGTCGCCGGCTCAGCGCGCAAGAGGGTAGGCAATACGGTTTCGTCAACCGCATCGTACCGTCGGATCAGCTGCTGACGGTGGCGCGCGAGATGGCGGGTCAGATCATCACCGCCGCGCCGCTCGCAGTTGCAGCACTGCTTGAGGTGACCCGTGAGGTCGAGGTGCTCTCGGACCGCGCGGCATTCGAAAGAATTTATTCCGGTCTGCCTGCACGCGACCGGATGCGCGCATCCGAAGATTTTCACGAAGGGCCGCGGGCATTTGCCGAAAAACGCGCGCCCCGCTGGACAGGAAAATAAGCCATGGACTTCGAAATTAGCGATGAACAGCGTTTGATGCGCGACAGCCTGCGGACCTTCCTGACCAAGGAATGTCCGATCGAATATGTGCGTGCCTGCGACGAGGAAGAGCGCTTCCCCTTCGAACTGTATGAAAAACTCGCAGCCGAGGGCTGGCTTGGCCTGCCGATCGCCGAGGAATATGGCGGAATGGGTGGCAGCTGCGCCGATCTGGCGGTGTTCCTGGAAGAATTCGCCATGCATTTCGAGGCGGGCGCGAACATCTATTACACCACTGTCGTGATTGCGACGGACGCGATCACCCATTTCGGGACCGAAGAACAGAAACGCGAACTGCTGCCGAAATTGGCCAAGGGAGAGATCCGCTTTGCCTTCTCGCTGTCGGAGCCGAACTCGGGTTCTGACGCCGCCTCGCTGCGCACCCGCGCAGTGCTGGAAGGTGAGGAATGGGTGATCAACGGGCAGAAGATGTTCTGCTCGTGCGCGCAGGAGGCCGACTACATCCTGTTGATGGCCCGCTCGGATGTGGATGCGCCGAAGCACAAGGGCATCACCATGTTCCTGCTCGACCCCAAAACGCCGGGCGTGGAAATCCGCAAGCTGAAGAAGCTCGGCCTGAAGCCGATGGATTTGAACGAGATATTCCTCACCGATGTCCGGCTGCCGAAAGACGCGGTCATCGGCACGGTGAATGCCGGTTGGACCAATGCGCTGAAAACGCTGGATTATGAGCGTTGCTGCCTGTCGGCGGTCAACGTCGGTGCTGCACAGAGCTGCCTCGACAAGATCCTTGCTTACACTGCCGAGCGCGAACAGTTTGGCCAGAAGATCAACAGTTTCCAGCTGACCCGCGCGAAGCTTGCCGATATGGACATGGAGATCGAGGCCGCACGCCTGCTGCTCTATCGCAGTGCGAACCTTGTCGATCGGGGCATTCCGAACAACAAGGAAAGCGCCATGGCCAACCTCTTCTCGTCGGAAACCTATGTCCGCGGATCGCTGAACGGCATGCGGATGATGGGCGGCTGGGGTTATCTCATGGAATATGACATGCAGCGCCACTTCCGCGACTCGAAGCTGGCCGAGATCGGCGGCGGCACGTCCGAGATTTTGCGCATCATCATCTCTCGGGAATTGACGAAATGAGTGATGCGCCGAGGGACCGTATTGCCACGCGCGCGGTTCACGCCGGGTTCGCGCCGGCCGAAAACCTCGGCGCAGTCACGCCGCCCATCTATCAAAGCGCCACCTTCATCTCGGCGAACACCGAGGAGCTGGAGGAAATCAACGAGGGAAAGCGGCGCGGATTCGTCTATTCCCGCATACGCAACCCCACCGTTCTGGCCGCCGAACAACGCATCGCCGCGCTGGAGGAGGCGGAATCGGCGGTGCTTTTCGCTTCGGGCATGGCCGCTGTTGCGGGCGCGCTTGCTCCTTTCCTGTGTGCCGGCGATGAATTGGTGGCGCTGCCCGATATCTACGGCGGCACCATCCGTCATTTCAACGATATCCTGCCACGCCAAGGCGTGAGCGTTCGCTGGGCCGCATCGCTCGCGCCCGAGGATGTCGAAGCCTGCATCACAGAAAAGACGAAGATAATCTATGCCGAGACGCCGACCAATCCGCTGGTGCGAGTTGTCGACCTCCCGGCGCTGTCGGAGCTTGCCCGCAAGGCCGGCGCCAAGTTGATTGTCGACGGCACTCTCGGTGGTCCGATGAACCAGCGGCCGCTGCAGCTCGGCGTCGATCTGGTGATCCATAGCGCTTCTAAGTACCTGAATGGACATGGCGATCTGATCGTCGGCACTGTCGTAGGTTCGCGCAAGCTGACGCGCGAGATACGCTCGCTGCAGCAGGCTGCGGGCGCAATCATGGACCCGCATGGCGCCTGGCTTTTGATACGCGGCATGGCGACCTATCCGCTGCGCATGGCACAGCACAATCGAGCAGGGCTCGAGGTGGCGCGCTTCCTTGCCGCTGATCCGAGAGTGAGCAAGGTCCATTACCCCGGCCTGCCTGACCATCTGGACCATGAGCTGGCGAAACGCCAGATGAGCGGCTTCGGCGGGCTTTTGTCCTTCGAACTCAAGGATCCAGGCCACGCGCGCCATGTCGTCGATGCAACGCGGCTGTTCGGCATCGGCCCCTCGATAGGCGGGGTCGAAAGCCTGATCAGCCAGCCCGGCAACACCTCGCATCATTCGGTCTCGCTCGAGCGGCGGCGGGAGATGGGGATTTCCGACGGGCTGGTGCGGATATCGCTCGGCATCGAGGATATCGAAGACCTGATTGCCGATCTTTCCCAGGCCCTGGAGGGATGCAAATGACCGATCTCGTGATCGCCAACGGAACCGTCGTTCTGCCGGAAGGTCCACGCCAGGCGGATGTCCTGATCCGCGGCGAGGCCATTCTGGATATCGTTGATCCCGGCACCGGCCGTGGCGAGACGATGGTGGATGCCACAGGCAAGATCGTGCTGCCGGGCGGTGTCGATCCGCATGTCCACCTGATGATCGGCTTCATGGGTCAGCGCAGCGTCTATGACTTCGAAAGCGGCGGGATAGCGGCTCTGCGTGGCGGCACCACGACCGTGATTGATTTCGCTTTGCAGCGGCGTGGCGGCTCGATGCTGGCGGGGCTCAAGCATCGCCGCAAACAGGCTGATCCTGTAGTGACGCTGGATTACGGCCTGCACCTGATCGCCACCGACGTGAATGCCGAAAGCCTAGCCGAACTCGCGCAGCTGCGGGCCGAGGGTGTCTCCTCGCTCAAGGTCTACACCGTCTATGAAGAAGACGGGTTGAAGCTCGAGGATGGCGCGCTTTATGCGTTGATGCAGCAGGCGGCGAAAGACGATCTGATGCTTGTGCTGCATGCGGAGAACGCCGGTATCGTCGAGCGACTGCGCGCCGAGGCCGTGGCCGCAGGTCACACACATCCGCGCTATCACGGGCTCACCCGCCCACCGATTTCGGAGGTCGAGGCGATTTCCCGCGCGATCCACTTCTCGCGGGATACCGGCTGTGGCGTTCATATTCTGCATCTTGTCGCTGGACAGGGTGTGGGCCTGATCGAGGAAGCGCGTCGCCGCGGCCTGCCTGTCACTGCCGAGACCTGCACTCATTTTCTGGCGCTGACCGACGAGGCCTATGAGCGCGAGAACGCCCATAACTACATTATGAGCCCTCCTCTGCGCGATGGCGACAACCAGCTTCAGCTCTGGCAGGGGCTGCGCGAAGGCGTGCTTTCCGCCGTGACTTCCGATGAGGTTTCCTATTCCGCCGCGGCCAAGGCTCTGGGGCTGCCATCCTTCGCAAATGTCGCCAATGGCTGCACCGGGATCGAAGCGCGGCTGCCGGTGCTCTTCACCCTTGGCGTGGCCGAAGGCCGGCTCAGCCTTGAGCGTTTTGCAGAGGTCTTTTCGACCTGGCCGGCGCGGATATTCGGATTGGGCGACCGCAAGGGGCAGATCGCGAAGGGCTATGACGCCGACCTCGTCGTGATCGATCCCGAAAGCCGACGCATCATGACGCCAGCCTGCGATTATGGCGATATCGGTTACAACGTCTATGAGGGTATGTCGCTCACCGGCTGGGCACAGACTACCGTCTATCGTGGCCAGGTCACGGTGAAGGACGGGGCCTTTCTCGGTCAGAAAGGGCAGGGGCGCTTCCTGCATCGCGGCGCCTGCGACCGGCCGGTGCTGACATGAATGAAGCCGCCGCGCTGCGCGCCGACTTCGAGGCGCTGGCCGAAATCGGCCGTCACCCCGAGGGTGGGTGGGCGCGGCCGGCCTATAGCCCGGCCGATTGCGCGGCGCATGACTGGTTTTTGAACCGCGCCCGCGCGGCAGGTCTTGCTGCACGCTATGATGCTTTCGGCAATGCTGTCGCCCGGCTTGAATGGAATGCCGCTAAAGGCGCGCGCGCGGCCATTGTGCTCGGCTCGCATCTCGACACGGTGGTGAAAGGTGGTGCTTTCGACGGAGCGCTTGGCGTGCTCGTCGGGCTTGAAGTCGCGCGTCGGCTGGCTGCATCGGGCGGTGTCGGCTGTCCGGTTGAGGTCATCGCTTTTCGCGACGAGGAGGGTCGTTTCGGCCCCTTTACCGGCAGCCGTGCATTCGCAGGCACCTTGCCGCTAGAGACGCTCGACAAACTTCGCGCCGCCGATGGAGTGAGCCTGGTCGATGCCATGCGTGCAGCAGGTTTCGATCCCGCTGCCGCTACACAGGCAGCGCGCGACATGAACGGGATTGCGGCCTATCTGGAGCTGCATATTGAGCAGGGGCCCGTGCTGGAGCAGGCCGAGCTGCCGCTGGGCATCGTCTCGGCTATTGCCGGGCAGGAACGACTGTCACTTCGTTTTATCGGCCAGACCGACCACGCCGGCACCACGCCGATGGATTTGCGCCGTGACGCCTTCGCTGCCACTGCCCGCTTTGCCGATCGGTTCCGCAGCCTTGTGCTGGAAGATCAAAGCGGGACGCTGCGCGGCACCATCGGCATCGTCAATCTCACGCCCAATCAGGGCAATGTGGTTCCAGGCGAGGTGCGGCTGGGGCTCGAGATCCGCGATATCGACGAGGCGGCCGTGGAGCGCACCGCTCGGGCGACCGAGATGCTCGCCGCCGAGGTGGCAGGGGAGTTCGGGGTCGATCTGAAAAGCCGCAGTGTCTATCGCGAGGCGCCGGTGCCCATGGATGGCCGCTTGCGCGCCGCCCTCGCGACAAGCGCGCAGGAAGTGGGAGCTGCACCGATGCTGCTGCCATCGGGTGCCAACCACGATGCAGGCGTCATGGGGCGGTTGGTGCCGAGCGCGATGCTTTTCGTGCCGTCACGAGGCGGCCGTAGCCATTGCCCGGAAGAGCATACCGACTGGCCGCCGATTGCACTCGCGACCGACGTGCTGGAAGCCACCGTGCGCCGGTTGGCCGCCGACTTCAACAGTGGTTGAAGCGATTGCAATCGACATCAGGACGGCATCGTCTGCCCTGATGTTTGCTATGCGCCGCGCAGGCGAGCCACGACCGCATTACGCAAAATCTTGCCTTGACTATGATTGTTTCAAATAGAAAAACTCGATTTCGCAGTTTCTGAGGCATTTCAATCTTGAACGGTGATCGCACGGCCGGGAGATCGAAAGGTTGGGAATGAGGCAGATGGGCAGGATGATGATGCAGATCGAAGCCGGAACCTTCCAGTTGGGGACGGAGTCGCCATTCTGGCCTGCTGGCTTCGAGCCGCATCTGCCTTTCCCGGCGGGCAACGCGATCTGCAACCTTGTCCGTTCGGCGACACGCCATTCCGAGCGGCCATCGATGCATTATTACGGACGGACATTTAGCTACGCTGAGCTGCTCGACAGTGTGACGGCGCTTGCGGGTTTCCTGCAGCAGCATTGCGGCGTGAGCCGTGGTGATCGCGTTTTGCTCGATATGCAGAACTCGCCGCAATTCGTTGTCGCCTTCCATGCGATCCTGCGTGCAGATGCAGTGGTGGTACCGGTAAACCCGATGAATGTGGCGGGCGAGCTCGACTATCTTGCCTCCGACAGTGGTGCCCGTGTCGCGCTGGTCGGCGATGAACTGCTCGACCGCTTCACGGGGCTGGTACCGTCCCGGTTCGAACATGTCATCGTCGCGCGCTACGCCGATGCGGCGGCCGATCCCTGCCTGGATCCGCTGCCCGAGGTGATGCGCCGGGCACCCGTTGCCCTGCCAGAAGGACCTTTCGTGGACTTTGCCCGGGCCGTGGCCGAGGGCCGCACACCAACGCCGGTAGAGACCTCCTCGGACGATCTCGCCGTGATGCCCTACAGTTCGGGCACGACGGGCAAACCGAAAGCCTGCATGCATCACCATTCTGCGATTACCTTTACCGCGGCAGCGCAAGCGAAATGGTATGGAGTGGACGAGACCAGCGTGATGACCTCCTTCATGCCATTGTTTCATGTCGCCGGCATGCAG
This sequence comes from Mesorhizobium sp. YR577, assembly GCF_900116595.1. NCBI lineage: Bacteria > Pseudomonadati > Pseudomonadota > Alphaproteobacteria > Hyphomicrobiales > Phyllobacteriaceae > Mesorhizobium > Mesorhizobium sp. YR577. Next base: position 458,523 of record NZ_FPBI01000002.1, on the reverse strand, counting down.
GCTTCGATGAGCGCGGGGATATTCGCGGGCGCTGCTCTGGTGATCATGACACGCTGGGACCGCGACCTGATCCCGGCTCTTTTCACCCGTCACCATGTCACCTGGTGGAGTGCCGCACCGACTATGATCGTCGATGTTCTGGCCAGCGCCGGTTTCTCGGACGAGACATTCGCGCATCTGAAGGTCATGACCGGCGGCGGGGCCTCGATGCCTGTGGCGGTGGCCGAGAGGCTGTTCGACCGTTACGGCTTGCGGTTCTGCGAAGGCTACGGCCTGACCGAAACGATCTCGGCTACCCACATCAATCCGCTCAGTGCACCGAAGCCGCAATGTCTTGGTCTTCCGATCTTTGACACTGCTTCGCTTGTCATCGATCCAGAGACACTTGCAGAACTGCCGCAAGGTGAAATCGGCGAGATCGTGATTGCCGGACCGCAGGTGATGGCTGGTTACTGGCAGCGACCTGAAGCCACCGAAGAGGCTTTCATCACGCGATACGGGAAGAGGTTCCTGCGCACCGGCGATCTTGGTTATGTCGACGACGAGGGCTATTTCTTTATCGTCGACCGTCTGAAGCGAATGATCAATGTCTCGGGCTTCAAGGTCTGGCCGGCGGAATGCGAGGCGCTGCTCTATCGCCATCCGGCGGTGCTGGAATGCTGTGTCATATCCGTGCCCGATGCCTATCGCGGCGAAACGGTGAAGGCCGTGATCGCGCTGCGCCAGAATTATCAGGGCAAGGTTACGGCCGAGGACATTGCAGATTTCGCGCGCACCGTCATGGCAGGTTACAAAGTGCCCCGGCTGATTGAATTCGTCACGAGCCTGCCTCACTCGGGCAGCAACAAGATCGACTGGCGCAAGCTGCAGGATGCAGAGTGGAGCAAAGCGGGTGACTGAACAGATCTGGTATGAGGATTTCACGCCCGGCACGGTACTGACCTCGCCATCGCGGACCATTACGCTTGCCGATATCGATCGGTATGCCGATCTGACCGGCGAGCGCCACCCGGTGCACATGGACGAGGAATTTGCAAAGGCTGCGGGCTTTCGCGGCCGCATCGCACATGGGCTCTTCGGCCTCGCGCTGATCGAGGGGCTGAAGGCGGAAATCGGTTGTTTCGAGTGCAGCGTGACTGCCTCGCTCGGTTGGGACAATATCCGCTTCCTTGCGCCGCTGGAGCCGGGCGACGAGGTGCATCTGAAGCTGGAATTCGTCGATCGCCGCATGACTTCCAAACCGGGGCGCGGCATCGCGACGGAGCGTGGCATTCTGGTCAAGTCGGATGGTGTCGAGGTGACCAGCGGCGACCATAAAATCTTCCTTATCTGCCGCCCGAGGGATGGGCCTGAAGGAGCCTGACCAGAATAGATGAGCGGGGCAGAAGAATAAATAACAAGCCTAACCCGCTGCGTTCGGTTAACGGGGAACGATCGGAACGATGACAAAAATACTGTGGCGCATCCTGGGCGCGGTCCCAACGCTCTTCGGCGTGGTGCTGGCGACATTTCTTCTGACGCGGGTGCTTCCAGGCGATCCGGCGGTCTTCTTTGCTTCGAACCCCTCGATGACGGCGGCCGATATCGCGGAGGTGCGCCAGACGCTTGGCCTCGATAAATCGCTGCCTATGCAATTTCTCATCTATCTCAATGCGCTGGGGCATGGCGATCTGGGCCAGTCGATCTCGACCGGACAGGCGGTGACGACCGAACTTACAAACCGGCTGCCCGCTTCGGCCGAACTCACCATTTTTGCCTTCCTGCTGGCGGCAGGTATCGCCATACCGCTCGGCGTCCTGGCCGCGCTGCGACCGGGCTCGATCATCGACCACGCCTGCCGGCTGATCGCTACACTCGGCGTGTCGATGCCGACCTTCGTCACCGGCCTCCTGCTGGTCTATGTTTTCTACTATCTGCTCGGTGTTGCGCCCGAGCCGATTGGCCGGCTCGATCCGTTCCTCTCCAACCCGCCGGAAGTGACCGGGTTCCTGCTGATCGACTCGCTGATTGCAGGGGATTTCGAGACCTTCTGGGCGGCCGCGCGACAGATTATCCTACCCGGCGTGACCATGGCGCTTTTCGCGCTGGCACCCCTGGCGCGAATGACGCGGGCATCAATGCTGGGTGCACTTTCAAGCGAATTCGTCCGCACTGCAAAGGCGAGTGGCCTAGCTTGGCGCACGGTCGTCTTTTCGTATGCTTTCCGCAATGCGATGCTGCCGTTGGTCACCACGCTGGGGATGACCTTTTCTTACATGCTGGGCGCCAATGTACTCGTCGAGCGGGTCTTCGCCTGGCCCGGGATCGGCGCCTTCGCGCTTGATAGCCTGATCGCGCTCGACTATGCGCCGCTGCAGGGTTTCATGCTGACGATGGCCGGAATCTTCCTTCTGGTGAACCTGATCACGGATCTCACTGTTGCTGTAATCGATCCGCGTGCGGGGCTGAACAATGGCTGACGTGTTTTCACCCATGATGCGCGAGCGGTTCAAGGTCATGCGCTATACGCTGGCCGAGAACCCGGTGAATCTGCTGGCCTTTGTTCTCTTCGGTCTGCTCGTGTTGGCAGCCCTATTCGGCCCTTTGCTCGCCCCGCATGATCCGCTGGCGACGAGTGTGCGCGATGCGCTGCAGGCGCCTTCCGCCAGCAACTGGTTCGGTACCGATCAACTCGGTCGCGATGTGTTTTCGCGCGTGCTGGTGGCGACCCGCCTTGACCTTTTCATCGCGCTCGGTGCGGTGCTGATCTCCTGCGCCGTCGGCTCGGTAATCGGCGCGATCCTCGGCTATTTCGGGGGCACGCTCGATGCGACCGTAAGCCGGGTCGTCGATGTGCTGATGGCCTTCCCGCTCTTCGTGCTGGCGATGGCCATGGTGGCCGCACTCGGCAATACGGTGATGAACGTGATCTATGCGACCGCGATCATCAATCTACCCTTTTACATCCGCCTTGCCCGAGTCGAGGTCATGGTGCGTCGCAATCTCGGTTATGTCGAGGCGGCGCGCGTGGGGGGCTCCGGCCATGCCCGTATCCTCGCTGTCTTCCTGCTCCCCAACATTCTGTCGCCGGTGGTCATTCAGGCCTCGGTCAATCTCGGATGGGCGGTGCTGAATGCAGCGGGCCTGTCGTTCCTCGGCCTCGGGGTAAGGCCGCCTACGCCAGAATGGGGGATTATGGTCGCTGAGGGCGCGCGTTTCATTGCTTCCGGGCAATGGTGGATCGCACTCTTTCCCGGCTTGGCGCTGATGTTGGCGGTTTTCGCCTTCAACCTCCTGGGGGATGCCCTGCGCGACATTCTGGACCCGAGGATGCGGACATGACCGCTGCAAATCCGCTGCTCTCCGTCCGTGAGCTTTCGGTCAATTTCCGTACCCGCAGCGGCACCGTGCATGTGCTCGACCGGGTCTCCTTCGACGTGGCGCCGGGTGAGATACTCGGCATCGTCGGGGAATCCGGGTCCGGCAAATCGGTGACCGCATTTGCGGTTATGGGCATCCTCGATCAGGCCGCGCGCATAGAAGGCGGTGAAATCCATTTCGAGGGTCGCGACGTGCTGGGCATGAGCGCACGCGAGCGCGACATGTGGCGCGGCCGCGAGGCCTCGATCATTTTCCAGAACCCGCGCACGGCACTGAATCCGATCCGCGCGGTGGGTCAGCAGATCGCCGATGTGCTCGCCCGCCACGCGCCGGACAGTGCTGCAGCGATCCGCGCAAAGGTGCTGGACGCCATGCGTCAGGTCCGCATTCCCGATCCGGAGAAACGCGCGAAAGCATTTCCCTTTGAACTTTCGGGCGGGCTCTGCCAACGCGTCGGTATCGCCATGGCGCTGGCCTGTGCACCACGCCTCCTGATCGCCGACGAGCCAACCACCGGCCTCGATGTGACCACGCAGGCGGTCATCATGGATCTGATCCGCGATCTTGCCCGAGCCCGCAATCTCGGCACGGTTCTTATCACCCATGACCTGGCGCTGGCCTCGCAATATTGCGACCGTATCGTTGTGATGCATGCGGGTCATGTGGTCGAGGCTGCGCCGATCGCCGAGCTTTTCGTCCATCCGAGCCATCCTTATACGACAAGGCTCTTACGCAGTGTGCCTTCGATGGTCGACGATATCTCGCAACTGCAGGCGATCGAGGGCTCACTGCCAGACCTGCGTCGCGATGATCTGCCTCCTTGCCGCTTCGCCGAGCGTTGCGACCGGCGTCTGGCCGCCTGCGATGCCGCCGGCCTGATGCTTGAACCGGTCGGACCCTCGCACACCGTTGCATGCCGGAATCCGCTATGACCGAGACGCCGATCATCGAAATCGAGAACCTCGAAAAGCATTTCGTGCTGGGTGGCGGCGGTATGCTGCAGCGTGGGCCGGTGCAGAAACTTCATGCGGTGGATGATGTCTCCCTTGCCATCCATCCCGGCGAGGCGGTTGGACTCGTGGGTGAGTCCGGCTGCGGGAAATCGACTCTGTCGCGAGTGCTTTGCCGCCTGGCCGATCCAACCGCTGGCCGGATACGGATGAAAGGCCAGGACGTCACAGACCTGACCACGGCAGCGTTCACGCGCTCACCGCTGCGCCGCATGATCCAGATGGTGTTTCAGGATCCGACCGAGAGCCTGAATCCGCGCTTCACGGTGTTCGATCTGATCGCGGATCCTTTGCGCCAGCTGGCGGCGCCGGCAAACCGCGCGGAATTGAAAACCAAGGTCGAAGCAGTCGCCAACGCGGTGAACCTGCCGTTGCCGCTGCTGAGCCGCTTTCCGCATCAGCTCTCTGGTGGCCAGAAGGCAAGGGTTGGAATTGCGCGGGCAATGGTCGTCGAGCCGTGGCTTCTGGTCCTGGATGAGCCCACGTCGGCACTCGATGTCTCGGTGCAGGCGACTGTCTTGCAGTTGCTCGACCGGCTGCGTCGCGAGGCAGGGGTGGCGCTACTTTTCGTCAGCCATGACCTGAACGTGGTGCGGCTGCTGTGCAGCCGGATCGTGGTGATGTATCTCGGTCAGGTTGTCGAAAGCGGAACCACCGAACAAATATTCAATCAGCCGCGTCATCCCTATACGAGGGCGCTGCTGTCGGCGATTCCGACGCTCAGGGCCGGGCAACAGCGCGAGCGCATCAAGCTCGATGGCGAGCCGCAGAGCCCGGTGAACCCTTCGCCCTCGATCTGCCGGCTTTACGGCCGTTGCCCGAGCCAGCAGGATCGTTGCCGCCAGATTGCGCCCGAACTGATTACCGGTACGGATGGCCGCGGGCTGCGTTGCCACTTCCCCGCCGCCTGATCGAGAAAGCCTGGCCAGACGGCGGCTGCCTTCTGGCCGCGGAGACCCGACAGCGACAAAAGAAACCGGCCGCAGGGGGTACCTGCGGCCGGTTTCTTGTCGGCTTTCGCGTAATCAGCCGCGTGTTAAAGTGCGCAGCTCAAGCTGGCGATGGAAGGCGTAGCTGTAGTTGGCCACGTCCTTCTTCATGCCGGTGTCGAGCGCGGGGTGCCACAGAAGAATGATCGGAATGTCTTCCTTCACCAGTGTGATCATGCGCTTGATATCGGCATCATAGACAGCAGGATCGGTCTCGTAGCGAGTCTTGTCGACCAGGCCGATGAACTCCTTGTTCTTGTAGGAGCCGAAGTTCCAGCGCGTGTCGCCATAGTAGAAAATCCGGAAGAAATAATCCGGATCAGCCAGATAGGAAGTCGAGCCTTCGAAGTAGAAGGGCACTTTCTTTTCCTGCAGCAGAGTGCCGAGCTGGCCGGCCGGCACTTTCTCGATACTGACCTTGATGCCGATCTTGCCGAGCGATTCCTGCAAAAGCAGCGCGACCGGTTCGGCGACAGTGGCGAGCGAAAGCTCGAATGAGAAGGTGGTCGAGAAACCATCAGCCAGGCCAGCCTCGGCCAGCAGCGCCTTTGCCTTCTCAAGATCAGTCGAATAGCCGAGCGGCTGCGGGAACTTCGTGGTGTCTGGCGCGCCGGGTTTCCCGCCGAACAGCGGCTCGCCACGGCGGAAGAGCGCAGCCTGGAACATGTCCTCGTAAGGCAGCGCATAGGCGATAGCCTGGCGTACACGCACATCGTTGAAAGGCGCGAGATCGCCGTTCATGCCGATGAACTGGAAGCTCGACGTCGGTACGCCGATGACTTTTACTTCGGGGTTGTCGAGCAGCGTCACCACGTCCTTCGGCGGCAGATCCTGGACGATATCGGCATCACCGCGCACCAGCGAAGCGATGCGTGATTCCGCCGCCGGCACGGTTTGCCAAAGCACGCGCTTTATGCTTGGCAACGGGCCGCTTTTCCAGTCGTCGAAGCGTGCCAGGATTACCCGTTCGCCCATATCGGCGCGCTCGATCTTGAAGGCTCCGCCGGCTGCGGCGTTGGTCTTCAGCCATTCCATCGCGAAGGGATCTTCGGTGGTAGCATGCTGCTTGGCGAGCTTCGAGTTCACGATGATCGGATAGGTCAGCGCCAGGTTCGGTAGCGCGAAGCGATCCGGCTGAGGCAGGTCCACGCGGATCGTATGGGCGTCGATCACCACGAACTGAGCGGGGTCGGTCATCGAGCCAGTCGAGAATTGTGCCTTGCCTACCGGGCTTGCGACCACGCGGTCGAGCGACCATTTCACGTCTTCGGCTGTCACCGGGACGCCGTCGTGGAAGACCGCATCCTTGCGCAGGTGGAAGGTGATCGATTTCTTGTCTTCCGAAAATTCGAAGCTTTCGGCGAGTTCGCCCTTGATGTCGAAATAGTCGTAATAGGGCGTGCCGTCTTCGCGCGGTTTGTAGGCGAAAGTGACCAGCCGGTCATAGACGTTCCAGCTGATCTGGATGGAGTTGCGGTTGACGCCTACGGAAAAGGAGTCGAACGAGTTTGCTGCGCCTTCGCTCAGCACCCGAAGGCTTTCTTCGCGGGTTTGCGCCTTCGCCCATTTGACCGGCAACATTGATGAGCCTGTCAGGACGGCCAGGCTGGCAAGGAATTCACGACGTTTCATTTTGGGTTCCTTCTGGAGTCGGTGAGTGATGTCCCGGACCGACCGTTTGAGGTGTCTTGCGCACCTTACCCACTTCTAAAGCGTCTCCATCCCGAAATCCTGGAATAAGAATCCATAGTCGATCTCGGGTGGATAATGCCCCACTGCTCCGCATGGTAAATGTGGAAAACAGTGCCTCGGGTTTGTTGTTCTCAACGGCGGTTACTTTTGTTGACGTGTCCGGGGGCGAGTACGGTCGCCGGAAACTCCGGCGACCGGTTTCCAAGGGCTCAGATATTGGTCTGAGCAGCACCTTTCAGGCCGAGCATGGCACGGGCTTCATCGGGGGTGGCAATCTCCCGCGTCAATCCCTCGACGATGCCACGGATCATGCGGACCTGCTCGGCGTTGGAGGTCGCCATTTTGCCGCGACCGGCATAGAGGCTGTCTTCGAGGCCGACGCGCACGTTGCCGCCCATTGTTGCCGCCATCGTCGCCATGTTCATCTGATGACGGCCGCCGGCGAGCACCGACCACTGATAGTTCTCGGAGCCGAACAGACGGTCGGCGGTCTGCTTCATGAACATCAGGTTCTCCGGGCCAGGCCCGATGCCGCCAAGCGTGCCGACAATCAACTGCAGGAACATCGGCAGTTTCACGAGGCCGCGGTCGACCATATGAGCGAGGTTGTAGAGATGGCCCACATCGTAGCACTCGAACTCGAAACGGGTGCCTTTTTCGCCGAGGCGGATGAGGATGGCCTCGATATCGGCGAAAGTGTTACGAAAAATCGCGCCGCGACTGGCTTCGAGGTAATCCTCTTCCCAGTCGTATTTCCACTTGCCCTTGTATTTTTCCTTCATCGCATAGGTGCCGAAGTTCATTGAGCCCATGTTGCAGGAACACAGTTCCGGCGCAGCCGCCAATGGGGCTGAGAGCCGGTCCTCGATCGACATGAAGGTCGAGCCGCCGGTTGTCATGTTCAGCACTGCGTCGCAGCGGTCACGGATCGAGCGCAGGATATGCATCCAGACATCGAGATCGGCGGTCGGGCGCATGGTTTGAGGGTCGCGCGCATGCAGGTGCAGGATCGCGGCACCGGCCTGTGCGGCCTCGACGGACTGTTCGATGATCGTATCCGGCGTTACCGGCAGATAGGGTGACATCGTCGGCGTATGCGTCGCGCCAGTGATGGCGCAGGTGATGATCGCCTTGTTCGCTTTGATCATGAGGGCTTACTCCGTATACTCTAGACCACCGCAGATGCTCATCACCTGCCCGGAAATTGACCGCCCTGAAGGGGCACAAAGGAACATGATGAGGCCTGCGATCTCTTCTGGTTCAACCATGGTTTTCATTGAGACCGCGCGCAGCGCGACAGCCTGCATTTCCTCGTAGGTAATGCCCCGGGTTTCGGCGCGGTCGGTGAAGACGCGGCGAATGCGATCACCTGCGACGACGCCGGGCGCTATCGAGTTCACGCGAATCTGATCCGGTCCGAGTTCGACCGAAAGCGCGCGTGCAAGCGAGATCACCGCTGCCTTCGAGGCCGCATAGGGCGAACGCAGCGGGAAGGCGTATTTGCCTGCCACCGAAGCCATGCAGACGATCGAGCCGGCGCCCGCAGCCTTCAAATGAGGGATCGCGGCGCGGGCCATGTAGAACTGGCCGTTGACGTTGACCTCGAAGCACCGCTTCCAGTCGTCGGTGCTGATGTGCTGAACCGGTGCTGCAGGACCGGCGATGCCTGCGTTGTTGACGAGTATGTCCAGACCGCCCATCGCCTCGGTGGCCTTGGCAACGAATGCGTCGCAGGCGTCCGGATCGGACACGTCGCAGATTACGGTGCCGATGCCGGGCAGGGAAGCAGCAGCCTCGGCCAATGGGCCTTCGGCAATGTCGCAAATCCAGACCTGCGCGCCGCTGGCATGAAGGGCAGAGGCAATTTTCAGGCCTATGCCGGTGGCGCCGGCAGTCACGATGGCCTTCTGGCGGCTCCAGAAGTCTGTGTCAGTCATGTCATCTCCATAGTCATGTCGGGGGAATCTTTTGCGGCCAGGATGGGCGGCGGCAGGAAGGCGGCCACATCGGGCGGTGTTTCAGTGAAACGCTCAGCCTCGATCAACGCACTGTGAGCGATCGGGGCCTGTGCAAGACGGGATGTGGGGCGGTCGAGGGTCAGCACATTGGGATTGCCGTGCCGGTCGAGTGCCCCCACACGACCGAGCTCGACCGGGTCGTACCAGGCGCCGGTGGCAAGCTGCACGGTACCCGGTGCAACCAATGGCGAGAGAATGGCGCCTACGAGGCAGGCACCGCGATCGTTGAAGAGCCGCACCACATCGCCGGCCTTGATACCGCGCTTTTTGGCGTCGTCGGGGTTGAAGCTGGCGGGTTCGCGTTCAGCGACCTTCGAACTTCGGCTGACTGAGCCGTTGTCGAGCTGGCTGTGCAGACGCGTTGCAGGCTGGTTCGAAATCAGATGCAGCGGGTAGCGTGCCGCGGCCACGCCGCCGAGCCATTCATCCGGCTCGATCCAAACCGCATGGCCGGGGCAGCAGTCATAGCCGAAGCCGGCGATCTTTTCCGAGAAGATCTCGATACGACCGGAAGGGGTTCGCAGGCGGTCGGCCTCGGGATCGGCGCGGAACTCTTGCAGCAGGCTTCTATGCGGAACGGAATTCTCGAAGCGGAATTCGCCAGCCTTCCAGAAGGTTTCGAAATCCGGCAGTGCGTGGCCGTGAACGGCGGCTGCCTCGCGTGAGCCTTCGTATAGATGACGAACCCAGCCCATCTCGTCGCGGCCTTCCGTGAAGGCTTCGCGCAGTCCGAGATGACCAGCGATATCGCTCAGGATATCGTAATCATCGCGTGCGGCTCCGGCAGGCTCCACCACCTTGCGCATTGCGACGAGATACGGCTCGGCCTTGGCGATGCCGAGATCATTGCGTTCCACGGTGGTGGTGCAGGGCAGAACGATATCGGCATGGCGCGCCGTCGCATTCCACCAGGGCTCCTGCACGACCACCACCTCGGGCTTGCGCCAGGCGGTCAGAAGCTTGTTCAAATCCTGCTGATGATGAAACGGATTGCCGCCCGCCCACCAGACCATGCGGATGTCGGGGTAGGTATAGCGCCCGCCATTATAGTCGAAGGGAACGCCGGGATTGAGCAGCATGTCGGCCAGCCTGGCGACCGGAATGAAGTCCGGCACCGGGTTCCTGAATTGCGGCAGGGCAGGCCAGGAGAAAGGTAATTCCGTGTTTCCAACGCGGTTTGCCGCCGCATATCCGAATCCGAAACCGCCGCCCGGAAGGCCGATCTGACCCAGCATGGAAGCGAGCGTGATCGCCATCCATAAGGGCTGCTCGCCATGGCTGGCACGCTGCAGCGACCACGCGACGGATATCATAGTACGGCTGCCGGCCATCCGGCGCGCAAGGTTGCGGATCACGTCCGCCTCGATACCGCAAATTGCAGCAGCCCAGTCGGCATCCTTGGGTTGCCCATCCACCGTCCCGGTCAGATATGGCAGGAATTTTTCGAAGCCGGTGGTGTAGCGCGCAAGGAATGCGCGATCCGTCAGGCCTTCCACTTCCAGCGTGTGGGCGACGCCGAGCATCAGTGCGGTATCGGTGTTGGGGCGCACCGGGAGCCAGTCTGCGCCAAGCTCCGGCGCCACGTCCGATCCCAGCGGGCTGATGTTGACGAAGTCGGTGCCCGCCGCGCGACACTCCCGCAGCCGGTCCGGAACGCGATGCTGGCTGACGCCGCCGGCGCTGACCTGGGCGTTTTTCACGGGCAGGCCGCCGAAAGCGACGAAAAGACGAGTATGATCGCGGATCAACGGCCAGGCAGTATGGCGACCGCCCATGCCGTCCTGGTTGCCGATCAGGTGTGGCAGCAAAACCTCGGCCGCCGCATGGCTGTGCGTATTGACCGAACGGGTGTAGCCGCCCGCCACGTTGAGAAATCGGTGCAACTGGCTTTGGGCATGGTGAAAGCGCCCGGCACTGGCCCAGCCATAGGAGCCACCGAAGATTGCTTTGTTGCCATGTTCGCGCCGTACCCGGTCAAGCTCGCGGGCGGCGAGTGCGGTTGCCTCGGCCCAACTCACCGGAACGAAGGGTTCCGAGCCTCTCTGCACGCGCGAGGCGGCGCCATTGGTGAGGAAACCCGCCCGAACCATCGGCTGGGCAATGCGGGCCGGGTCATTGAGCGTTCCAGGTATCGAGTTACCGATCGGCGAGGGAGAGGGGTCTTCCGCAAGCGGCGCCATTGCCAGCAACCGTCCGTCCTGCACCTCGGGACGGTAGGTTCCCCAATGGGTCAGTGTGACGGAGTTTGCCATGAGCGCGCCCGATCAGGCCTGAATGTCCGCCCGCCCGCCATCAAGGACCGGCAAGCCGCGTTCTTTGGTCTTCGCGGAAAAGGAAATCCCCGTGTCGAGTTTCCAGAAGGAGAAGACGAGTGTTTCGCCGGGGTAGAGTGGGCCGCTGAACCGGGCGGCAAAGCGCGACAAGCGGGCGGGATCACCGTCGCAGTAGCGCTGCAAGACAGTCAGGCAAGCGATACCGAAGGTGCAGGCTCCGTGCAGGATCGGGCGTTCGAAACCTGCCGCGCGGGCCACTTCCGGCAAGGCGTGCAGTGGGTTTCGATCGCCAAGCAGTCGAAACAGCAATGCCTGATCGGCGCGGGTGGAAACCTCGAAGGTTTCATCCGGTTCGCGATCGGGCGACGCGTTCATCTCGGGCTGCTGGCCGACCGAACCGCCAAAGCCGCCCCCGCCTCGAACAAAGAGGCTCGAGAGCGAGGTGAATATCCGGCGCCCTTCCTGGAGCAGCTCGGTCTCCTGCAGGATGATGGCCGCCTTGCCTTCGCCCTTGTCGCCGAGCCCGACGATACTGCTGCGCAGCTCGACCGAGCCCGCCGGAGTGAACGGCGCGTCAAAGCGCAGATCCAAGCCACCATGCACGACTTTCGCGAGATCGACGCCGGTGGGGTCCATCCAAGAGTCATCGAACGTGAGCGATTGACCAAAGCTGGGAACGACGCGCTGTTCGTCCTCATGAACAAACCGCAAATCCTTGTCGAAACCAGCGCCTAGCGAAAGCGCATAAAGCAGCGTGTCGCGATCCGAATAGTCGACCTGACGCGACGGGATTTCGAGGGCGAGAAGGCGTTCGGGGTCAAGTGCCACAGCTGGCTCCCTCAGTTTAACTTGAGCAAATGATGGCATGGCGATTTGAATAATGCAACGCCATATCATATATTGAAACGATTTCGCACCGAAGTCATTTTCCTGAACAGCCCACTGAGGGAATGAGCGTCGACCGCCAATGCGCATTGGAGTTGATCGCTGGCGCGACGCTTCGCATGCGGATGGCGAGCGTTTCGCCTCGTTCACATTAATGTGCGGCGCGCTCTCATCCCCAAATCAGGTTTGACAAGTGTCAAATGATGGATTATGACTGACGAAAATTAAAAATCGTCACTCGTAACTGGGAGCCAAGCGTGAGCGATATCGCCGACAGGGTTGCCGACTCAAGCCGCCAGGAAAACGTAAACCGCATCCTGGATGCGGCGGACCGGTTGTTTCGGCACTATGGCTACAGCAAGACGAATGTGGCCGACATTGCCCGTGATCTCGGTATGTCACCTGCCAATATCTATCGGTTCTTCGGTTCCAAATCCGAAATCCATCAGGCGCTGATGGAGCGCATGCTGACGCACCGAAATGACCTTGCGATGGAGATCGCACGTCTGCCGATCAGCGCAGAAGAGCGTTTGAGACGCTATGGCCATGAGGAACATCAGTTCACTATCAATGTTCTGACGGACCAGAAGAAGGTGCACGAGATGGTGGTCGTTGCGCTGGAACACCAATGGGGCGTTATCGAAAAACATATCGACCAGCTTCACATCGTTCTCGCCAAGATCATCAGCGACGGCATCGCATCTGGTGAATTTGTCGATCAAGACCCGGAAATGGCCGCGAGGTGTTTCGGAGCGTGCATGGTTCCGCTCTGTCATCCACAGGTCGCCGCGCAGTGCATGAACAAGGAAAACCGTGCCAGCCCGGACGAGTTGATAGAGTTCGCGATCCGGGCTCTGAAGAAATAAGCGGTTCCGGCAACGGAACAGCATTCGTTCACTGAACAGTTTTATCGGAGTGCGGACATGGTCTCGCTGTACATAGCCCGGTCGAAGAGGCCGTCTATACCCGGTTTTGCGCTCTTCGTTGCGCTCGGCCTCGCGCTTTCGGCCTGTTCCCAGGAAAAGGCCGAGACAAAAGAGGTGATCCGGCCGGTAAAGGTCGTGGAGATCACCAAGGCGGATGACACGCGGCGTCTCGATTATTCCGGCTCGGTAAAATCCCGTACCGAAACGAGCCTTGGCTTCCGCATCAATGGCAAGGTCATAGAGCGCAATGTCGATATCGGCGACCGGGTGAAACCGGGCGACGTTCTGGCTCGCGTCGACGCCAATGATTATGAGCTTGCCGTTCGCAGCGCGCAGGCATCCCTGATGGCTGCGCAGAAGCAGGTCGAAACCACCGAACTGACGCGCAAGCGCGCCGAACAGCTCTTTGCGAAAAACTTCGCGTCCAAGTCTCAACTCGAGGCCCAGACGCTTGCCTATGAGCAGGCGGTTTCAAGCCGGGATGCGGCAGCCTCCTCGCTGGAGCAGGCGAAGAACCAAGTTGCCTATACCGATCTGACATCCGGCCTGAACGGCATTGTGACGGCGATCAATGCCGATGTCGGGCAGGTTGTGGGAACCGGGACGCCGGTCGTGACAGTGGCGGTAGATGGCGAGAAGGAAGTGCAGATCGCCGTGCCGGAAACCGATATCGCTCAGTTCCGCATCGGCAAATCCGTTCAGGCGCGTTTCTGGTCGGACAATGGCCTGGTGCTTGACGGCAAGGTCCGTGAGGTCGCCGGCAGTGCCGATCTTCAGTCGCGGACTTTTGCCGTGCGCGTCAGTCTGCCTGCCGATCCGCGCATTCTGCTCGGCATGACGGCAACGATCGAAGCGAAGGTGGACAATACCAGCCCTTCCATTTCCATTCCGCTGAGTGCGCTTGGCCAAAAAGACGGTGCGCCGGTCGTATGGCTCGTGGATCGCGGCGCGGGAACGGTTCATGCACGTTCGGTCAAGGTCGCGGATTTTTCCGATGACGGGGTCCGCGTAGCCGACGGCTTGCAGCCCGGCGACGTCGTGGTTGCCGCCGGCACACAGTTCATGTCGGAAAATATGAAGGTGAAGCTTCCGGAAACCGGCGACCAGAAGGCAGCTGCAGCAGAACCCGCTGTCGTTCCTAACGCCGGGGTTGTCCGTTAGCCCTTCCTCAAACTCCAAAGCGTGAGTATGGCCATGAGCAATTCCTCCAGGGAACGCCAGCCGTTCAATCTTTCGCGCTGGGCTATAGCGCATCCGAGCATCGCGCGCTTTCTGTTCGTGCTGCTGATTGTCGCCGGCGCCTTCGGCCTGATGCGGATGGGACAGAAGGAAGATCCTGATTTCACCTTCCGCGTCATGGTGGTGCAGGCGGTTTGGCCGGGAGCCTCCATCGAGGAGATGCAGGACCAGGTCGTCAACAAGATCGAACGCAAGCTGCAAGAAACGCCGCATCTCGATTTCGTACGCTCCTATTCACGTGCCGGCAGCGCCATCATCACTGTGCAGATCAAAGGCGACACCAACGCCGAACAGGTGAAGGACGCCTTCTACCAGGTGCGCAAGAAGGTCGGCGACATCTCCAGCGAATTGCCGCAAGGCCTGCTCGGGCCTTACTTCAACGACGAATTCGGCGATACATTCATTACGCTGAACGCAATCAGCGGCGACGGTTTCAGCTATCCCGAACTGAAGAAGTTCGCGATCCAGGCACGCGACATGCTGCTCACCACGCCGGGTGTCGAAAAGGCCGTGATCCTCGGAGATCAACCGCAGAAGATTTATATCGACGTCTCGTCCAAGGCGCTCGCTGAGCGCGGGCTGACATTGACCGACCTTCGCAATACGGTCTCGGGCCAGAACAATGTCGATCCGGCCGGGTCCGTCGAAACCGGCACGCGGTCGGTGCGCATCGCAGTCGAAGGCGATGTCCGCAAGGTCGAGGATATTCGCGAGCTGCGCATCAAGGCCGGTAATCAGGTGACACGCCTGGGCGATATCGCGACAGTATCTTCCGGCCTCGAAGATCCATACGCGCGCAAGTTCCGCATGAACGGCCATGACAGCGTTCAGATCGGCGTGGTCATGGCAAACGGCTTCAAGGTCACGGATGTCGGCAAAGCTGTCGACGCCACCTACGAGCGCTTCGAGGAATCGATGCCGGTCGGTGTGTCCGTCGATCAGATATCCAACCAGCCCGAAGTGGTGACCGACGCTATCGGCGAGTTCATGCGGGCGCTCGTCGAAGCACTCATTATCGTGCTTGTCGTCTCTTTCCTGTCGATCGGCTGGCGTTCCGGTTTGGTGATTGCGATCGTCATCCCCCTGGTTCTGGCTGCGACCTTCGCCATCATGTACGAACTGGGGATAGACCTGCAGCGCATTTCTCTCGGCGCCTTGATCATCGCGCTCGGTCTGCTTGTCGACGACGCCATGATCGTCGTCGAGCTTATGGAGCGAAAACTGGAGGAGGGGTTGGAAAAGCTCGATGCGGCCAGTTTCGCCTATTCCTCGACAGCTTTTCCAATGCTTACCGGCACGCTGATCACCATCGCCGGCTTTATCCCGGTCGGTTTTGCGGCGTCGACGGCGGGCGAATATGTGCGCTCGCTGTTTTATGTGGTCGGCATCGCGTTGGTCGTCTCATGGTTCGTGGCGGTCTATTTCACGCCTTGGCTCGGCCATATGATCCTCAGGCAGCGTGCACATGCCGGGCAGGATCATCACGACGTCTTCGACACACGGTTCTATCGCCGCCTTCGCTCGACGGTGACATGGGCGGTGCGTCACCGGATCATCGTGCTGTCGCTGACGCTCGCCACCTTTGCCGGCAGCCTCTACGCCTTCCAGTTTATTCCGCAGGCGTTTTTCCCGCAGTCGTCCCGGCCTGAAATCCTGGTCGATCTCTGGCTGCCGGAAGGCACCAGCATCAAGGAAGTCGAGAACCAGGCAAAGGCGCTTGAGGCGCGCATGATGGACGACCCGGACAAGAAGTTCATCGCCACCTATATCGGCGAGGGCGCGCCGCGCTTCTTCCTGCCGCTGGATCAGCAATTGCGCAATCCGAACTACGCGCAGCTTTTGGTCATGGCCAATGACGAGCCTGCGCGTGAACGCCTGATCACCAAGATGCGTGGCATCCTTGCCGAAGACTTCCCGACGGTTCGCGCCAAGGTCGATCGCCTCTTCCTCGGGCCGCCGGTAGGCTGGCCGGTGCAGATGCGTGTGTCGGGGCCCGAACGCGAAGAAGTGCGCCGTATCGCCGACGAGGTGAAGCAGAAGTTCCATGCAGATCCGAGGATCGGCGCAATCCATGACGACTGGCTGGAGCTGGTGCCGGCCATGAAGCTGGTCATCGATCAGGATCGGGCGCGGATGCTTGGCGTGACGTCGCAGCGCGTTCGCCAGATGCTTCAGGCGACGATGTCCGGCGTGCCGCTCGACGATTTCCGCGACGGCGAGGAAACCGTGTCGATCGTGGCAAGGGAGCCAGACGCAACTCGTAGCCTGCTTTCGTCGGTCAACTCGGTCTACATCCCGACCGATTTCGGTGGCTTCGTGCCGGTCTCGCAGATTGCCAAGGTCGTGCCGGTGATGGAACAAGGCATCGAGTGGCGTCGTGATCGCCTGCCGACAATTACCGTTCGCGGCACGTTGCCGGACGGTGTCCAGTCGAACGACGTCGTATCGGCAATGTTCAACGGCATGAAGGATATGCGCGCTTCGCTGCCCGCCGGCTACAAGGTCGAAGTTCAGGGTGGTGCAGAGGAATCCGCAGAAAGCCAGGCTTCTATCGCGGCCAAAGCCCCGATCATGCTGCTGGTCATCCTCGTGCTTCTGATGGTCCAGTTGCAGCATTTCGGCAAATCCATGCTGGTTCTGGCGACAGGCCCGCTCGGCATCATCGGAGCAGCCCTGGCGCTGCTGATAACCGGGGCTCCGTTTGGCTTCGTTGCCATCCTGGGTGTGATCGCGCTGCTCGGTATCATCATGCGCAACTCGATCATCCTCGTCGACCAGATCGACCAGGATATCGCGGCCGGCATGGAAAGGCAGGAGGCGATCATCGGTGCCGCCGTTCGCCGCTTCCGACCGATCATGTTGACGGCGGCGACTGCCGTTCTGGCGCTGATCCCGATTTCACGCGGCGTGTTCTGGGGGCCGCTGGCCTACGCCATGATGGGCGGCATCCTGGTGGCGACCGTGCTGACCATCCTGGTTCTGCCGGCCGGCTATGCGCTGTTCTTCGGCAAGGAGCCGAAGAAGAAGTCGGCGGAGCCGGCCAGCCCGGTCGACCAACCGGGTATCACATTGACACCGCTGGGCGAGATACGGCCTTTGGCGGCGGAATGATACGTTTTACCTGAAGCGCCTGATCCCGCAGCGATGCGGGATCAGGCTGATGGCTGCGGCTCGTCTATGCCGGAATTGGCGAAGAGGTTGGCGATCCAGTCGACGAACACCCGCAGCTTGTTGCTCAGGTGCCGGTTCGGCGGATAGACGACATAGAGCGGCAGTGGGTCGCGACTCCATTCGTGAAGCACCGGCTGCAGGGTGCCTTTGCTGAATGCTTCCTTGACCAAGAAGCGTGGTGCCTGAACGATACCCATGCCTGCTTCGGCCGCGGCGACATAAGTGATCGCTTCGTTGGTGGCCACGGTACAACGCCCGAGTATTTCCAGCTTCTCATCACCGCGGTTGAATATGAAGGGTTGCTGACGGCCCATCGGCGGCAGGAAGAAGCTCACGACATAATGGCTTTTCTCGAGATCAAGCGGATGGCGCGGTTCGCCGAATCGTTCGAAGTAAGAAGGCGCCGCGCAAGTGACCAGGCTCATCTCCGAAATGCGTCTGGCGATAAGGGATTGGTCGTTGATTTCACCAGTCCGCAGGGCGCAATCGACATTCTCGGCCAGAATGTCGATCTGCCGGTCGGATACGCCAAGATCGATCCGGATGTCGGGATAGCGGTCGTAGAAATCGCACAAGGCCGGAATGACGATCAGTTTCGCCAGTGCTCCCGCCATATCGACGCGCAGTTTGCCCTTGGGCAGGGCCTGCGAAGTCGCCATATTGCTGTCGAGTTCGTCGATGTCGGAGAGTAGCCTGAGTGCCCGTTCGTAATAGAGCGCACCATCAGGGGTAACCAGCACGCGGCGGGTGGTTCTATTGAGGAGCTTGGTGCGCAAATGCGCTTCCAGACCTTGAATCAATTTGGTGACGGTGGCCTTCGGGATCGCTAGGGATTCCGAGGCGCGGCTAAAATTACCGACCTCGACGACACGAACGAAGGTCCGCATGGCGGCAAGCTGGTCCATCGTTTTATCCTGCCCAAAATTTTGAATATCACTTTATTATTCACTATCAGAAACAGTGAAATCACAAAAGTCGGACTTTTTCTAGCAAGGTAACAATACCACCTTATTCAAGACGCGTGGGGGCACTGCGCTTCCCCTGACAAGATGCTGTCAGGAGGCATGTGAGATATGAAGGATTGGCCGCTTGACCTCAACTTAGGTTGAGGTCCTATATGGCTGATCGATCAGATGACAGGACGAGTTTTCAGGGGTCATGAAAGCCAGTTGGACAGAAGAATCGCTTGATGGTGGAGCATGCCGCGTGCCGGTGCGCCTCTATCGCGGCGATGCGCTGACAAAAGCGCCGCCGCTGGTTATGCACTTGCATGGCGGATCGTTTCTCGGCGGCTCGCTTGCGACCGGGCAAGCAATCGCTACGCTGCTCGCAGAAGCAGGTGCTGTCGTCGTTTCAGCCGATTATTCCTGCGCCAACGAGCATCCGTTTCCAAGGGCGCTGCAGCTTTCCTATGAAGTTCTCGGCCTTGTGTGCGGCCAGCGGGCGAATTGGGCTGACAAGAAATCCACGCTGTTCGTTGCCGGCGAAGAGGCGGGCGGCAATCTTGCCGCGGGTCTGGCGCTGATGTGCCGCGATCAGCATTTTGGGGCCTTGCAGGGGCAGATACTGCTCTCGCCGATGCTCGATCCGTTCATGGCGACAGGCTCGTTCCGCAAGGCGGAAGCCAAGCCCACCGGCTGCCAATGGTCGGACGGCTGGAACCGTTATCTGGGGTTCGGCGCCAATGCCTGCCATCCCTATGCCGCACCTGCATACTGCGCGCGCCTTGTCGGCGTCGCACCGGCGCTCATCCTGACCGCAGAGGACGATCCGATGCGCGATGAGAGCCTGAAATATGCAAGGCGATTGAAAGATGCGGGCGTGATCGTCCGTGAAAGTGTCCTGAGCGTCCAGACGGGATGGCCGGCCACTTATTCGAGATGCCCGGCCGTTCAGCCGGGATGGGGGGAGACTGTTCGCAGCCAGTTTGTCGAGTTTTTCCAAGAGACCGGAGCGTTACCCCACTGACGGACCGTTTCCAACCTATACGGCCTGAGCGCCGCTAAGGAGATCATTATGAAGAAGACCACCGCCCGCCGGCTCCTCTGGGGCGCCGGCCTACCCCTTGTTGCGTCGATTTTTGGCGTAGCAACCATCACCAACCTGCCGGAAACCGCCAAGGCCGAGGTGTCGGCACCGGCAGCAGCGCCGGCAACGCCAGTCTCGGTTGCGGTTGTCGAACCGCGTGAGATCACGACCTGGGAAGAGTTCTCCGGTCGCCTAGAAGCGGTGGACCGTGTCGAAATCCGCTCGCGTGTCGCCGGCGCCATACAGTCGGTGCATTTTCACGAAGGCGCGCTGGTAAAGCAGGGCGATCTGCTCGTGACGATCGACCCGGCACCTTTCGCATCCGCGGTGGCACAGTCAGAGGCCCTTGTCGCTGCAGCCGAGGCGCGTGTGGAACTGACCAGGCTCGAACTCGAGCGTGGCCGCAAGCTCGTCGAGAATCGCACCGTATCGCAAAGCGATCTCGACCAGCGGCTTAGCGCTTCTCACGAAGCGGAAGCCAATCTGCGGTCGGCGCAGGCAGCCTTGCAATCGGCGAAGCTTGACCTTGGCTATACCGAGGTTCGGGCGCCGATTTCGGGTCGCTTGGGCAGGATCGAGATCACGCCCGGCAACCTAGTCGCCGCAGGCTCCGGTTCGCCGATCCTGGCCAAGCTGGTCTCGGTCGACCCGATCTATGCCAGCTTCAGCATCGACGAGCAGCTTCTGGCGCGCGCCTCGGCCGAGCTTCCGGTAACGGAAAGCGGAGCGCTGGCGGTCGAACAGATCCCGGTGGAAATCGGCACGGCCAGCGATGACGGCACGCCGATCCGGGGCAAGCTTCAGCTCATTGACAACGAGGTCGATACGGCAAGCGGCACGATGCGGGTCAGAGCGGTGTTCGACAATCCCAATGGCCGTCTGATCCCGGGCCAGTTTGTGCGCGTGCGCATGGGCCAGCCGAAGCCGGCCCCTGAACTGACCGTCAGCGAACGGGCGGTCGGCACCGATCAGGACAAGAAGTTCGTTCTGGTCGTCGAGGCGGACAACAAGATCGCTTACCGCGAGGTCGCGCTGGGCGCTTCGGTCGAAGGGCTGCGCATCGTCAAGAGCGGGCTCAAGTCAGGCGAGCGGATCGTCGTCAACGGCTTGCAGCGGGTTCGTCCCGGTGCGCTGGTCGATCCTCAGCCGGTTGCCATGGTGCCAAACGAACAGGCGCTGGCCGAAGCCAACGCGGTAGCGCAGTAGAGCAGAAAAGTGAGTACCGTTTCTTCGAATATTCCGGTGCTCATTCAGAACGTTGGGTCGTGCTTCGTGCCTCCGAAGGGATGTGCTGCGATCTGACAGACCGGCGGAAGCGGGGCGCTTCCCACCCGTTTCCGCCGGCAGTCGACACATTGAATTTTGCTGATGGCCCCAATGCCGACAGGCTTTGTCGAGGGTTATCCGCCCATTTGCGCCCGGAAGGCGGGATTTGACATGAATTTTTCCAGATTTTTCGTTGACCGACCGGTCTTTGCCGGTGTGCTTTCGGTCCTTATTTTGATTGCCGGTCTGCTTGGCCTCCGTGCCCTGCCGATCTCGGAATATCCCGACGTCGTGCCGCCCTCCATCGTGGTCAGAGCGCAATATCCGGGTGCCAATCCCACGGTTATCGCTGAAACGGTGGCGACGCCGATCGAGGAGGCGATCAACGGCGTCGAAGACATGCTTTACATGTCGAGCCAGGGCACCACGGACGGCCTGATGACGCTGACCGTGACCTTCAAGCTCGGCACCGACCCGGACAAGGCGCAGCAGCTTGTGCAGAACCGTGTCAGCCAGGCCGAGCCGCGTCTGCCCGAAGAGGTGAGGCGTCTCGGCGTCACCACGGTAAAGAGTTCGCCCGACCTGATGATGGTCGTGCATCTTCTGTCGCCGAATGACCGTTATGACATCACCTATCTGCGCAACTACGCCGTCATCAACGTCAAGGACCGGCTGGCCCGGATCGACGGTGTCGGTCAGGTGCAGGTCTTCGGCTCCGGCGACTATTCCATGCGCGTCTGGCTCGATCCGCAGAAGGTGGCCAAGCGCGACCTTTCCGCAAGCGATGTCGTCCAGGCGATCCGCGAGCAGAACATCCAGGCTGCCGCCGGCGTCGTCGGTGCCTCGCCGGGCGTTCCCGGTCTCGACCTGCAGCTTTCCGTGAATGCCCAAGGGCGGCTTCAGAGCGTCGACGATTTTGGCAACATTATCGTCAAGACCGGCGCAAATGGTGAGGTCACGCGGCTGCGTGACGTTGCCCGCATTGAACTGGGCGCTGCCGAATATGCGCTGCGCTCGCTGCTCGACAACAAGTCGGCCGTCGCCATTCCGGTGTTCCAGGCACCCGGTTCCAACGCCATCGAAATTTCCGACAATGTCCAGAAGGTGATGGCCGAGCTTCAGCAGACCATGCCTGATGGCGTGGAATACCAGATCGTCTACGACACGACCCAATTCGTCCGCGCTTCCATCGAAGCGGTCGTCGATACGCTTCTTGAAGCCATCGTCCTGGTCGTGCTCGTCGTCATCCTGTTCCTGCAGACTTGGCGTGCTTCGATCATTCCGCTGGTCGCGGTGCCTATCTCGATCATCGGCACCTTCGCCGTGATGTATGTCTTCGGCTTCTCGATCAACGCGCTTACTCTGTTCGGGCTGGTGCTGGCCATCGGCATCGTCGTCGATGACGCCATCGTCGTGGTCGAAAATGTCGAGCGCAACATCGAGGAAGGTCTCTCACCCCGTGACGCGACATACCGTGCGATGCGTGAGGTTTCCGGTCCGATCGTTGCGATCGCCATGGTGCTGGTCGCGGTGTTCGTGCCGCTTGCTTTCATCTCCGGGCTGAGCGGGCAGTTCTACAAGCAGTTCGCCTTGACCATCGCCATCTCGACCGTCATTTCCGCCTTCAACTCGCTGACGCTTTCGCCGGCCCTGGCGGCTCTCCTGCTGCGCGGGCACGACGCACCGAAGGACTGGCTGACCCGCGCGATGGACAAGGCGTTCGGCTGGTTCTTCCGCGGCTTCAACCGTGCCTTCGGCAGCGGCTCCAAGGCCTATAGCGGCGGCGTGAGGCGGCTTCTGTCGCGCAAGACACTGATCATGGGCCTCTATATCGTGCTGGTGGCTGCCACCTTCGGCATGTTCAAGACCGTGCCCGGCGGCTTCGTGCCGGCGCAGGACAAGCAGTATCTCGTCGGCTTCGCGCAACTGCCCGATGGAGCAACGCTGGACCGTACCGAGGAGGTAATCCGGCGCATGGGCGACATCGCCCTGAAGCAGCCGGGCGTCGAAAGCGCCATCGCTTTTCCTGGCCTGTCGATCAACGGCTTCACCAACAGCTCCAATGCCGGCATCATCTTCCTGTCGCTGAAGCCTTTCGAGGAACGCAAGACACCCGACCTTTCGGGCGGTGCCATTGCGCAGGCGCTCAATGGGCAGTTTGGCGGCATTCAGGAAGCCTTCATCGCCATATTCCCGCCACCGCCGGTGCAGGGTCTTGGCGTGGTCGGCGGCTTCAAGATGCAGATCGAGGACCGCAACGGGCTCGGCTATCAGGCGCTCGACGAGGCTACCAAGGCCTTCCTGGCCAAGGCTTACACCACGCCTGAGCTGACGGGGATGTTCACAGGATTCCAGGTCAATGTTCCGCAGCTCTATGCCGATCTCGACCGGACCAAGGCGCACCAGCTCGGCGTTGCGGTGACGGATGTCTTCGACACGCTGCAGATATATCTCGGTTCGCTCTATGTGAATGATTTCAATCAGTTCGGCCGAACCTACTCCGTGCGCGTTCAGGCCGATGCTGCCTTCCGTGGCCGGGCCGACGACATCGGGCGGCTGGAGGTCAGATCGCAGTCGGGCGAGATGATACCGCTTTCAGCTTTGCTCAACGTCAAGCCGAGTGCTGGGCCGGAACGGGCGATCCGCTACAACGGCTTCCTCTCGGCAGACATCAATGGCGGGCCGGCGCCGGGCTATTCGTCGGGCGAGGCGCAGGCCGCCGCCGAGCGGATCGCCGCTGAGACCTTGCCGAAGGGCATTGCCTTCGAATGGACCGACCTGACCTATCAGGAGATACTGGCCGGCAATTCGGGCGTGCTCGTCTTCCCGTTGGCGCTGATCCTGGTGTTCCTGGTGCTGGCCGCACTCTATGAGAGCCTGGCTCTGCCGATCGCGATCATCATGATTGTGCCGATGGGCATTCTGGCAGCTCTCACCGGGGTCTGGCTGACGCAAGGCGACAACAACATCTTCACCCAGATCGGCCTCATCGTTCTGGTTGGCCTGTCTGCCAAGAACGCCATCCTGATCGTCGAGTTCGCGCGCGAACTGGAGTTTTCCGGAATGACGCCAAGGGAGGCTGCGGTCGAAGCGAGCAGGCTGAGATTGCGCCCGATCCTGATGACCTCCATGGCCTTCATTATGGGCGTCGTGCCGCTGGTCTACTCCACCGGTGCGGGCGCGGAGATGCGCTCGGCCATGGGTGTTGCGGTGTTCGCCGGCATGATCGGCGTGACTGCCTTCGGCATCTTCCTGACGCCGGTCTTCTACGTGCTGATGCGTGGGCTGACCGGTAATCGGCCGCTCAAGCAGAGTGGTGAGGCGACACTTCCGGCACCTGTCGCCGAGGTACCTCACTGAAACTTCGCAGCCGCAGGCAGCAAAAGCCTGCGGCTGCCCCATTCTTGCTGGTGGTGAGCCGGCATTCGTCAAGTTCCACCCGTGTCTCGATCAAGACCTTGGTTATGCCCTTCTCGGCGGAACCAAGGTCTTTTGTTTTCCGGAGTATCCCGCAGATATTGTCCATGCGTCATATCCTGGCGCCTGCTCTGCAGTCATTCTTCTGCATTTCTCGCATTTTCCAGCACGGCAACGCCATGCCCGACCCGGTCCGCAGGGGCCTCGTTCTGCATTGACATGATCGGCGTGGATCGGGCTTGCGAGCTCATTTCTGCTATGGTATGCCATATTATAGCATATAAGAACGAGCCACATGAAGAAGATGATGGCTTTCAGAGGAACGGAACATCTATGAACCAGCCTATTATTGCAGGTGGCATTTTCGCCGCGTTCGTGTTTGCCGCTCAGGTGGCCAATGCGCAGGATTGCAGTCCGAAAATTCCGGACAATCTCCTCACCACTCCCGGTCATTTCGTCATGGCGACGAGCCCGACGCTGCCGCCGATGGCCTATGCCGATCAGCAGGGCGTGCTCAAGGGTTTGCGCGTCGAACTGGGCTACGAGATTGCCAAGCGGCTTTGTCTCAAGCCGGAATATATCAGCACGGAATATGCGACCATGGTTCCGGGCCTTCAGGGCGGGCGCTGGGATATGATCAATGCCGGGCTGTTCGTGACGCCCGAGCGTTTGAAGATCCTCTATATGATTCCTTATGAGAAGCTGGCTATCAGCATTTCAACGTCTGTCTCCGGGGGCGCGCCGATCGCAAAAATCGACGACCTCGCCGGCAAGAGGATCAGCACTGACATTGGTGGCTACGCCGAGCGCAAGATCCGAGAGTTGAATGAGGATTTCAAGACGCGCGGTCTTCCTGAAATGACCATCAATCTCTTCGACAACTATGCCACCGTCTATCAGGCCTTGCGCGCCGGGCAGGTGGACGCTGCGGTCTCGATCGATCCGGTCGCCAAGCAATACCAGGATCGTGGTGAGTTCACGCATGCGCTGAACGGCATGTATCCGACGCCCGGATCTCTCTCCTTCGGCAGCAAGGATATCGCCGAGGCGGTTGCGGCCGCGCTTAAGGAAATGGAAGCGGACGGCTATCTCGACAAGCTGATGTCCGAATATGGAGTCAGTCGCGCCGACGGCGGCATCGTCGTCGAGGGGCCGCAGGGTTAAGAATCCCACTACCCGTTCGGTTTCCGCGCGCAGCAAGCGCATGCGCGCCATTGCCGCCGTCTGGTCATGCAAATTCAGGCCCGGTGAACGAAAGGAGGCGCTCCGTTGGCGCCTCCCAGAACCTGACAGTGCCGGCGATCAGCCTCGCAACAGAATCACAGGAGAGAACGAGTGAAGGGTTGGAACTGGGAAGGGTTCTTTGAATACCTGACAAACCCATATCTGCTCGAGGGTGCGCTGATAACGCTTGGCCTCACTATTTTTGCCATGGTGTTCGGCCTGATCCTCGGCTTCGTTGTCGCGCTTATGCGAATGTCGAAATACCGGGTTCTTTCGGTGCCCGCATATTTCTACACATGGGTAATGCGTGGCACGCCTCTGCTGGTGCAACTGATCATCATCTACACAGGTCTGCCGCAGCTCGGCATCCGATTTTCAGTACTGGAATCGACCCTCATCGGGCTTACTCTCAACGAGGCGGCCTACCTTTCCGAGATCGTGCGTGCCGGTATCTCTGCTGTCTCTCGCGGGCAGCTCAATGCCGCGCGCGCCATCGGGATGAGCGAGTTCCAGGTCATGCGCTACGTCGTGGCGTCTCAGGCGTTCCGCATCATCATTCCGCCGCTGGGCAATTCGGTGAACGGCATCCTCAAAACCACCTCCATAGCCTCGATCATCTCGATGGAGGAGCTGCTGCGCCGCACGCAGGTGCTGATCCAGGAAAAGTTCCTGGTTCTCGAGCTCTTTATCGTTGCAGCCCTCTACTACCTCGTCATGACAACGGCATGGGAACTGATCCAGCGCCGGATCGAGAAACGTTTTGGGCGGGCGTTTGACGTTCAGGCCACGACGCTCGAGCAGCGCTAGTCAGCTTCGTTTCGGGAGAACAAGAATGCAGCCCTCCGACGTCATGCTGGAAATGCACTCCGTGAACAAATGGTACGGAAGCAACTTCCAGGTTCTGAAAAACTGCACGCTTAAAGTTGCCAAGGGGGAAGTGGTCGTTGTCTGCGGCCCGTCGGGTTCGGGCAAGTCGACGCTTATCAAATGCGTCAACGCGCTTGAGCCCGTCAACGACGGCGAGATTCTGATTGACGGGGTCAAGGTCACCGATCCGAAGACGAACATGCCGCAGTTGCGGGCCAAGGTCGGAATGGTATTTCAGCATTTCGAACTCTTTCCCCATATGACGGTGCTTCAGAATCTATGTATCGGGCAGGAGAAGGTTCTGGGGCGCTCATCCGTGCAAGCGAATGAAAAGGCTGCAGCGCTGCTCGAACGTGTCGGTTTGACGGGCCATGGGCACAAATATCCAATACAATTGTCAGGTGGCCAGCAGCAGCGTGTGGCCATCGCCCGTGCGCTTGCAATGGATCCGATAGCGATGTTGTTCGATGAGCCGACATCGGCTCTCGACCCGGAGATGATCAACGAGGTTCTCGACGTCATGATCGGGCTTGCCCATGAAGGCATGACGATGATCGTCGTGACTCACGAGATGGGTTTTGCCCGGAAGGTCGCCAACCGGGTCGTGTTCATGGATGCCGGCGAGATCGTTGAAGATACCGAAAAGGAAAAATTCTTCGCCGACCCTAAAAGCGACCGCGCAAAGCAGTTCCTGTCCAAGATTCTCTCTCACTGAACCCGGTACAATGATCAATCGCATTCTCACTCCGCGCGAACTTCTTGTCGGTGGCGGTGCCGTTAACGGGCTGCCTTCGGTTCTGCAGAAACTCGGTGTTTCCAACCCGCTTTTCGTGGTTGATCCCGGTGTCTTCAGGCTTGGGCTGGCCGACGCGATAATCGAGTCCATTCGCGCGGAGGGAGCGTCGTTTGGGGTCTTTTCCGATGTGGTTGAGGATCCGACGGATGTTAGTGTCGCCCAGGTCGTAGTGCTCCTCGCAGAAGGCAAGCATGACGGCGTGATCGCGATCGGGGGAGGCAGCGCGATAGATACGGCGAAGGCAGCCGCAATCGTCCACAGCACGGGGGAGAATGTCCGCGCGTTGAAAGTTCCGCGTATCGTGGACTTCGACGTCATGCCGCTGGTTGCCATACCGACGACCGCCGGCACCGGCAGCGAAGTGACGCGGGCCTGTGTCATCACCGACAGCGAGCGCCATGAGAAGATGCTGATCCTCGGCACGGCTGCATTGCCGACCGCCGCCATCGTCGATTTCGAATTGACGCTCTCCTGCCCCTATCGCGTGACCGTCGATACCGGTCTGGATGCCCTTACCCATGCGCTGGAAGCACTCGTCAACCGCAATCGCAACCCGCATGCCGATGCATTGGCGCTGTCGGCGCTCAAGCTCATCGGAGCAAATCTGGAGACCGTCTGTTCGGATCCCCAGAATCGTAGCGCACGTGAAGCGATGATGCTGGGAGCCACCCATGCCGGCCTGGCGGTGTCGAACACATCGACAGCGCTGGTGCATGGTCTCAGCCGTCCGATCGGGGCGTTTTTCCATGTCCCGCATGGTCTGTCCAATGCGATGCTGCTGCCGCTTGTGACCGAGTATTCAGTGCTGTCTGCCCCCGAAGAATACGCCGCTGCTTCTCGGGCGCTGGGTTTCGCTACCGAGGCCGACAGCAGCAACAATGCCAATGAAAAGCTGATCGTCGGCTTCCGGCGTTTGAACAATCAATTGAAGGTTCCGACACTCAGGGCCTATGGCATCGACGGAAATCGTTACATGGAGCTGCGGCCGGAAATGGCTCGCCAAGCGCTGCAATCCGGTACGCCGCAGAACAATCCACGTGTGCCTGAATTGGAGGAGGTCATTGATCTCTACGATCGCGCCTGGGCTGAGTGATCGCGATCTTGCCGCAGCTTGCTCGACTTTGTCGAATCTATGTAATATGGCATTCCAAGGGCCATTGACCTCGTTCATCGGCGGAAGTTGGGGTTGCTCATCTCCAGATACACTGCCGCAAGGAAAAGCGGCTGGCGAAGCCACTATCGGCGAGCGGTTTTCAAGCCGATTGGCTGATATCGGCGGTCGAGAACGTTGGTTCGATATCAGGGAGGACGATAGATGACTATTGCCAAGCGTTCGTTGCGTGTGGACCGTCCCGAAAAAACGCTGCGGGAACTCGCGCTGGAGAGTCTGCGAGATGCTATTCTGGACTCGCATTTCAAGCCAGGTGTGCGATTGGTGGAACGTGACCTCTGCACCCAACTCGGCGTCAGCCGGACGATCGTTCGCGAAGTCTTGAGGCATCTTGAGTCCGAAGGTCTCGTCGCGACGGTTGGCACGAGGGGTCCTGTGGTTGCCGAGACGACAGCGGACCAGGCGCTGCAGATTTACGAAATCCGGGGCGCCCTTGAGGGCATGGCCGCCAAGCTTTGCGCGCAAAAGCAAGACGACCAGATAGGCGAAGATCTGCAGGCTGCACTCGAGCGCATCAAGGCCGGCTATCAGAAGAAGAAGATGGACCGGGTTCTTGCCGAGACGACGGAATTCTACCGTATCCTGTTCGCCGGCGCCGAGCGGGAGGTTGCGTGGGGCATCGTCAGCTCCCTGACTGCGCGCATCAACAGGCTTCGCTCGATGACCATCAAGACGACCGGCCGCGATGTCGAAGGACCGCGACAGATGCAGCATATCGTCGATGCAATCCGCAGCGGTGATGGTGAAGGCGCCTATCGCGCGGCGCAAGATCATATCACTCTAGCCTCATCCATCGCCCGCCAGCTGCTGGCCGAGACGACGGGCGCCTAGCAGAAAATTCTCGAAGAATCGGGCCGTAGCGCATCAAGTGGAATAAGGGTGCGGCGGGGGCTCTTGACATCTGAATGTTTGGCATACCATAATATGGATGCATATATTAGCATATGGAGTAACCGGTGCCGATCGCCATCCGCAAGACAATGCTGCAGGTCGAAACGACTTTCGTCGAAGGGGGCAAAAACGCAGGCCAGCCCCTGAAGCTCTATGCGGCGATGGCCGTGATCACCAATCCCTGGGCGGGGCGCGGTTTCGTGGAAGACCTCAAGCCGGAGATTCATGCCGTTGCTCCCGTACTCGGTGAGCTTCTGACAGGCATGATTATTGACGCTGTCGGCTCGGGTGCAGCCGTCGAAGGTTATGGCAAGGCGGCCGTGGTCGGGCTTGCTGGCGAGGTCGAGCACGCATCCGCACTCATCCATACCTTGCGGTTTGGAAATCATTTCCGCGAGGCGGTTGGCGCGAAGACCTATCTCGCATTCACCAACACGCGCGGACCAGGCAATGCGCCAATCATGATCCCGCTTATGGACAAATCCGACGAGGGCCGGCGCTCGCACTATCTCACCATACAAACATCGATACCCGATGCGCCGGCAGCCGATGAGATCGTGATTGCGTTGGGCGCCTCGGTGGGCGGGCGTCCGCATCACCGCATCGGCAACCGCTACGAAGACCTGAAAGAGCTAGGCCGTGATGTCGCCAATCCCGCAGCGGTCTAGGACGCCCGGTGGCGCGGCCTATATGGAGCAAGGTTCGGGAGAGCCTTTGCTTCTTATTCACGGTGTCGGCATGCGGCTCGAGGCCTGGGCGCCTCAGATAGGTGCACTCAGCCATACGCATCGTGTCATTGCGGTCGACATGCCGGGGCATGGCGAAAGCGACCGGATAGCTGCCGGGGCGTTGCTGCAGGATTTCGTCGCCTGGTTCGGCAAGGTTCTGGATGATCTTCGCCTCGAGAGCGTCAATGTAGCAGGCCATTCGATGGGCGCGCTGATTGCGGGGGGCATGGCTGCAAGTTTTGGGGCGCGGGTGAAGCGCGTTGCACTCCTCAACGGTGTCTATCGGCGCGATCCCGAAGCGAGAGCTGCAGTGCTTGCCCGCGTGGATTCCATCCGCGAGGGCCGGATCGACAGGGATGGTCCGCTGCGCCGCTGGTTCGGCGAAGGCAATGAGGATTCACCGGCATATCGCTTGACGCATGGCTGGCTCTCCAAGGTTGATCCTGAAGCCTACGCGACGGCCTACGCAGCTTTCGCGCAAGGTGACGCCACATATGCAGACGCATGGCCGCGTGTTGCATGCCCCGCACTTTTCCTGACTGGTGAACACGACCCGAATTCCACGCCGGCGATGGCCAAGGCCATGGCAGCGGCGGCACCGGCGGGATGGGCTCGCATCATCGCCGGGCACCGGCACATGGTGAACCTGACTGCGCCAGAAACGGTGGATGGCATCCTGACGGACTGGCTTTCCCACGAGGAGGTTCCCGCCTGATGGCTCTGATCGATCCGAGGGCACTGCGCGACGCATTCGGGGCGTTTCTGACGGGGGTCACCGTCGTTACGACACATGATGCGACGGGGCAGCCGGTCGGATTTACCGCGAATTCCTTCACCAGCGTATCGCTCGATCCGCCCTTGCTCCTGGTGTGCCTTGCGCGCAGCTCACGGAATTTCGAAACGCTGACCAAGGCGCAGGGCTTTGCAATAAACATATTGTCGGAGACGCAGAAGGATATTTCGAACACCTTTGCGCGTCCGGTCGACGACAGATTTGCGAGCGTTGACTGGAAGCCCGGACCGCATGGCGGGCCGGTATTCTCTGACGTTGCCGCCTGGTTCGATTGCTCGACCGAGACGATCGTGGACGGCGGAGACCACGTTATCCTGATCGGCAAGGTCGAAGCCTTCGAAAACGGCAAGTCGAACGGTCTCGGCTATGCGCGCGGAAGCTATTTTACACCTTTACTTGCACAGAACGCGGTCTCGGCCGCGGGCTCCGAAGCCACTGTCATTGCCGGGGCCGTGGCAGCCCGGGATGGCGAGGTGCTACTCGTCGAGAAGGAAGCCGGCGTTTACACGCTGCCGTCCTGTGAACTCGTTTCGGGAGACGGCCCGGAAAAGCTGCAGAAATATCTGTCAGAGGCAACGCGCCTTTCGGCCTCGATCGGGTTCATCTATTCCGTTTATGAAGATACTGGCGCTGCGAAACAGCACATCGTCTACCGCTGCCAGCTAGGCGCTGGTGAACAGGCAGCCGGACGCTTCTTTGCCATTGACGCCTTGCCGCTCACCACTGTTGCCGACCCAGCCACAGCCGACATTTTGCGGCGTTATGCTGCTGAAAGCGTGCTCGGGAATTTCGGCATGTATGTTGGCAGCGAGCGCAGTGGGCGGGTCCATGCCGTTGCCGGAAAGGTCCAGTCATGAAGTTTTCGCTGTTCGTGCACATGGAACGGCTCGACGCGGATCAGAGCCAGCAGAGCCTCTACGATGAATTTATCGAGCTCTGCGAGATCGCCGACCGTGGCGGTATGCACGCGATATGGACCGGCGAACACCATGGCATGGACTTCACGATTGCGCCGAACCCGTTCATCAATCTCGCCGATCTTGCCCGCCGCACCAAGAACGTCCGCCTCGGAACAGGCACGGTCGTCGCCCCCTTCTGGCATCCGATCAAGCTCGCCGGTGAGGCAGCGATGACCGACATCATTTCCGGCGGACGGCTCGATATTGGCATCGCGCGCGGTGCCTATAATTTCGAGTATCAGCGGCTCTCCCCCGGCCTCGACGCATGGGGCGCTGGCCAGCGGCTCAGAGAGGTAATCCCGGCCATCAAGGGGCTTTGGGCGGGAGACTATTCCCACGAAGGCGAGTTCTGGTCATTCCCGTCGACGACCTCGGCACCAAAGCCTTTGCAGCAGCCACATCCGCCGATCTGGGTGGCGGCGCGCGATCCGAACTCGCATGAATTCGCTGTCGCCAATGGCTGCAACGTGCAGGTGACGCCGCTCTGGTTCGGGGACGAGGAGGTCGAGAGCCTCATGGGGCGCTTCAATGATGCCTGTGGGAAATATCCCGAAATTGAGCGGCCGAAGATCATGGTGCTGCGCCACACTTATGTCGGCAGCGACGAAGCCGACATCGAGCAGGCGGCGCGTGAGATCAGCGTCTATTACAATTACTTCGGCGCCTGGTTCAAGAACGAGAAGCCGATCAGTCAGGGGCTCATCGAGCGGTTGAGCGCGGAAGAAATTGCCGCGAATGCGGTCTACGCCCCGGAGGTCATGCGCCGCAACAATGTAGTGGGCACGCCTGCCGAGGTGATCTCCCGGCTCAAGCATTACGAGGCGCTCGGCTACGACGAGTATTCTTTCTGGATCGACACCGGCATGAGCTTTGAGCGCAAGAAGGCATCGCTTGAGCGCTTCCTCACCGATGTCATGCCGGCTTTTGCAGGATAGGGGCGATGAGACGTTTCCAGCACTATATTGACGGCAAGTTCGAGGATGGGACGCAGTCCTTTGAAAGCCTCGACCCGGCCACCGGTACAGCGTGGGCCGAAATGCCCGAAGCGCGTGAAGCCGATGTCGACAGGGCCGTGACCGCTGCGCACAAAGCTCTCCATGCAGGTGCGTGGCCGGCCATGACCGCAACAGCACGCGGCAAGCTGATCTACCGCCTGGCCGATCTGGTAGCCAGCAATGCAGCCAAGCTGGCTGAACTTGAGACGCGGGATACCGGCAAGATCATTCGCGAAACCTCGGCCCAGATCGCTTATGTCGCAGAATACTACCGCTACTATGCAGGGCTTGCCGACAAGATCGAAGGTTCGCATCTCGCCATAGACAAGCCGGACATGGATGTCTGGCTTCGCCGCGAACCGGTTGGCGTTGTGGCCGCAGTTGTTCCCTGGAACAGTCAGCTGTTCCTGGCAGCCGTCAAGATCGGTCCGGCATTGGCTGCCGGCTGCACGCTTGTCGTCAAGGCGTCTGAGGACGGTCCCGCACCTCTGCTCGAATTTGCGCGTCTCGTGCATGAGGCGGGTTTCCCGGCCGGCGTCGTGAACGTCTTGACGGGTTTCGGCCAGACCTGCGGTGCAGCGCTGACCCGGCACCCGAAGGTTGCGCATATCGCCTTCACCGGCGGTCCGGAAACGGCAAGGCAGGTCGTACGCAATTCGGCCGAGAACCTGGCCAGCACCTCGCTCGAACTCGGCGGCAAGTCGCCGTTCATCGTTTTTGCCGACGCGGATCTCGAAAGTGCGGCCAATGCGCAGGTCGCAGGCATTTTTGCAGCGACAGGACAAAGCTGCGTTGCCGGATCGAGGCTGCTGGTCGAGGCGTCCGTGAAAGATCGCTTCCTCGCCATTCTCAAGGCAAAGGCCGAGGCAGTGAAAATAGGGTCGCCGCTCGATATGGCCACCGAGGTAGGACCGCTCTGCACCAACCGCCAGCGCGAACTCATTGGCGAGATCGTCGCGAGATCGGTGGCAGCGGGCGCCGAACTCGTCACCGGCGGGCACCTGCCCGCGACGCCGGGTTTCTACTATCCGCCCACGATCATCGATTGCACGAAGGTAAAAGCGCCATCGGTCGAACGTGAACTGTTCGGCCCGGTTCTGTCGGTGCTGAGCTTTACGAGCGAGGAAGAGGCTCTGGCCCTGGCTAACGAGACGCCATTCGGCCTCGCGTCCGGCCTGTTCACGCAGAATCTTACGAGGGCTCACCGCATGATCAAGCGCATCCATGCGGGCGTCGTTTGGGTCAACACCTATCGCGCCGTCTCGCCGATCGCACCCTTCGGTGGCTATGGCCAATCCGGGCATGGCCGCGAGGGCGGACTTGCGGCGGCACTCGACTTCACGCGCACCAAGACTGTTTGGCTGAGAACATCGGATGAACCGATCCCCGATCCATTCGTCATGAGGTGAATGAGGATCGCGCCCAGGCGCGAATGAGCAACGTAACTGACCAAGACAACAAAAATGGGAGCAAGGGAAGATGCGTAAGACAATAAAGATGGCAGTGGTTGCTGCCGCGTTGAGTTTGACTGGCGTTGCCTCGGCAGCGGATCTCGTATTCACAAGTTGGGGCGGTACCACACAGGACGCCCAGAAGGCGGCATGGGCGGACAAATTCGCCGCCGACACCGGTGCGAATGTCCTGATGGACGGCCCGACCGACTACGGCAAGATCAAGGCGATGGTCGAGGCTGGAAGCGTCTCCTGGGATGTGGTCGACGCCGAAGGCGATTATGCCGTGCAGGCGGGCCAGAGCGGCCTTCTGGAAAAGCTGGACTTCAACGTCATCGACAAATCGAAGCTCGATCCGCGCTTTGTCACCGATTACAGCGTCGGCAGCTTCTATTACTCTTTCGTCATCGGCTACAACGCCGATACGGTCAGCGAAGGCCCGAAGACCTGGGCAGATCTGTTCGACACGCAGAAATTTCCCGGCAAGCGCACCTTTTACAAATGGTCTGCCCCCGGCGTGATCGAGGCGGCATTGCTGGCCGACGGTGTTGCCCCGGACAAGCTCTACCCGCTCGATCTGGATCGCGCCTTCAAGAAACTGGATACTATTAAGAGTGATATCGTCTGGTGGACCGGTGGGGCGCAGTCCCAGCAGCTTCTCGCTTCCGCCGAGGCGCCATACGGCATGTTCTGGAACGGTCGCCTGACGGCGCTGGAGCAGACAGGCGTTAAGGTTGGCGTCTCCTGGGAGCAGAACATCACCGCGGCGGATTCGCTCGTGGTGCCCAAGGGCACCAAGAACAAGGATGCGGCGATGAAGTTCATTGCGCTCGCGACCAGTGCCGAGGCGCAGAAGGATTTCTCCATCGCCACAGGCTATGCGCCGACGAATCTCGGTTCCGCTGCCCTGATGGATGAGGCGATGCGCAAGACTTTGCCCAACGCACAGTCGGCAAGCCAGGTGAATGCCGATATGAACTACTGGGCGGCAAATCGCGATGCCATCGGCACGCGTTGGTACGCCTGGCAGGCGGAGTAATCGATTTGCCGCCGCGCCTGTCGAGGATGCGGCGGCATTCGTAACAGCCTGACCTGATGGAGCGGATGATATCCGCTCCATCAGCCCCTGGGAGTCAGCATGTCGGCAGTGGCAGAAACAACAGCGGCAGGAAACTCGGAACGCGCACGCGGATCGAGCGGCTGGGCCTATGCACTGCCCGCGCTGTTGTTGTTGCTGGTATTTTTCGTCGTGCCGGTCGTGGCGCTCCTGCTTCGCAGCGTTCTCGAACCTGAACCGGGGCTGGGCAACTATGCGACGCTTTTCGGTTCCTCGACCTATCTGCGCATTTTCCTGAACACTTTCATGGTGTCCGCGGTCGTCACGGCACTTTCGGTGGTTATCGGCTTTCCGGTGGCGTGGATGCTGGCCATCATGCCGTCCCGTTGGGCTTCGGTGGTGTTCGCAATCCTCCTTCTGTCGATGTGGACGAACCTGCTTGCGCGGACCTATGCGTGGATGGTGCTGCTCCAGAGAACCGGCGTGATCAACAAGATGCTCATGAACCTCGGATTGATCGACCAGCCGCTGGCGCTGCTCAACAATTTGGTCGGGGTGACGATCGGCATGACCTATATCATGCTGCCCTTCGTGATCCTGCCGCTGCGCGGTGTCATCAAGGCAATCGACCCGGCCATTCTTCAGGCCGCCTCACTATGCGGCGCGACGCGTTGGCAATGCCTGACGCGCGTGCTGATACCGCTCGCGCTTCCGGGTATCGCTGCCGGCGCCCTGATGGTTTTCGTGATGTCGCTCGGCTATTTCGTAACGCCCGCGCTTCTTGGCGGCACCTCGAACATGATGCTGGCCGAGATGATCGCGCAATTCGTCCAGTCGCTCGTCAACTGGGGCATGGGGGGAGCCGCTGCCTTCGTGCTGCTGGTGGTGACACTCTGCATCTACGGCATCCAGCTTCGCCTCTTCGGCGCGGGCCGTCTCGGCCAGGGAGCATAGAACAATGCTTCTTGATTTTGATCGCCTTGGTGTCTGGAAATGGGTGCTGGTTACGATCACCGCGACGGTCGCGCTGTTTCTCTTGCTACCCATCGTCTTCATCGCTGCCTTATCCTTCGGAGACTCGCAATGGCTGCTTTTTCCGCCGCCGGGCTGGACGCTGCGCTGGTATCGCGATCTGCTTGCCGATCCGCGCTGGCTGGAGGCGGCCTGGACCAGCGCCAGAATCGCAATTGCCGTCACGGTCCTGTCGGTCGTTCTCGGCCTGTTTGCATCGCTTGCCCTGACGCGCGGAAACTTCCGCGGCCGTGAGATACTACGGGCATTCTTCATCACGCCGATGATCCTGCCGGTCGTCGTGCTGGCCGTGGCGCTTTATGCTTTCTTCCTGAAGATCGGTCTGAACGGCACATTTTTGGGCTTCATTCTCGCGCATCTTATTCTGGCCTTGCCGTTCTCGATCATCTCGATCAGCAACGCGCTTGAAGGTTTCGACAAGTCGATCGAGGACGCCGCCATTCTTTGTGGGGCGAGCCCATGGGAGGCGCGGTTCCGGGTAACGCTGCCTGCGATCAGCCATGGGCTCTTTGCGGCGGCGATCTTCTCCTTTCTCGTTTCGTGGGACGAGGTGGTGGTCGCGATCTTCATGGCGAGCCCAACGCTGCAGACGCTTCCCGTCAAGATATGGACCACGCTGCGGCAGGATCTCACCCCGGTCATTGCGGCTGCTTCCACGTTGCTGGTTCTTTTCACGATAGTTCTGATGCTGCTTGCCGCACTCGTGCGCAAAGGAATGAAAAAATGACGACGCCTTTTCTCCAGATACGGAACATCCGGAAGGCATATGGCGACGTCACGGCGGTAAAGGACGTAACGCTCGACATTGCTCAAGGCGAGTTCGTGACCTTCCTCGGGCCGTCGGGTTCGGGGAAAAGCACGACGCTCTATATCCTGGCGGGTCTTCAAAACCCGACTTCGGGTGATATTTTTCTGGATGGGCGCACATTGCTCGATACGCCGCCGCACAAGCGCAATATCGGCATGGTTTTCCAGCGCTACACGCTTTTCCCGCATTTGTCGGTGGGCGAAAACATCGCCTTTCCACTGCGCGTTCGGCGCAAGCCCAAGGTGGAAATCGACGCGGCTGTGCGGCGGGCGCTCAAACTGGTGCGGCTCGAAGGGTTCGAGGATCGGATGCCAGCCAAAATGTCAGGCGGGCAACAGCAGCGCGTGGCGCTGGCGCGTGCCCTTGCCTACGACCCGCCGGTGCTCTTGATGGATGAGCCACTGTCGGCGCTCGACAAGAAGCTGCGCGAGGAGATTCAGTACGAAATCCGGCGTATTCATCAAGAAACCGGAGTGACCATTCTTTATGTCACCCACGATCAGGAAGAGGCGCTACGGTTGTCGGACCGCATTGCGGTTTTCAGCAAGGGCATCATCGAGCAGGTCGGCACCGGTACTGAACTCTACGCCAATCCGGCAACCCGGTTCGTGGCGGAATTCATCGGCGACAGCGATTTCCTCAAAGGCAGGATCGAAGCCACAAACGGTAAAAGCGCCGACATTCGCATCGGTGAGCATCTCGTCCTTCCGGCGGTTTCGGTCCACGGCAGCGCACGGCCTGGAAACGAAGCTGCGGTGATGTTGCGGCCGGAACGGCTCACTTTGTCATCGACACCGGTCTCAACGGCCGGAAGCCTTGCGGCCACGGTCAAGGACGTGACATTTCTTGGTAACAATACGCATGTGCTGACTGAGACCGCTACGCAAGAAGTGCTTTCGGTGCGCCTGCCTTTTGGTCACGAGGCGGCTGGTAGCCTGCGGCCGGGCCAACCGGTCTGGGTGAGCTGGGATTCGTCGTCAGCTCACGCGTTCTGCACTTAACGAACGATGCGTTTTTCGTTCGACGGATCGCATAGGCGAATGAACGACAGAGCGCTCTCTGTGAGGCGCGCTAGCCGTGAATAGTTGTAAATGCCCCTAAGTCGAAATTTCGTGCGCATTTTGTCCAGCGCTTTTTATGGTCAGGCGGAAGCTGTTTCGAATGGCAGAATATCCTTCATCTTATAGGCGACTTCGGTGCGGTTCGTCGCTTTCAGCTTGCGCATGATATTGCGGATATGAACCTTTACCGTGCTTTCGCGCAGGTTCAGTTCATAGGCGATGACCTTGTTTGCCTTGCCGCGGCGCAGGGCTTCGGCGACATCTGCCTGACGCGGCGTGAACAGATCCGCAATGGCCGAACGCTTCGGCTTGGCAGACAGGAAGGCGTCCTGCATGGCAAGCACGCTGCTCACCGGCACGAAAACCCCGCCGGCCAATGTCAGCTTGATCGCCTCGACACATATCTCAACGCCAACGGACGCCGGGATATAGCCTTTGACGCCGC
The DNA here is from genome assembly GCF_900116595.1 of Mesorhizobium sp. YR577. Lineage (NCBI taxonomy): Bacteria > Pseudomonadati > Pseudomonadota > Alphaproteobacteria > Hyphomicrobiales > Phyllobacteriaceae > Mesorhizobium > Mesorhizobium sp. YR577. The sequence goes on along the minus strand of NZ_FPBI01000002.1, from coordinate 419,971 downwards.
AATCGAGAGCGGTGAAGACCTGCGTGAGGTCGTCGAGATCGGCAAGAATCACGACCGGTATCGACTTGAACTCGGACACGACTTCCCTGATTTCGGCGCTGACTTCGGCATCCGTGACCTTGTTTGCACCGATATGCAGGAGAATAGCGGCCGGAGGCAGATGGAGATCGGTGTTTTCGCGCCAGTCTTCAAGCGAACTATATGCTGCGACTTCCCGAAGGCTGCCTTGTCCCGCCAGGCTGCGCGACAGACATTCGCGGGTAAGTGCGCGGCAATCGATCAGAACAAGTGACCGATCTTCCGTAGATTGCCGTTCAAGGTTGATTTCTTCCGAAGAAGGGGTGATTGCAGGGCTGGTAGGATACCTTGCGCTGCTGTGTGCTGAAATAGATATCATGTGGCTTACTTCCTCATATATATCCGGTTTGCCGGGAATTTCTTTCCCAGGCTCAGCGCACGATGCATCTCTTGCGGAGATTCGTATGTGAAGGTTGTTACATTCATTGATTTTGCTATCAGCAGGTGATTTGCCGAAATGATGATTCAAGAATAACGAAGCATTGAAACAGATTCGTGACTTGAAGAAAGCAAAGTCCAATGAGCAATTTCGATTGCGGCTTGCAGATCAAGGCGTTAACTTTTCATACCGGGGACGAAAAGGTAACAGGGGGATATGGCTGAGCGGCAGTATACGCGTCAGCTCGCGACTATAATTTCCATCGACGCGGTGGGCTTCTCACGCCTGATGGGCCTCAATGACGAGGCCGCTGTTTCCGCGTTCGAGGAACGGCGGGGAGTGATTGTCGAGAGTTGCACTTCCTTCGGCGGCCGAACCTTCGGCGCCGCCGGTGACAGTATCATGGCAGAGTTCGGCACGCCGATCGACGCCTTGCGGGCGGCGTTCGACTTCCAGGAGAAGATCGCATCGATCAACGCTTCCGCTCCCGAAGAGATACGCATGCCGTTTCGAGCAGGCATCAATACGGGCAATGTGATCGTAAGGGACGAAAGCCTCTACGGTGACGATGTGAACATCGCCGCCCGCATTCAGGAATTCGCGCCGCATGACGGCCTCGCGATATCCAAGACGACCTGGCATCACGTGAAGGACAAGTCCGTCGCCGAATTTACGGACCTTGGTGAATTCTCGCTCAAGAATATCGCTTTGCCGGTTCAGGTTTTCATCGCCGCGCGCGGAGGCAAGCCATCTCCTTTGATCGCGGGTTTATATGGGTCAGCGCGACCAAACCCAGCGCCGAGCGGGCCGCCTGCAGTCGCGGTACTGCCATTCAGTATCGAGGGTGACGGTCGCGAAATCGAATATATGGCCGAAGGTATAGCCGAAGACATCATCCAAGGTCTTTCCAATACCAGATGGCTGCCGGTGATTGCCAGGAGCTCCAGTTTCCAGTTTCGCGACGATACACTCGGCGTGCGGCTTGTCGGCAATGCGTTGGGCGCACGCTATATCGTCAGCGGAAAGCTTGCCCATGGCGGCGACAAGATACGCGTTCACGTGAACCTTGCCGACGCTTCCAACGGTAGGCAGGTCTGGTCGCGCCGCTTCGACCGCGATTTCACCGGCATTATCGACCTTCAGGACGAGATCGGCGCCGAAATCGTTTCCATCCTGGAAAAAGAGGTCGACCGGGCGGAGCAGGTGCGCACATTCCAGGTGCCGTGGGAAAGCATGGAGACATGGCAGCTTGTCCGGCGCGGGCGCTGGCACATGCAGCGGCGCACAAGCGAAGATACCAAGCTTGCGCTTGAGTTTTTCGAGAAGGCTTTTCTGGAAGATCCGAATTCCTCGGCCGTGCTCAATGAACTTGCCTGGTGGTATTTCTGGCGGGCCTGGCTGCGCTTCGGCCACATCGAGGATCTGGCCAAAGTGGTCGATTTCTCTCGCAAGGCGCTGTTGATGGACAGCCAGGATGCGCGGCCGCACGCCCATCTCGGTATCACGGAAATCATGCGCGGGCGCCCGAAACTGGCTCTCGAGCATCTTGGCGAAGCACTTCATATCAATCCGAGCTTTGCCTTCGCGCGCTCGGCCATGGGCAGTGCTCACCTTCTTCTTGGACAGGCGAGGCAGGCTATGCCCCTGCTGCTTGACGCCGAACGGCTGAGCCCCTTCGATATCTATGGTTTCCACAATCTCGGCGAACTGACCGCGGCCCACTCCTTCATGCATGACTGGGATGCCGCGATCGAGACCGCCAACCGGTCGCTCGACCTTTCGCCAGGTTATTTCTATGCCCGCTTTCTCAAGGTTGGCGCGCTTGCGCGCAGCGGAAGGAGAGCCGAGGCGAAGCGGGAGCACGCTATTTTCGAGACGCGCCATCCGGATTTTTCGATTGATCGCGTGGCATGGATACCCTTCACCGAAAAGTCGGCAAACGCATATCTGATCGAGAATTTCGAGTTGGCGCAGCGAGATTGAGGCCAGGCCGGGCGGCATTGTGAAGCAACTCACATACGCCGCGGTTACGCCGCCATAGATCACATCGTTGGGCTATCCAAATGGCTGAAGACGCCAGGGCTTTGAGGCGATGATCAAAACCAAATATTATGACGGTATTCTCGAGGCGCAGAAGACGCAGCGTCCTGCTGCGGAACTGCCGGCCTTCGATATACAACGCCTTCGCACCACCAAGAGCCTGATCGGACGGATTCTGGCCCCGCTGGCTCCGGAGCCGGGTACGGCGTTCCGCTTCCTCCGGCGTTTTTGGCCCATGCTGAGAATTGGCAAGTTCCTGCTGGTGACCAGAAATGCCGATGTCCGCGAAATCCTTGAAAGGCAGGATGTCTTCGAGACACCCTACGGTCCGGAAATGACGGAAATTGCCGGCGGGTTCAACTTCATCCTCGGCATGCAGGATGGACCTGCTTATCGCCGCATGAAGTCAACGGTTCTCAGCGCCTTTCCCGTGGACGAGATCGGCTGGAAGGTGAGGGAGATCGCCGCACAACATTCACAGGACATCATGCAGCGGGCCGGGCCCGGCTTCGATGTCGTGCGGCATCTGTTGAAGATCGTGCCGGCGCGCATCTGCCGGGACTATTACGGCATGACGATCGACGACGACAATGAGTTCGTCGATTGGTCGAATGCGCTGAGCGGGCTTTTCTTCGGCGATCCGGGCGGAAAGCCTATAGTCCGCGAACTCGCAGTCGTTGCTGCAGCCCATATGACAAGGGCGGTGGATCTCTCGATCCAGGCGATTCGCGAGGGGCGCACGGATCGGGAAACGCCGCTCGGACGTCTCGTGGAAATGCTCGACCGTGACACACCAGCGGTGAGTCTGGGCGAAGTTCATTCCATCATGCTCGGCATGATCGCCGGTTTTGCGCCGACAAACCTTCTGGCTGCGGGCAATTGCCTTGATGTGATCCTTTCACGCCCAGAAGCGCAGGAGGCAGTCGAAGATGCCGTAGCCAACGGTGACAATGAACAACTCGACCGTGCGATCCGCGAGGCGATGCGGTTCAAGCCGATCTGGTTCGGACCATTTCGCTACACGGCCCAAGACGTTGTCATTGCAAAGGGAACCCCCCGCGAGCGCACGGTCAAGGCGGGGACGTCCGTGATGCCGGCGACCTTCTCGGCAATGTTTGATTCCGATGCCGTCGAACGGCCGGACGAGTTCGACACCAACCGTCCTGCCCGTGACTATCTCCTCTTCGGCCATGGCATCCACCAGTGCATTGGTGCTGCAATGGCGAAGATACAGATCGCCGAGGCATTTCGCGCCTTGTTCACGAAGAAGGGTGTGCGGCGGGCAAAGGGAAGGGCTGGCAAGCTAAACTCTCTCGGAGCCTATCCGGAGAGCCTGAAGGTCGATTTCGAGACCTCTCGGCTTTCGAAGACCGTGACCCATTCCATGGTTACCGTCATCTGCAAAGTCGAACCTGGCGTCTCGTTGAAAACTCTGCGCGAAAAGGTGGCTGCGTTTGGCAATCCCGCTACGGGTAAGATTGCCGCCGCACTTGACGCGAACGGCTCCATTCATTTCGCGAGCCTCGCTGTTGCCTGCAAGGCGGAGCCTGCGGACGAGAAGAGCGATGATGAGGCGCATCTGGTCCTGGAGCTGTCTGGAGATGGGACGGATGACGCCGTGATGGACAATTTTGCCGCGACTGCCGGTCATTTTGTCAGGGAGATATTCGAAGAAGCGTGCGGCCTGAGCAGCGCGGAAGCGCTCGAAACGTTCATGCGCAAGCACGCGGTCAAGATCTCACAATTGTTTGGCAGCAATGCCGGCCTGGTCTTCTCCGGCACGCCGGGACATTCCGTTGCGCGCATTCACGCCGAAGCAAAGCTGGAAAATGCGGCGCGGCAGATCATAGCAACGATGGACAGGCCCGGCGGCGAGAATGCAGGCAAGACGCTGGCCAAGGTCAGAGAGCGCCTGGCTGAAAACAAGGACTATGGCTGGGCGCTGGAGCCCGCCGAGGGTCAGCTGGAATTGGCGGGAGGAAGCGCCTGGCGCGCCGCCTGGATGACTTTCAAGGCGCCATGGATATTGGTCCCAACGGTGATCACGCTGCTTGTCCTATGGTGGATGACCTTCAATCTGACCTTCGGTCTCGGGGGCGGTGTCATTCGGATCGCCTTCCTTAGCATCCTCGCATTGGGACTTACCCTTGGGGGGATTATCGTATTCTTTGGCATAATAGGTGGGCTGCTTTACCTTGGGTTGAGACGCCTCGAAAAACGCGACGTGCCGAGCGAAAGCTCGGTCGATCCCGATCGTCTTGAAACGATAATCTCTCGCGAAAACCATATCCTGCAAAACAATCTGACCGCGATCTCGGTCATGAAGCCCAGTACGATGAGAAGGCTCGCCTTGCGGCTGACCTTCTACATAATCTCCATCTCGGCGAAGAGCATCTATCGACCCGGTTTTCTCTCCGGCATCAACACCATTCATTTTGCCCGATGGGTGCTTCTGCCGGGCACCAACAAGCTTATGTTCTTCAGCAATTACGGTGGAAGCTGGGAAAGCTACCTGGAGGATTTTATAGCCAAGGCCCATCTCGGCCTGACCGGTGTGTGGAGCAACACGCTCGGCTTCCCACGTACGCGAGGGCTTTTCCGGGATGGCGCGACGGACGGCGACCGGTTCAAGCGTTGGGCGCGGTTGCAGCAGATACCGACATTGTTCTGGTACTCCGCCTATCCGGAGCTCAATACCGGTCGGATACGCATGAATTCGCTCATTCGCTCAGGCATTGCCAAGGCTGAGACGGAGAGCGAGGCGCGTGATTGGCTTGGCCTGTTCGGCTCAACGCCTCGCCCCCCCGGCACGCTGGAAACGAGAGAGATACAGACGATCTTCTTCGGACCGCTAGGGCCGCTGCATCTCGGTCAGATGGTTGCCGTTCGCATACCGGATGGGCTTTTGCGCACAAAGCGCAAGGCATGGCTGAAATATGTTGCCCTTAGAACCAGCTTCGCGAACCAGTTGCCGAAGGATTGCGCGACGGTAGCCATGTTCGGCCCGCAGGGACTGGTGCGTCTTGGACTCGACGATGACGCGGCAACCGGAGGCCTGTCGACATTTCCGTCCGTCTTTCGGCAAGGCATGGGCAGCCCGGCCAGAAGCCGCGTGCTCGATGATGTGGGAAACAGCGCACCGGAAAAATGGGACTGGGGCTCGCCCGAAAAGCCCGTGGATGCGGTGGTGGTGTTCTACGCCGACGATGAGAAAATCCTCAGGGAAAATGTCGCGGCGTTCGAGAAGGAAACGAAAGCGGCCGGAATGACAATTGCCGCGCAGTTGCCGCTCGCGGTCAAGCGCAAGGGGGAACTGGCCTACGAGCATTTCGGCTTTGCCGACGGCATCTCGCAGCCGGTGATCAACGGCACGCCGCGCTCCAGCAAACCTGTCGATCCCATGCATCAAGTTGCGCCGGGCGAGTTCCTCTTCGGGTACAAGGACGAACTCGGCTTCTATCCTCCGACACCAACAATCCCGTCTTCGCTCGATCGAACCGGTATTCTGCCGGAGATCGAGAAAGAGGAACTGCCGCTGTTCGGCTGCGAATCCGATCTTCGGGATTTTGGCAGGAACGGCACTTTCGTCGTCATGCGCCAGATAGAGCAGCACGTCGAAAAGTTCCACGGCTTCTGCCAGGCGGCTGCGAAGGAGCATCGGCGCAAATCGAACAACGCCGCCATAACGCCTCACTGGATCGCTGCAAAGATGGTCGGGCGCTGGCAGGATGGAACATCGCTGGTGCGCAATCCAAACGCCCGTGGCGCGCGTGAACCGGACAATGATTTCTCCTTTGCCGATGAAGATCCGCAAGGGCTGCAATGCCCGCTTGGCTCGCATGTGCGCCGGTCGAACCCGCGCGATTCACTGGGCGAGGACCGTGCGGCCCAGATCAAGATCAACAAGCGCCACCGTATATTGCGCGTCGGCAGAACCTACGAAAAGGATGGAGAGAAGGGCCTGCTGTTCATGTGTCTCAACGCCGATATCGAGCGTCAATACGAGTTCATGCAGCAGAGCTGGGTTTCCGCCGTCTCTTTTAATGGCTTGCAGGAAAAAGACCCGGCGATCGGTACGCAAAAAGACGATGCAGGCCGCTTTTCGATCCCGTCACCAGAGGGAAGCATAGTGCTGGAGAAGCTTCCGAGCTTTGTAACCACGCGGGGCGGGGGTTATTTCTTCATGCCGAGCCGTTCGGCCATTCAGTATCTGATTTCACGGCTGTAAGCGTGTGGCGATCAGCCGTCTTCGAAATCGGCGATGTCCTGCAGCGCCTGCCGGTCCTTAACGCGAATGCCGCCCCGCTTCATTTCGATCAGGGAGCGGCCGCGCCAATCGTTCAGGATCTTGTTGACCGATTCTCGGGTCGCGCCGAGAAACTCGGCAAGCTCGGTCTGCGATATCGATATCCACCCTCCGGAATCGCCCATATGCCCGGAAAGGAAGTTCAGGCGCTTCGCAAGGCGCGCCTCGATCTTCAGAAGCGCGTGATCTCCCAACTCGCCGCTTACCCATCGCAGGCGGGCGCAAAGCAGTTCGATTATGGCGCGGGCAAGGGGAGGGTTCTTTTCGATCCTGTCGAAGAGCTGGTTGCGGCTGACGGAGACCAGCTCGCAATCGGTGAGACATGTTGCTGTCGCTGTACGGGGCAGGCCGTCCAGCACGCCGATCTCGCCGACCAGGCTCTGCGAGAGTTCCATATTGGCGACGAGCTTTTTCCCGCTGGAGGAATAGATGGAAATCTCGACAGTACCACTCAGGACGCCATAAAGGCGCTCCGGCATATCCTCTTGCAGGAAAAGATGCTCGCCTGCGCGATAGCGCTCGGGTTTGCAATCCTTGAACAGAAGGTTGAAAAGACCCGGACCAAGCCTGACGGCGCGCGCAGCTGAATCGTTGTGCCTGTCGACGTCGGCATTTGGCCTTCGATTGTCTTCTGACAGCATCTTGGCGTTAACTCGTTCATTCAGGGAGGAACCGCTGCGTGCAGCGATTTTCCTACCTTGCGAATATCGGATCAGTCGATACACGGTCAACCGTGCACGGTCAGCTTCATTTATCGGCATGCTGAATCAACGTTCAATTGATTATAGCATCTTTTCTTGCAGGCAAAGGTACGTTTCGAGCGGCCTACTCCGGCAAGCCAGCCTGGCGTAGCGCGTCGAGGTAGCGATCCATCACTTTTCCGTCCTTCCAGGGTACGCCGGCCCGCGTGCTGGCGATATTCGTACCCGGCGCGATGCGCAGCAACTCTGCGACGGCAGCACCCGCCGCGTCCGCCTGGCCCAGCGTGCCGTAACTTGCGGCGAGGAGACGATGTGCCGTCGGGAAGCTCTGGTAAAGATGGATGGCCTTCAGGCCCCATTCGATGGCTTCATCGTAATTTTCATCGGCAAATTCAGCCAGTCCGAGAAAGGCGTATGTCCAGTAGTTGGCCGGATCGCGCGGGCTGAGCCGTAAGGCTTCTTTGAGGCTTTCGCGTGCGTTTTCGCTGTTTCCAGACAATGCATAACCGCCACCGCCCCACATATGCGCAAAGGCGAGGTTGGGATTTATCGTGAGCGCCGTATCCAACCTTCGGAAAGACTCGTCGTAACGACGCATGAACAAGGCCACCCCACCAAGTATGGTATGGGCTTCGGCATCGCGGCCGTCCAGTTCCACGGCTCTCGTTGCCATTTCCTGGGCTCTCGCCAGCAACTGGCCGGGATGACCGCCGCGCGCGTAGAGCACATCCCAGATGTCACAGGTCGCGTGAACAACCATGGCTCTCGCCATGCGTGGATCGAGCTCAAGCGCCTGATCTGCGAATTTCCGAGCTTGCACACAATGCTCTTCGGTGAGGCGCCAGGCATGCCAGTTGGCTCGCATCACCGAATCCCAGGCGTCGAGGCTCGAGGGATCCTTACGGCGGGCGCGCTGCATCTCGGCGCCCATCAGTTCCGGTGCTACGACCCCAACTATGCTGGCCGTGATCTCATCCTGCACGGCGAATATGTCGTCGAGTTCGCGGTCGTAGCGTTCCGCCCAGACGTGATTGCCGGTGACCGCGTCGATAAGCTGGGCCGTGATGCGGATGCGTTTGCCACCCTTGCGCACGCTGCCTTCCAGCAGATAGCGGACACCCAGTTCGCCGGCTGTCTTTTTCACGTCGACTGCCTTGCCCTTGTAGGTGAACGACGAATTTCGCGCCGTGACGAAGAAGGCATGATTGCGCGAAAGCTCGGTGATGATGTCTTCGGCTATGCCGTCGGCAAAATATTCGTGGTCCATCTCTGGGCTCATGTCCTGAAACGGCAGCACAGCGATCGAAGGCTTACCGGAAGCTTCCGGAACCCCGCGTGGCGAAGCGGACCTGTTTTCGGGCATGATTTCGAGGCGAACCCGGTAGACACGAACCGGTTTGCGGATGTTCTTGACCTCCCGTTCGCCCATGTCATCGAAGGCAAGGTCGAGCTTGCCGACGACCTGCTCGAACACGCTCGCCGTGATCGAGATGCCGCCCGGGTCGGCGAGCCCTTCAAGGCGGGCGGCCAGATTCACGCCGTCGCCGAAAATGTCGTCGCCATCGATCACGATGTCGCCCAGATTGATACCGGCGCGATATTGCATGCGTCGCTCCTTGGGCAACGAAGCCTCGGCTTTGGCAATCGCCCGTTGAATCCTCACCGCGCTTTCAAGTGCGTCGACGACGCTGACGAACTCAACCAGCAGGCCGTCGCCTGTGGTTTTGACGATGCGGCCGTGATGCTCGTGCACAATAGGGTCGATCAGTTCCTGGCGATGGGTTCTTTGTCGGCTGATGGTTCCTGTTTCATCAGCTTCCATGTGCCGCGAATAACCGACCATATCGATGGCCAGAATCGCAGCCAGTCGCCGTGTCACGCGGTCGGTGGTCAAAAATCATTCCTCGCCGGAGACGCACCACACGGAGCTTACGATCCCCGCTTCTGCGAGTCCACGCGAAAGACTGCCGTTCCTTGAATACCGTTCGCGGCACGCCGAGACGAAGCGACCCTACTTGGCTGCAGGCCTTGTCCAGGCATCAGGGTCCGGCGCCGGCGGGATGGTGGCATCCCGCGAAAGCAGACCCGTCATGCGGGAAAAGGCCATGAAGGATCGCCTTGCGTCTTCCGCAGTCACCTGATCGATCATGGCAGCGGTGCAGGCTTTCAGCGTCGTTCGATAGACCGGTCCCTGCCGGCCAACGGGCCACGCCTGCAGAAAGTCGAGCGCCTGATCGACGCTATAGATTTCCGTCACGATTTCATCGGATCCGACAACGAGCCGAACCGGCATAAAAAACTGCAACCTATCCATGTGTTTCCTCCCAGAAACGCATTGCACGTTCAGATTATCATCCTTTTTGCTGGATTGCTCGACTTTTAGCGGACTATCGATAGCCGAACACAAACAGTTGCTTTCGTGGGAATCGGCCGATTGGACGCTTGTCGTTTTACAGCAATTCTGTCGCGGAGGACCGTGACAGAACTCAACGCTGAACTGTCAGCTAAGTTGCAGGAGCACGAAAAGAAAAGTGGTCGCCAAGCAGGATTGTTTGAAGCTCAGCCTTTGGCGAGGATATGCGCCTCACGCGCAGCTGCGATGAATGCCCGCCGCGCTTTCCGGACAGGCTGCCATCCATCGAGCGTGTCGCGGCAAATGCGCAATGCAGCCTGGTATTTCGGACCGGGTATTGCCGGCCTGTTTTGCGACAGGAATTCAATGCCTTCCCATGCCGTGGTGATGATACGCCGATGATCTGCGTCCAGATTGACTTCAACGGGAACGGGGAAAACCTGGTCGCTCATTTCTTGATCCTGCGCTGAATCGTGGCTGTTCCGGAAAGCCGATCAGACCGGCTGCCCGCCCTCGACCAAAATGTCGGCTTCACGGGCAGCGGCTATGAAAGCGTCGCGGGCAACCAGAAGGGTTTCCCTCCCGGCAATCGCCATGACGGACGCCGCATAGGCGTCGGCATGGCGGGGACCGCGAAAGGCCGGCCATTTCTTGGAAAGGAATTCAGCCGCGCTGTCTGCGTTCTCGATGACATGAACCGACGAATTAGGCGCGTCTGCCACCGCTACCGGTGCAACGAACTGATGGTTCAACACAGACCTCCAACTTTGCTTCCGGCGGATCGAACTCGTGGTGGAGCTTCTGGTTCCAACCTGGAAGAAAGATTTTTCCCGACCAGCCCATTTATAGCACCGGTAAGGGGAAGTTCAGGCGACCCTCATTGGGATAAGACATACATCAAAATGAACAGATGCCGACAGCTGGGCCAGCCGCTCCTCATACAAGCGAAGCAGCCAACTCGGCTGGGTGGTTACACCCAGCCGCCGTCTACGACAAAATTCTGTGCTGAACACATTCTTGAATCGTCGGATGCCAAAAACAGGGCCATGCGCGCAATATCGTCGGGCATGACCCGTCCGGCGAGGCACTGGCTTCGGTCGATCAGTTCATTGGCCGCATCGTCCACCCAGAGATCGAGCTGCCGTTTCGTCATCACCCATCCCGGCACCAGCGTGTTGACGCGGATGCCATGCTTGCCGAGGTCGCGTGCAAAGGAACGCGTCATACCATGCGTCGCAGCCTTTGAAGCGGCGTAGCCCGGATAGCCGCCACTCGCCATCATCCAGCCTACGGAGCCGAAATTGACGATCGAGCCGCCGCCGGCGGCAATCATGCCGGGCGCCACAGCCTGGATGGCAAAGAACGCATGGCGCAGGTTGACCGCGATGCGGGTGTCGAAATAGTCGGGCGTCACGTCCCGCCAGTCATGGCGCGTGTCGTTTGCCGCATTGTTGACCAGTGCACGCGTTGCTCCGTGCGCTGCCTCGATCGCGCCGATTGCCGCGCGGTAGGCATCGATGTCGGTGACGTCGCAGCGCTGGAACATCACCCTTCCGCCCTGCGCCGAGATCTCGGCGCTTAGTGCTGTGCCATCGGATTCGGCCAGATCGACGAACCCGACCTTAGCACCTTGTGCAGCGAAAGCCCGCACGAGCGCCTCGCCGATGCCGCTTGCGCCGCCCGAAATGATTACGGGAAGCCTGTCAAGGCTCGGATACGTTGCATCTTTCATCGAATGCTCCTTACAGGGCGCGGACTTCGGTGGCCATGTCGGCGTCAAGTTTAAGAGCATTGCGCAAGGGGAGGCCAAAGTCTCCGGCCTCGATCTCGAAAACATCGCCCGCTTCGGTTTTCACGCCATCGGCAAAAGACAGTGTTGCGGTTCCGAACATGTGGACATGAACATCGCCGGGCTGCCGGAACAGGTCGTACTTGAAGTGATGATGCTCCAGATTGGCTATCGTGTGAGACATGTTCGCCTCGCCAGACAGGAACGGCTTTTCCCACAGGGTCTTTCCCCCCCGCAGGATTCGGGACGTGCCGTGCAAATCGTCGGGCAGTTTTCCGACCAGAATCTCCGGCCCGATGGACGCATTGCGCAGCTTGGAATGGGCGAGATAGAGATAGTTGATCCGCTCGGTGACGTGATCGGAGAACTCATTCGACAGCGCGAAGCCTATCCGGAAGGGCGTTCCATCGTCGCCGATGATATAGATGCCGGCGACTTCCGGTTCCTCACCGGCATCGAGGGCAAAGGCGGGCGACGACAGGGGCTTTCCAGGATCGACGATCATCGTGCCGTTGCCCTTGTAGAACCATTCCGGCTGCACCCCCGGTTTGCCATCGGTCGGCTTGCCGCCCTCGACCCCCATGCGGAACATCTTCATGGAATCTGTGAGCTTCTCCTCAGCATTCACAGTCTTGTGCATGGCGTCGCGTGTCGCGGCAGATCCGAGATGCGTGAGGCCCGTTCCCGTTACATAGAGATGGGCGGGGTCGGGATGACGGATCGGCGACATGACACGGCCTTCGCGATAGGCGGCCTTGAGATCCACCGTTTCACCTCGGCCACGTTCTTCTATGACGGCATTCAATGGCTTGCCGGCGCGAACAGCCTCAAGTGCAAGCGCATAGACCGATTTCGCCCCCTTGACCAAACGGGCCTCGCCATTGTCGCGAACCGCTACGGAACTCAGTCCGTCGGGACCTGAAATCTGGGAAATAAGCATCTCGCCTCCGTCTTTTTCCAGCGCCCGACATGCCGCTCGGCATAGGGCGCAATACTTCACCACCGCGCAGCGGACGCTTGCCACCACGCGCTCATATTTTTGCAGTAACGATTCCGATGCGCCGATCCGGCTTGTACGCTGGGCTTCTATCCGTTCTTTCGCATTGGCGCTGCCGTTTCTTAATTGCTGCTTGCGGCTACCTCCTGCCGGCTCAAGCTTTATTCTTGTTGTAGACGTCGAATACGACCGCACCGAGCAGGACCAATCCCTTAATGACCTGCTGCCAGTCGATATTGATGCCCATCACGCCCATGCCATTGTTCATGATGCCCATGATAAAGGCGCCGATCACCGCGCCCGTTACCTGCCCAACGCCGCCCAGCGCCGATGCGCCGCCGACGAAGACGGCCGCGATGACGTCGAGTTCGAGGCCGGCGCCGGCTTTCGGCGTCGCCATGTTGAGGCGCGCCGAGTAGATCAGGCCGGCCAGTGCCGCCAGCATGCCCATGATGACGAAGATGTAGAAGGTGAGCCGCTCCGTATGAATGCCGGAAAGTGCCGCCGCCTTGACGTTGCCACCCATCGCGTAGATGCGCCGGCCGAAGGTCATGCGCTTGGTGATGAAGACGAACAGCGCGATCAGGATGCCCATGACCACCAGCACGTTCGGCAAGCCCTTGAATGACGCGAACTTGTACATCAGGAACAGGAGGATGCCGGCCATCACCAGGTTCTTGATCACGAAGAAGGCGAATGGCTCCGCATCGTAGCCATGGCCCTCGCGGTCCCTGCGGCTTTTCAAGGCGAAGTAGAGCATCGCCAGTACGATGAGGATGCCGATCACCATCGTTGTCGAGTGGAGGACGATGCCGGTATTGGGTATCGGCGCACCGGCCGCATTGAGCGTCGGCGCGACAAGCCTCAACGGCCCGATGACGTCGGGGATGAACCCGGCGCTGAGAAGCTGGAATAGCGGCGGAAACGGCCCGACCGAACGGCCGCTGAGCACGTTGAGCAGCAGGCCCTTGAACACGAGCATGCCTGCCAGTGTTACGATGAAGGAGGGGATCTTCATGAAGGCGATGAAGTAGCCCTGTATGCCGCCGATGACAGCACCAGCCGCGATGCACAGGAAGCCGGCAAGCAGCGGATTCATGCCGTAGTCGACCATCAGGATCGCCGCGACGGCGCCGATGAACCCCGCGACGGCGCCGACCGAAAGGTCGATATGGCCGGCGACGATCACCAGCAGCATGCCCAGCGCCATCACGATGATGTAGGAGTTCTGAAGGACGATGTTCGTCAGGTTCACCGGCAGGAACAGGATGCCGTTGGTCATGACCTGGAAGAAGACCATGATGGCGACCAGCGCGAGAACGAGCCCGTATTCGCGCAGGTTCTCCTTCATTGCGTGCTGCATCGATGCCCTTGCGGCACTGACGCCTGGTGTGGCTTCGGTGCTCATGAGGCTGCCCTTTCCAACTGATCTTCCCGGGCCGTGCCGCGCACGATTGCCCGCATGATCTTTTCCTGGCTGGCTTCGTGGCTTGCCAGTTCGCCGACGATGCGGCCCTCGTTCAGCACGTAGATGCGGTCGCAGATGCCCAGCAGTTCCGGCATTTCCGATGAGATGACGAGGATGCCTTTGCCTTCGTCCGCCAGCTTGTTGATGATCGTGTAGATTTCATACTTGGCGCCGACATCGATGCCGCGCGTCGGCTCGTCGAGGATCAGCACGTCGGGATTGGCGAACAGCCATTTCGACAGCACCACCTTCTGCTGGTTGCCGCCCGAAAGGTTGCCGGCGATCTGGTAGACGCTGGACGAGCGAATATTCGTCTTCTTGCGATACTCGTTGGCGACCTTCAACTCGGCCATGTCGTCGATAACGCCGTTCCTTGAGACGCCCGGCAGATTGGCTATGGTCACATTGTGCTTGATGTGGTCGATCAGGTTCAGCCCGTAGACCTTTCGGTCTTCCGTGGCGTAGGCGAGGCCGCTGGCGACCGCCTTGCCGACGGTCGATGTGTCGGCGCGCTTGCCGTGCAGGAATACCTCCCCGCTGATGTTGGTGCCGTAAGTTCGGCCGAATACGCTCATGGCGAACTCGGTGCGCCCGGCTCCCATCAGGCCGGCAATGCCCACCACCTCGCCCTTGCGCAGATTGAGGTTGATGTTCTTGATAACCTGCCGCTCCGGATGCAGCGGGTGGTAGACCGACCAGTTCTTCACCTCGAAGATCGTCTCGCCGATCTTCGGCGTGCGCGATGGATAGCGGTTTTCGATCGAGCGGCCGACCATCGAAGTCACGATGCGGTCCTCCGTGATGTCGGCCTTGTCCATAGTCTCGATCGACTGCCCGTCGCGGATGACGGTGATCTGGTCGGCTATGCGTTGGATCTCGTTCAGCTTGTGCGAGATCATGATCGAGGTCATGCCTTGCGCCTTGAACTCGAGCAACAGGTCGAGCAGCGCATCACTGTCCTTTTCACTGAGGCTTGCGGTCGGCTCGTCGAGGATCAGCAGCTTCACTTCCTTGGAGAGCGCCTTGGCGATCTCGACCAGCTGCTGCTTGCCGGTGCCGATGTTGGTGACCAGCGTATCGGGATCTTCGCGCAAGCCCACTTTCCGCAGCAATTCCGAAGAGCGGCGGCGCACGGTGTTCCAGTTGATGACGCCGTTCTTCGCCTGCTCGTTGCCGAGGAATATGTTTTCGCCGATCGACAACAGGGGCACCAGCGCCAGTTCCTGATGGATGATGACGATACCGACCTTCTCGCTGTCATGGATGCCATTGAAGCGGCATTCCTTGCCTTCGTAGTGGGTTTCGCCTTCATAGCTGCCGTACGGGTAAACGCCGGACAGAACCTTCATCAGCGTCGACTTGCCGGCTCCGTTCTCTCCGCAGATCGCGTGGATATCGCCGCGGCGGACTTTCAGGTTGACGTTTTCCAGCGCCTTGACGCCTGGAAACGTCTTGGTGATGCTGCGCATCTCGAGGATTATGTCGTCGTTCATCGTCCTGCTGTCCTGCTCCCATCCTCAGCTGCCGCAGGCCACGGGCATTGTCGCGACCGCAGCGTACACAAGGCAAGAGGATACCGGAAGGCCCGGTTGCGGGCCTCCCGGCGTTTCGTCGATTACTTCAGGTCTTCAGCCTTGATGTAGCCGGAGCCGACCACGATCTGCTCGTAGTTCGACTTGTCGACCGACACCGGGACGAGCAGGTAGGACGGAACCACCTTGACGCCGTTGTTGTAGGTCTTTTCGTCGTTGATTTCAGGCTTGCCGCCCGAAAGAACAGCGTCCACCAGGTTTGCGGTGACCTTGGCCAGTTCGCGCGTGTCCTTGAACACGGTCGAATACTGTTCGCCGGTGATGATCGCCTTGACCGAAGGCACTTCGGCGTCCTGGCCCGAGATGATCGGCCATGGCTGCTCGGCAGAGCCGTAGCCGACGCCGCGCAGCGACGAGATGATGCCGCGCGACAGGCCGTCATAGGGAGCAAGAACTGCATCGACACGGCTGCCATCGGAGTAGTTGGCCGACAGGATGTTATCCATGCGGGCCTGCGCGACTGCTGCGTCCCAGCGCAGCGTGCCAACCTTCTCCATGCCCGTTTGGCCCGACTTGACGACGAAGTCGCCCTTGTCGATCAGCGGCTGAAGGACGCTCATGGCGCCGTCATAGAAGAAGAATGCGTTGTTGTCGTCCGGCGAACCGCCAAAAAGTTCGATGTTGAACGGACCCTTCTTTTCCGGATAGCCGAGGCCCTTGAGGATCGACTCTGCCTGAAGCACGCCGACCTTGAAATTGTCGAAGGTGGTGTAATAGTCGACATTGCCGCTGTCGCGGATCAGGCGGTCATAGGCGACGACCTTGACGCCCTTGTCGGCAGCCTGTTGCAGCACGGCCGATAGCGTGGTGCCGTCGATCGAGGCGACAACCAGGGCCTTGGCGTCCTTGGTCACCATGTTCTCGATCTGGGCGAGCTGGTTGGGGATGTCGTCTTCGGCGTATTGCAGGTCGACAGTGTAGCCCTTCGACTCCAGCGCCGCCTTCAGTTCGTTACCGTCGCTGATCCAGCGCAGCGAGGACTTTGTCGGCATGGCGATGCCCACGAGGCCCTTTTCCTGCGCCGAGGCGGTATAGGTCATGGCGGCGAGGCCGAGCGCGAGCGCACCGACTAACGTCTTGATGATCTTCACTTTAATCTCTCCCTTGTGAAAATCGCAGCCGGCATTGCCGCCGGTGCGGCTCATCCCGGCCGTTGAAGGCCCGGGCTGAAAACTCTGAGAAGCAAACTCCCATTTGGCCGCGAGCTACGAATTCCTCCTTCGTGCAGCAAGCGACGGGCCGAAGGTTTAGGATTTCGATATAACTGTCAAATGCAATTTCGATGGCATGATATATCAAAATCGGTATGCTTATGCTGTTGTAGAGATCACTTAGCGGAGTAAGTTCTCATGCCAACCGGTCCGAAGCAGGGGCGTGTCCAAAACAGCTATGAAAGCGATGAAGGCCTGCTGCGAAGTGGATTGAAGCTCCGGCACTTGCGCCTGACGGTCGCGCTCGAGGACCACGGCCAGATCAGCGCTGCGGCGCATGTCATGAATATTTCGCAGCCGGCAGCGTCGCGCATGATCGCCGAAATCGAAGCGATCCTCGGCGTCGAAATATGTGAACGATTGCCGCGCGGTATCAGGCTAACGCCATTCGGCGAGGTGTTGGCGCGGCGCGCGCGGACAATTCTTCTTGAAATGCGCGAGGTGGACAGGGAAATTTCCGGCCTGAAGCAGGGCACGGGCGGATCCGTCTTTCTCGGCGCCGTCACGGCGCCGGCGATCGAACTCGCCGTACCGGCCATCAGGAAGGTCAGGCAAAGTCATCCTCGCATCGAGATCAGCGTGCAGATCGAGACCAGCGCAGTGCTGGCGCGCGAATTGCTGGCGTCACGACATGATTTCATCATCGCGCGCATCCCCGACGATCTGAACCCGAGGCTGTTCGAGGCGCGTATCATAGGAGTCGAAAAGGCATGCCTGATTGCGCGCCGCGGTCATCCGCTTTCAACCGGCAAGACCATCGATCTGGATCAACTCAGCCATTATGACTGGGTCTTCCAACCCAGCGGCTCCCTGCTCAGGCAGACTGTGGAAGGCATATTCGTCAGCCAGGGCGCGCCGCTGCCTGACCGCATCCTCAACACGAGTTCGCTGCTTCTGACCCTGGTGATGGTCGCTCAGTCCGATGCGATTTCGCCGATAGCCATCGATGTCGCACGCTTCGTCACCGGTCGATCTGGGCTTGCCGGCTCCATCGACATTTTGTCAATCCCTTTCGAGATCAATGTGCAACCCTACAGCCTGATCAAGGTTCGTGACCGGACGCTCTCGCCAACAGCTGAAATGTTGTACGAGCAGATATTGCGGGAGATTTGAGCTTTTTGGTCGCCGGGTATTCCTGATCCGGATGCTTTCCACACGCCTGCCTTACAATCGCCGGGTTGCCTGCAATCATGGCGTGTCGGGTCTCTGCATTCATAATTCGAGGAGCAGGACAACGTCATGGCCAGACGGAAGAAAATTCTGGTCCGGGTAGCCGTCTCCGTAGTGGGCCTCCTTGCCCTCGGCACTGTGGCATTCGCCGCGCTGGTTCATCACACGCTCTATGACGCCCGGCTTTGGTTTGATGCCTGCCGCGTTGCCGGTGTTTCGCCGGAGTTTTATGAACATGTTGAGCGCGAAGCCAGGCAGGCACTGCGGGTCGAGGGAAGGGTGTACGAACCAAGTCTCGCGACGGACCTCACCGTCTGGTTCGAGAGCCAGGCCGGGAAGATGGGCACGGAATCGGAAAAGCTTGCATTGATGGATGCGACTTTCCGAGCCGTGCCGATGCAGTATATCGGAGCATTCCGATCGGTTGGTCCGGTTGGCCCGGCCTCACGCACCGAAATGCACGAGACGATTACATATGGTTTCGCCTACCGCGGCAGTCGAGGATTTCAGTCCCGCCTGCTGAGCTATGCAACATATCGGATAAGCTGGTTGACCGATGACGCCGGTAATCTTGGAGCCTTCAACAGTGTCTCCGACAGGTACTCGACCGCCATGTTCGACCGAGCTCTGAAGCGGGCGAGAAACGACAATCAGCCACTTTGTCCTCAGTCGTCGCGACAGATAGCGACGCGCAACAGCTGAGGCGTCAGCCAGCCTCTCATGAATTGCGCAGATGCCGCTCTACGCTCTGCAGATGGATGCGCATTGCTGCAGCGGCGCCCGCGGTGTCGCGATGAGCGATAGCTTCCACAATCTGGTCATGCTCGGCGAAACTGTGGTGATCGTCCGGAGGCCGCACGGGGTTTTCGCGCAGCCGGCCCCATGTCACTTCCCGGCGCACGGCATTGAGCGTGTCGAGCAGGCCAAGCAGAAGGCTGTTTTGCGTCGCCTCGCCGATGGTGCGATGGAGCTTGTTGTCCCACAGTTCATAATGCCGCCAACTGGGCGCCTGCCTCGTGCGGGCGATGCAATTGCGCATTTCTGCCACCAATGCCGGTGTTGCGTTGAGTGCGGCGCTCCGGGCGATCTCAGGCTCGAAGGCGATGCGTGCGCCCATCACTTCGATCGGATTGGTACGCCGCGCCATTGCGGTGACATCGGCCACGGTGTCTATAGGCCGGCTGCCGGTAAAGGTGCCCTTGCCGACATGGCGCCACAACTGCCCTTCGGCCTCAAGCGCCGCCAGGGCCTTACGCAAAGCGGCGCGCCCCAGATCGAGCGTTTCTGCCAACTCGCGCTCGGGTGGTAAGCGGCCGTCGCTGGGCAAATCCATGCCCGCTAGGAATTGTCGCAGCTTCGTTGCCGCGGCCGCATCAGCCAGTGTATCGCTCTTTCGGGGCATTGTTTCAAAACCAATTACCACATTGGTTCAATATATAACCGCCATCATGTTAGCTGTCAATCACATGTATGCAGAGATAGCTGCCGATCTTGTGAACTCATTAAGATACTGATTTCAATCAATAAATAACCTATCAAGGTAATACGAGCAGTTGGTCTACGGCGCTTGTCGACATTGCGTCGTTGACACGCGGTGAAAAATCAATCTAGATTAATCTGTAATTGATATCGAATTGGTCTTGGAGGAGTGTTCGATATTCAAGCTGGGAGGAGAAAACATGCACGGGTTGATCGACAAGTTTAGAAACATTGCGACCGTCTTCACGTTGGGAATTCTTTTGATTGCCGCGCCGGTGTCTGCGCTAGCTGATCCGGTTCGCATTGCATTCGGGGATATCCCGACCGTTGAATCACTGCATCTGCTGGTCGCGTTCGAGCGCGCCAAGGAAAAGGGTCTTGATCTCGAAGTCACTTATCTGAAGTCCGAAGACATTGCCGCGCAGGCCGTGGTCGGCGGTCAGGCCGATATCGGTGTCGGCGGGCCTTACTCGCTGATACAGAAGGTCAAGGCGCCGGTCCGCATGTTCCTGCAACTGAGCCAGTTGCGGTTCTATCCGGTGGTGAATTCGGAGTTCTACAAGGACTGGAAGGATCTGGATGGCCAGGAAATCGCCGTCCACTCGCGCGGGTCGGGCACCGAAGCGATCATGCGCCTGATGGCCGATACGCACGGCATCAAATATTCCAACATCTCTTATGTACCGGGTGCTGAAGTGCGCACCGGCGCGCTCCTGCAAGGCAACGTCAAGGCCACCATCGTGGACTCGTCCGGCAAGCGCATCCTTGAAGACAAGGCGCCGGGCAAATTCGTCTTCCTGCCGCTGGGCGATGTCAGCGCCACCGACGAGGCGCTGTTTGCCAATACCGCTTTCCTTGAGAGCAATCCTGAAGCCGTCGCCACGCTGGTCGAGGCAATCCTGACTACGTGGCGCGACATTGCTGCCGATCCCAAGTCAATCGTCGCTCTGCGCGAAAAATACAAACTGCTGCCGGATGCCACGCCGGATATGGTGGCAGACATCGAGCCTTATTTCACTGAGGCAGCCGCTCTCGGCCTGCCGGTGAATGGCGGCGGTGCGGACGCGGCCAAGGACGATTTCGACTTCTATACCATTTCGGGCGCGCTCGAAGGCAAGGCTGAGGAACTCAAGGTCGAGGATTTCTGGGCGCTCGGACCGCTTGATACCGCTATCGCCAAGCTCGGCACGAAATAGGGCAGGCGGAATGTCCTCATCGCTCAAACTGACCGATATGACCGGGGCTGATAAAGCCCCGGTCAATATCGGCCAAGCCCTCGCTCGTGTATTCGAAAAAGTGCCGGCACTATGGACGGCGGCGTCTCTCGCACTGCTCTTCGGCGCCTGGGAGATCGCGGGTCTCGTACCGATCAGCATTGCGTTTCCGACCTTTACCTCGACCGTTGCCGCCTTCGTGGAGATGGTTCTCGATGGCACGATGGGCCACGCATATTTCCTGACCTTGCAGCCATTGCTGCTCGGCGTTGCTGTCTCGGCGGTCTTGGGTGTCGTGCTCGGCATTTTGATGGGATTGTCGCTCAAGGCCGAGTGGCTTCTGGCGCCCGTCTTCATCGTGCTGCAGGCTGCGCCCATGGCAGCGCTGGTGCCGCTGGTCACGTTCATCTATGGCATCGGGCTGACAGCAAAGACCTTGGCAGTCATCATGCTGGCCCTGCCGGTGATCGTGCTGAATTCCTACAAGGCCGTTCGCCACGTCAATCCGTCGCTGGTGGCCATGTGCCGCTCGTTTCAGGGAACGCGCTTTCAGCAGATCATGAAGATCATTATTCCTGATGCATCTCCGGTCATTTTCGCCGGGCTGCGGCTTGGCATCGCGGCCGGCTTCATCGGCGTCATGCTGGCCGAACTGCTGATCACGCCGACCGGCGTCGGCGACCTCATAACCTATCACCGGTCCATCGCGAATTACGCGCATATGTATGCAGCGGTCGCGTCCATCATCGTCGTGTCGACCGTGACGCTCGCAGCCCTGCAGTGGTTCGAAGTCCGGTTCCTGCGCCCCGAAAAAAGGAAGAGGTGACATGCAGCAAGCTGCTCGCTCCACCATCAAAACCGCCGCCACAAACGATGAGGCGATCGTCCAGGTTCGCGGGATCGACAAGACCTATGGCGACATCGAGGCATTGCGTAATGTCGATCTGGAATTCTCGCGTGGCAAGCTGACGACGCTGCTGGGCCCATCCGGATGCGGCAAGACCACGCTGCTTAAGATCATCGCCGGCCTTGTGCCTGCGACTGCCGGCGAAATCCGGGTCAATGGCCGCGTCGTAACCGGACCCGGCCCAGAACGTGCCTTCGTGTTTCAGGATTTTGCCCTGATGCCATGGGCGACGGTCATGCGCAATGTTGCGTTCGGCCTTGAGCTGCGCGGCGTCAACGCTGCCGAGCGCAAACGCATCGCGACCCATTACATCAAGGAAGTCGGCCTCGTCGGCTTCGAGGACAAATATCCCCATGAACTCTCCGGCGGCATGCGCCAGCGCGTCGGCATCGCAAGAGCCTTTTCGGTCAACGCCGACGTTCTGCTGCTCGACGAGCCGTTCTCGGCCGTCGATGAGCAGAACCGCCGCAAGTTTCAGGAAGATCTCCTGCGGCTGGTCGATCTGGAGAAGAAGACTTTTATCTTCGTTACGCATTCGATCGAGGAGGCGGTGTATGTTTCCGATCGCATCGTGCTTCTCTCGCCGCGGCCCGGTCGCATATCGCAGATCATAGATCCGAAAATCGATCGAAGTGCTTCGCCAGACGACATCCGCCGCGACCCAGGCTACCTCAATACCGTCGAGGAGATCTGGGACGGGCTCAGGCACTATGTGGATTGAGGCGCGGCCATGACGATTTTTGGTTTCCGTATCCCGATGATGGCCTCGCTCATCGTATGGGCGATCCTTTGGGAGATCGTCGGTCGGCTCGACCTGATCTTCCTGATCCCGCCGATGAGTTCCATCATCGAAACGGGCCTGCATCTGGTCCAGACCAATTCTTGGCAGAATGCCTCCATCATCACCCTGCGCAGCTTTGCCATCGGCATGGCCCTGGCCATCGGCATCGGCGTCCCGCTCGGCATATTGATGGGACGGTTCAAGGCGGTCGACAATCTGATGGGCCTGTGGGTCAACATGTTCGTCAGCGCGCCGCTGTCGGCACTGGTTCCAGTGCTGATGATCCTCTTTGGTCTCGGCGAAACAACCGTCGTGGTCACAGTCTTCCTCTTCGCGGTCTGGATCATCGTTCTTGACGCGCGGGCTGGGGTGATGCAGGTGCCGCCTTCGCTTATCGAGATGGGCCGAAGCTATGGCGCGAATGGCTGGGTGTTGTTCAGCAAGATCATCCTTCTATCTGCCTTGCCGGAGATACTGGCAGGCATCCGCATCGGACTTATCCGTGGTGTCAAAGGCGTCGTCATCGGCCAGATCCTCGTCTCGATCCTCGGTTATGGCGAACTGTTCGAGCTCTTCTCCCGTAGCTTTGAAATGGAAAGCTTCTGGGCCCTGACCATCATCCTCTTCGCGGCAGCGATGCTTCTGTCCGCGCTGATCGAAACCTTCGAAAAACGCATCGAATATTATGCAGGAGCGAGATAATGAACGTGCATACCACAACCAACTATCTGTTTGCGCCCTTGGCCATACCGACGCTGCCGATCGTCGGAAGCGATGCGTTGTTTCCGGTTCACCGCATCTATTGCGTCGGGCGCAACTTTGCCGACCATGCCATCGAGATGGGCCATGATCCCAATCGCGAACCGCCCTTCTTCTTCCAGAAGAACCCCGACACGCTTGTGCTTTCCGGCCAGGATTTCCCCTATCCCTCCCAGACCAGCGACGTCCATCACGAGATCGAGCTGGTCGTGGCATTGAACAAGGGTGGCACCAACATTCCGCTGGAAAGCGCGATGGATCACGTATTTGGTTATGGTGTCGGCCTCGACATGACGCGCCGCGACCTGCAGGGCGAAGCCAAGAAGCTCGGGCGGCCGTGGGAAACAGGCAAGGCATTCGAGGCCTCGGCACCCTGCACGCCGCTCGTTCCAGCCTCCAAGATCGGTCATCCGACGGCCGGTGCTATCTGGGTCAAGGTCAACGGCGAGCTTCGCCAGAGCGGCGATCTAAACCAGATGATCTGGAAAGTGCCGGAAATGATTTCTTACCTTTCGGGTCTGTTCACGCTGCAGGCCGGCGATTTGATCTTTGCGGGAACGCCTGCCGGAGTCGGTGCGGTGGTGCGTGGCGACGAGATGCACGGCGCTGTCGAAGGCGTCGGGGAAATCCGCATGCGCGTCGCCTAAGCTTTCCAGAACGACATAGATAGGGCGAGGATCATGAAGGTCCTTGCCCTATGATCTCATCGGTATTCGCCAGCAATTTGCGAACCGCGCTGCGCGCTGTATTGGGCCGCTGCAATCGAATGCTCTTTTCTATGTTTTCATGAAGTTTCTGCGCGCGTTGCAGGCTGTCGCCCTCTCGGGTGACATGGACGAAGAGATGATTGAGCGCGGATTCGATCAGCACGCCGAGCGGCACAAGCAAATCGTTGCCGGATGCACGCAGGATGGCCACATGAAATCTTGTATCTGCCTGAGTTCGCTGCCGAAGCGACCCGGCGTGCTCCATATCGTGCAGCGCCTGGCTGATCTCAGCCATTTGCTCGTCGGTGCGGCGCAGTGCCGCCAAGGCGGTCGCTTCAGGCTCTATGATATGCCGGAATTCCTGAACCGTCCTGAGAAAGACTTCGCGGTCCGGTGAGGCCGCATACCAGCTCAAAACATCGCGATCCAGCAGGTTCCAGTGATCACGTGGTTGGACGCGGCTGCCGATTTTCGGTCGCGAGCTGAGCAGGCCCTTGGCCATCAGCATCTTGATGGCTTCGCGCACCGCCGAACGGCTGGCGTTGAACATGTCGGTCCAGTTCGCCTCGTTCGGCAAGATCGTTGCCGGCGGGTAGTCGCCACGAACGATACGCAGCCCAATCTCGTCAGCCAGCGAGGCAGGTACGCTCGCCCCCGCGATTCGATTGGAGGTCGGCTTGCCTTTCGGACCATGCTTGTCCGTGACCGCAGTGCGGGCTGGCTTCCTGGCCTTTCCGGATTTCGGCTCTGCCATATTTACGCATTGTCCTTGCAAATTGTGCCGCAGCAGCGTTGTCCGATCGAGATCGATGTGGTGCAGATCGATCAACTCTGCCGAACATATTTTCGCCAACCGTGCTGGGGCCGGAAACTGAGCAACTCCTTGACCTTGCGGTTCGCCAGAAGCGTCTCGTACTCGCCGATCTCACGCTTCAGCGGCACGCCGGGATAGAAGCGCTCGAGCAACTCTTTTGTGGGCAGATCCGACGACGTGTCGTCGTTTGCCGCATTGAACACCTGATAACCGAGACCGTCCTTCTCGACGGCGAGATGGGTGATCTGGCCGAGGTCGCGCGCGTCGATATAGCTCCAGGCTATCCGCTTGCGAAAACCGGGGTCGGCAAACCATTTCGGGAAGAGATCATATTCATGCGGCTCGATCACATTGCCGATGCGCAACGCGTAGATGTCGAAACCGCTGCGCAGGGCGAAGGCACGCGCGGTCTGCTCGTTGACGATCTTGGAGAGCGCATAGCTGTCCATCGGATCGACGTCATATTCCTCGTCGAGCGGGAAATAGCGCGGGTTACGCGGTTCGTTGGCGAAGACCAGCCCGTAGGTCGTCTCGCTCGATGCAATGACGATCTTGCGTATGCCGAGCTTTACCGCTGCCTCGATCACATTGTAGGTGCCGAGCGCGTTGATGCGGAAGACCTCATTGTCAGGCGTGATCATGATGCGGGGGATCGCGGCAAAATGAACGACGGCGTCGATGGGCTGCGGCCGCAATGACGGATCGAACTCGTGCAGCCCGGTGTAACTCGAAAGCGCATTGAAGACCTGGCCGCTGTCGGTGATGTCCGTGATGAGTGTTCGGACCTTCGGATTGTCGAGCGGCTTGGTGTCGAGATTGAGCACCTGATGGCCTTGTTCGACAAGGTACTGGACGACGTGCTGCCCGGCCTTGCCGCTGCCTCCGGTGAATATGATCCTCTTCGACATTTTGTCCTCCACATTCTGCGCGATCGGTAGATATTGTCAGACAAACAAGGTTTCCGGGAGCACCACTTCGTCGCAGGCCATGACCATGAAGTGGGTGAACGCGGGCGACGCCAGAGCTGAATCCAACATGGGACAAGACAAGCAAGGAAATTGAGCATGACTGCGAACGCAAGCGAACAAATCGGCTTCATCGGCCTTGGCCTCATGGGGCACGGCATGGCGAAGAACATCGTGGAAAAGGGCTATCCGCTGACATTCCTGGGCCGCAAGAACCGTGCGCCGGCAGAGGATATGGTCGCTCGTGGTGCAACCGAGGCCTCCTCGCCGGCCGAGGTTGCGGCACGCTCCACCGTCGTCTTCATATGCGTAACCGGTTCGCGGCAGGTGGAAGAGATCATTCGCGGGGCAGGCGGGCTCAAGGCCGGACTGAAGCCGGGATCGGTCGTGGTCGACTGCTCTACAGCCGATCCGGTTTCGACGATGGCGCTTGCCAATGAGCTTGCCGCGCTTGATGTCGCCTATGTCGATGCGCCTTTGAGCCGTACGCCGAAGGAGGCCTGGGAAGGCACTCTGGACACGATGGTCGGCGCTTCCGACCAACTTTTTGCGCGGCTGAAACCGGTGCTGGACACATGGGCGGGGCGTGTCGTTCATATCGGTGGAACGGGCGACGGCCATCGCATGAAGCTCTTGAACAATTTCGTTTCGCTCGGCTACGCCGCGCTTTATGCCGAAGCGTTGGTGCTGGCGCAGAAGGTGGGTATTTCGCCAGCGCGCTTCGACAGCGTCATACGCAACGGACGCATGGATTGCGGCTTCTATCAGACCTTCATGCGCTGGACGCTGGAAGGCGACCCTGATGCTCATAAGTTCTCCATCGCCAACGCCTTGAAGGATATGACCTATCTGGAAGCGATGGCTGATTCCGTCGGCATGGCAAATCCGCTCGGCAATGCCGCCAAGAACTCCTTTGCCGGCGCGTCCGCGGCAGGCAAGGCCGACCAGTTCGTTCCAATGCTGGCCACGCATATCGGCAGCGTCAACGGTGTCGACCTGTCGCCGTCAAAGCCGGCTTGAAGCAGCCCTGCACGACCGCGATTTAGAAAGCAGCATTTCGGGCATCTGGAACACAGACGCCCGAAGCGGAGTGCTGCTACTTCTGAATGCAGGTGTCGACCGTGTCCTTGGTGCACTCGTCGAGGCCGGTGAAAACAGGGTCTTCCACCGGCTTGCCGGCAATCAGATCCATCATCACTGTCGGCGCCTTGTAACCCATCTCGAACGGCCGCTGGCCGACGAGTGCCGTGACAAGGCCTTCCTTGGCAATTGCCACCTCGTCGCCGATGGTGTCGGCTGCGCCGATGGCGAATTCATTGCTGGCGATCTTGTCGGCCAAGGGCTTGAATAGGTCGCGATAGGGCTGTGGCGCACCGAACAGCGGCCAACCGCCCATAATGCCGAATGCATCCAGATCAGGATTTGCAGCGAGGATGTCGGTCATGGCCTGGACACCCTTGGCGCCGTCGTCATTTGTGAAGACCGGACAGCCTGCGACTTCAGTCCAGCCGCCTTCGCCCTTCAGTTCCGTCAGGCCCTTCTGGCCGGTGAGTGTATCGCGCATGCCCTGTGCGCGGCGCAAGATGTTGTCGGCGCCAGGATTGCCTTCAATGGTGCAGATCTTGCCGCCGTTCGGCTTGGCCTTCTTGATGTAGTCGCCGATGCGCGCACCCATCAGATAGTTGTCGGTGCCGAGATAGGTTTTGCGCAGCGCCGAGTCTTCGGCAGCCAGATCGGCATCGAGCGTCATGACCGGAACTGACGGATTGGCAGTCTTCAGGGTCTGAGCGATCAGCTTGGCGTTGGACGGTGAAATGGCAATCGCGGCGGTATCTGCCTTGCCCAGCATGTCCTGGACGATCTGCGCTTCACCGGCCTCGTCTGAGGTTGATGCGGGGCCGGTATAGAAACACTCATATTCCGCGTCCGCGTTTTCCTTGTTCCACTTCTGGCAGCCCTGGTTGATGGCCTCGAAGAATGGATTGTCGAGACCCTTCACAACGATGACGAGCTGTTTCTTGGCCAGTGCCTGTCCGGCACTTAGTGCCAGAACGGCAGTTGCGAGCAGTAATGCCTTCCTCATTGGTTCCTCCCTTGAAAAAGACGGACACCGCGTGTCCGCTACTCAAAATCAAACCGGATGCCAGGCGGTGCGACGATCTTTTCGAAAGCCCGCAGTGCCAGGCTGAGCCGATAAGCATTTCCAGATCGTATTGAGTCTGCCGGTACGGCCGGCATCTGATTTTCTTGCAAGCTTTGCAGTCGATGGGCGATGCGCTTGATATTCAGGTGGAGCCGAGGCCTGGAAATAACGCTCACGCCTTGTCCAAGCGACGGCGACAAGCCTTGGCATGCTCTTCCTCGTATGGTCAGCTAATATCGGCGTGCTTCGCGCGTCAACGGCTATTTGTCCTACAAATGAGCTTTCTGCCTTACGCCCTTCGATTCATCAGACAATTGATTGACGCTTTGGTGCTGTTTTGCGTAAATGCATGCTATCGCCCTCCTGGGAGGAGACCGGGAAAGCGAGATCGCGACGGCTCCGCGTCAAACACCAGCCGCTTGAAAGCGCTGGCGAGCCTGCAGGTTTCGGGAGGCTGGAAGGCGCGTGGCGGTTCTCGAACTGACCAACATTTCCAAACATTTCGGCGCCATCCAGGCGGTCAACGATGTTTCGTTTTCGATCGAGGCAGGCCAGGTGGTCGGCCTGATGGGCGACAACGGGGCCGGCAAGTCAACCCTGGTCAAGATGATTGCCGGAAATTTCCGGCCGAGCCACGGCAACATGCAACTGGACGGTGCTGAGCTCATATTGCATCGGCCGGTAGAAGCGCGGCAGCATGGTATCGAGATCGTTCATCAGGATCTTGCGCTCTGCAACAATCTGACGGCTGCGGCCAACGTCTTTCTTGGACGCGAATTGCGGCGCGGCTTCGGGCCGCTACGTGTGCTCGACTACAAGGCAATGTACCGCCGCGCCGGTGAAATATTCAGGGAGCTGAAGTCCGAGACGCGCCCGCGCGATCTCGTCAGGCAGATGTCGGGTGGCCAGAGGCAGGCGGTGGCGATCGCGCGCACCATGCTTTCGGAAGCGAAGATCGTGCTGATGGACGAGCCGACGGCGGCCATTTCGGTGCGTCAGGTGGCGGAAGTGCTGAACCTGATCCGGCACCTGCGCGACCGGGGCATCGCGGTTGTTCTGATAAGCCATCGCATGCCGGACGTATTCGACGTTGCCGACCGGGTCATCGTCATGCGGCGAGGCAGGAAAGTTGCCGACAAGCAGATCGGGGCGAGTTCGCCTGAGGAAGTGACGGGACTTATCACCGGCGCAATCGAACAGGTGTGATCGCCGCTGTTCTTGGGTCTCGGAAGGAAACGTAGGTCGACGATGGCTATCACCCTTGACCAGACGATTGGGCAGAAGCAGCAGAGCTGGCTTGCAGCTATCCTCGGCAGCCAGACTTTCTGGGTGCTGATCGCGGTCATCCTCGCCTGCATCTTCCTATCCTTCGCCACCGACTCCTTTGCCACGACGAAAAATCTCTACAACATCACCCGCAACGTCACTTTCGTGGCGATTATCGCGCTCGGCATGACGCTGGTCATCATCACCGGCGGCATCGATCTTTCCGTGGGTTCAGTGCTTTGCCTGTGCAGCATGGTGCTGGCCGTCGTCATGCATGCCGGTTACAGTATAGAGGTCGGCATTGCAGCGTCGATCGGCACGGCGCTTCTGATCGGGGCATTCAACGGCATATTGATCGCCTATCTCGGCTTTCCACCATTCGTGGTTACGCTTGGCATGTTGTCGATCGCCCGCAGTCTGGCGATGGTCGCATCCAACAATACCGTCGTCTTCGAGTTCGGACCCGATCACGAAAAGCTATTGGCTCTGGGAGGCGGCGCCTGGCTGTTAGGCATTGCCAACCCTGTCCTCTACATGATCGTTCTGGCGCTTATCACCGGCTTCGTACTGCGCTGGACCAGGTTTGGCCGCTACGTCTTCGCCATCGGCGGCAACGAGCATGCGGCAACGCTTACCGGTGTTCCCGTGAAAAGGATCAAGGTTGCCGTCTACATGATCTCAGCTCTGTCGGCAGGCATTGCCGGTATCATTCAAACGGGTTGGCTTGGCGCGGTGACCACCAATATCGGCGCCGGAATGGAACTGCAGGTCATCGCGGCTGCCGTTATCGGCGGTGCCAATCTGGCAGGTGGCGCCGGAACCGCATTCGGAGCGCTCATCGGGGCGGCGCTGATCGAGATCATTCGCAACAGTCTCGGTCTGCTCGGCATCAACGCCTTCTGGCAGGGCACCTTCATCGGCGGTGCTATCGTGTTTGCCGTTCTGTTCGATCGCATCCGCAACTTCCGGCAGAGCGAATAGCCTCAGTTCTTGTCGACCGGTTTGGAGCGCATGCGCGAAACGGTTTCGCGTTCCGCGCGCTTGCTGCGCATCGGCGGCAGCCCACGGTCAACGAGATCCATGTCTTCCAGCACCATGTCGCCCATGCGGGTGAAAGCAATATCGAGCGCGCCGGCGCGATGGGCGGAGCGGAGGAAGCCGGGCAGGGAGCGGACAGGATGGTCCCTGGCCAGCGGCTCCTCGGGAAAGACATCGCTGGCAGCAACGATATGACCGCTTCGCACCGCTTCCATCAGTGCCGGAAAATCGACAACGCCGGCGCGGCTGAGCAGGATAAAGGCCGCACCCGGCCGCATAGAGGCGAAAGCATCCGTGCCGAGAAACCCCTCATTCTCGCTGGTCACGGAAGTGACGATGAAAACGAAATCGCTCTGCGAAAGCACGTCACTCAGCGAAGCCGGCTGAACGCCATGCTCGATCAGGATCGATGGTGGCATCCAGGGGTCGAAAACCTTTGTGCGCGTCCTGAAGCCGGACAGCACCCGGTTGAGCGCCTTGCCGAGATCGCCGAAGCCGATGATGCCGACATCCGATCCCGAGAGCAGCCGTGCCTTTCTGTTGCCATCGCCGCCCCAGAGTTCCCTACCTGCACGGAAGTCGATATCCGCATCGACGATACCGCGGGCAAGATTCAGCGCCATCGCCAGACCCAGTTCCGCCACCGGTTCGGCGAAAACCGCGCCGGTCGTCACGACATGGATGCCCCGCTCGAACAGAAAGTCATAGGGCATATTGTTGAACAGGTTGCTTTCGACGTTGAAGATGCATCGCAGGGAGCGCATTTTCTCCAGCGTCGGCCGCGACAATGGCGGCTGGCCAACGATGTAGCGCGCCTGCTCCAGAATGGCATCCGGCAGGCGATCGACTTGCGCGGCCTCGGCCTCCAAGATTTCGTACCGGTCTCCGAAGATCTTCCGCGCCGACGGCGTGAAGATCAGGTCGAGCGTACGCGGTTCGGGGGCGCTGATGACCAGCGGCCGCTTGCTGTCAGACATGATCCTCCTCCCGGCGAAATCAGGTTGCGCCTTTCTATGTCTCCGTGTTGTATCAGCTGTGTGCATTGAAAACATGTCTCCCTTGGGAGGGAGCATGGCTCAGCACAGCCTTATTCGGGAAACACGACGGTCTTGGAACCGTTGATGAGAACGCGGTCGGAGAGATGGTATCGTACCGCCCGTGCCAGAACCCGACGCTCGATGTCGCGGCCCTTGCGCACCAGGTCCTCGGGTGTATCGCGGTGGCTTACGCGCTCGACGTCCTGCTCGATGATCGGACCTTCATCGAGGTCTGTGGTGACATAATGTGCGGTCGCGCCGATCAGCTTCACGCCGCGCTCATGGGCCTGGTGATAGGGTTTGGCGCCCTTGAAGCCCGGCAGGAATGAATGGTGTATGTTGATGCACATGCCTGAGAGCTTCGACGAGAGATCGTCGGAGAGTATCTGCATGTAGCGGGCAAGCACGACCAGATCGGCTCTGCTTTCTTTCACCAGAGCATAAAGCTGCTCTTCCTGCTGCGCTTTCGTTGCCGGCGTGATCGGCAGATGGTGGAAGGGAACATCCCCCATCATGACATGGGCATAGGTCTCACGGGGATAGTTGGAGCCGATGCCGACAATATCCATTTCGAGTTCGCCGGTGCGCCAGCGATAAAGCAGATCGCCGAGACAATGGTCGAAGCGGGATGCCAGCAAAAGAACACGCCGCCGGCGGCCTCGTTCGCGAACCTGGGCATCCATCGAAAAACGCTCCACGATGGGTGCAAGGTGGGACGAGATCGCGTCCTCATCCAGGTCCCTTGTGGCATCGAAGACGATGCGAGCGAAGAACCGGCCCGTCTCGGTATCGTCAAACTGCTGGGCCTCGAGAATGTTTCCCGACAGCTCGAAAATTGCTGTCGACAAGGCGGCCACAATGCCGGGGCGGTTCTCGCAGGCGGTGGTAACGACGAAACTTCTGGACGTCATGCAGGTCAGCTTTCTGGATGCGGAGAGGACACCTCCGGGTCATAAGCCGGAGGTGTCCATATTTCAATTGCCTGAATACCCCATAATCCGGCTGTAAGGCAGGAACATAACGCAAGGTCAGGTAACGGTGACGGCCGGTGGACTTTCCAACTGGTCTGCAACCACCTTCCAGCGGTCGGCGAACGGCCCGTAGGCTGTCTTGATATCCACCCCGACGGGGAGTTCAGGGCACTCGTTTTCGCCGTTCGAGCCCCAGTTGACCCATCCGGACTGGCGGCGCTGCACGATCTGGAAGGCGCCGGACGCTTGCGAAGTCCACCATATCATCGCCCGCCCGGAAGTCTGGTCGAACTCCACGGTCTTGGTGGCCGGCCCCGGGAATATTGTCTCGTGGGGCACGGCCGAGACGTCGACGGGCTCCTCGGTGAGTATCCAGGGGCGATCATTCAAATCCGCTTTGACATGAGCCGCTGCCCGAACCCGCGACAGACGTTCGCGCAGCTCATCCTCGCCGAGCACGCCTTCCCAGGCGCAGAAGAGACGCCAGTAGAGGTCCCAATGAGCGGCCTCGATATCGGCCAGCTGGGTGCGGAACTCCTCGAACTTCGGACCTTCGTTGGCCGAATTGGCCACTGTATCTGCAACCATGGCAACCAGTTCGCCGGCATAGGGGTCGCCGGCACGGTAGCGGGTGCCACCATAGGCTGCGAAACGGTCGAAGACGAGCTTGCCCGGGCCGCCCTCGAATTCGTCACCGACCGTGATCTTGCTGGTGACCGAGCGGCCGTTGATCACGGTCTGGAAGTCGTCCACCTGATATTTGCGTTGAAAGAAGGGCGTGTTGTGGGTGAAGCGCCAGTCGATCGTGAAGCTCTTGCCTTTCAGCTCCTCAAGCAAGCCATCCGGGATCGTTCCATGCATGCGGTAATGATGCAAAACAGGCCCGCGCTCGACCACCTCGATGTGAACGGTTGTGTGCTCGGGCGGATTGATCAGCCCATTCTCAGGCGTGAAGAAAGGGCCATAGAAGCCGCCAATGGCATTGTTGCCCGACGGCAGCAGCTCGAAGCCGTCGGACGTTGCGCGGAAATGGCGGATTCCCCATTTCGAGGAGCCCAATCCTTGCGCGGTGCCGGAGCAAAGCTCCAGGTCGAACGCGCCCGTGTCGAGGCGGACGAAGCAGTCGGCTTCCTTGCCGGTCAGTACCTTGATGCCGTCGGCCGGCGTATCCAGGCACGGCGCCTCAAGCGTCAGCCGGGCCGACCCGGTGAAGCTGAGCACGACCACAAAGGCGGTGCGGCCTTCCCCGGACCCGGCATCGAGGCGCTGGCAGAGGACGCGCTCTCCGCTATCCAGCAGCGCCCACCAAAGCGGCTCGTGCAAATCCCCCTCGACCGTGAACGTGATTGGCTCGTGGTTCCGCGTACCCGGCAGAGGATCATTTATTTCAACGGTGAAGGTCATGGGGGAGGCGTCTCCAACAGAGTAATCTTTGCACAGGCCGCAAGTCGCCTGCGGCAGTTCGGCCGAAGGAATGCGGGTGGAAGTGCTAGCGTCGCGTGGTTTCGGATGCGGCCTTCGGTGCCGTGCGGAATTTGAACGAACGCTGCTTGAGGCTGTCGATCGCAACGGCAAGGATGATCACGACGCCCTTGATGAGGAGCTGGGTAAAGAACGGTACGTTCATCAGGATAAGGCCGGTGCTGAGCACGCCGAGAATGACCGATCCGATCAAGGTTCCGACAATGCGGCCACGGCCGCCTGCCAGGCTCGTGCCGCCCAGCACCACGGCTGCGATGGCGTCGAGCTCATAG
The DNA here is from genome assembly GCF_900116595.1 of Mesorhizobium sp. YR577. NCBI lineage: Bacteria > Pseudomonadati > Pseudomonadota > Alphaproteobacteria > Hyphomicrobiales > Phyllobacteriaceae > Mesorhizobium > Mesorhizobium sp. YR577. The sequence continues at coordinate 386,052 of NZ_FPBI01000002.1, read as the reverse complement.
CCGGTGCCTGCCGTCGGCTGGGCCGAGATGACGCGGGCGGCGAAGATCACACCCGCCAGGCCGGCACAGGCACCCGCTATGACGTAGACGGAGGTGGTGACCCGGTTCACGCGGACACCCGCCAGCTTTGCCGCTTCCGGATTGCCGCCTACCGCATAGACATGCCGCCCATACCGCGTGCGCTCCAGGATGAACCATGCGATCACATAGACGACGATCATGATGAGCACTGGAACGGGTATGCCGGCAAGATAGCCGTTTCCGACGTTGCGGAAGTTGAGGTCGCTCGACACGATGGGCTGGCCAGCCGTGATCGTATAGGCAAGGCCGCGCAGGAAGGTCATCGTACCCAATGTGACGATGAAGGGGGCCAGTGCGAGATAGGCGGTCAGCGTTCCATTGACGAGCCCGCAGGCAGCCCCAGCGGCCATGCCAGCAAGAATTGCCGCCGGCGCGGGCCAGCCGGCGATCGCTGCAATGACTGCGACAACCCCGGAAACGGCGACGATCGATCCGACCGAAAGGTCAATGCCTGCAGTCAGGATCACGAAGGTCAGGCCCGCTGCCAGGATAGCATTGACGGATATCGAACGCGCGATGTTGAGCAGATTGTCGACCCGGGCAAAATTGGGCGCGATGATCGCCATCAGGATCACCAGAGCGAGCAGCACGACCAGAATGCCGACGCGGTCCCACCATTTGGCGAAGTCGAAGGGTTCGCTGGGGGTTTCTGTGGTGCCCCGCGCGGTAAGTTCGCTGTCTTTGGTCACTGTCTTGCTCCATTGCCGTCCGGAGTGTTCTGCGCCGCCGTGCCGGTTGCGTGGAACATCACGTCTTCCTCGGTTGCAGTTTCGGACCGCATCTCGTGCACGATGCGGCCCTCGCGCATCACGAGCAGTCGATCACTGATCCCGATGGCTTCCGGCAGGTCCGAGGAGATGACCAGGATGGCCTTGCCGGCGCGGGCCAGCGCGTTGATGACTTCGTAAATCTCGTGCTTGGCACCGATATCGACGCCGCGTGTCGGCTCGTCCAGAATGAGGACCTTGGAATCGCGCATCAGCCAGCGCGCAAGCGCGGCCTTTTGCTGATTGCCGCCGGAAAGCGCTTTTACAGGCAGGTCGAGAGCACTGAGGCGCAGGTGCAACCGCTGCATCTGCTTCTTGACGGCGTTCCGCGCTTCGCTCCGGCGCACCACGCCTGCAGTTACAAAGCGGTCGAGCGAACTGATCGCGATGTTGTCCTCGACGGAATGACCGAGGAACAGTCCTTGCTCCTTACGGTTCTCCGGCACCATGCCGATGCCGTCCGCAATCGCGGCGAAAGGGTCGACCGGCTGGCTCGGGCGGCTGCCGATCCGCACGGTTCCGCCCGTGCGCCGATCGGCCCCGAAAAGCAGCCTGCCGACTTCAGTGCGGCCTGAGCCGATCAGGCCCGCCATGCACACGACTTCGCCCGCGTGAACTTGGAAGTCGACCGGGCCAACTTGCTCGCCACTGAGACCGGAAACGTCGAGCACGACCTCTCCTGGCGTGCGCTTCTCGTGATGATAAAGGTCGGCGACCGGCCGCCCGACCATCATGCGCACGACATCGGCCGGACTGAGCTCGGCCATTTCGCCGGTGCCGACATAGGTGCCGTCCCGGAAAACGGTGACGCGATCGGCGAGTTGCCAGACCTCTTCCATCCGGTGGGAGATGTAGATGAGGCCCACGCCTGCCGCTCGCATCTGCTCGATGAGCCGATAAAGTTGCTGGGCCTCGGCGCGCGACAGGGCTGCGGTCGGTTCATCCAGCACAAGGACGCGGGCGTCCTCACTGACCGCGCGCGCGATTTCCACCATCTGCTGCATGCCCACGCTGAGTGAGCCCAGCGGGCGACCGGGATCGATGGCGGCGCCGATCCGTGCGAGCTTCTCCCGCGCCTCGGCAAGAACACGCTTGCGATCGAGCATACCGAGCCGATTTCGAGGCTCCTGGCCGAGTGACAGGTTTTCCGCGACCGTCATGGCTGGAACCGTATTGAGCTCCTGATGGATAATGGCGATACCGTGCGCGCGAGCGTCGCGCGGTGAGCGGATATCGATCTCCTTGCCGTCCAGCAGGATCGTGCCGTCGTCGCGCTGCACATTGCCGGCGAGGATTTTCATCAGCGTGGATTTGCCCGCGCCGTTTTCCCCCATCAGCGCGTGAACCTCGCCAGCGCGCAGATCGAAGCGCACGTCGTTGAGAGCGAGCGTGGCGCCGAAGCGCTTGGTCACATTCTCCAGTCTCAGCAGCGGCGCTTTCGCCATATCCGTCATTAGGGAGCCTCGTGTTTCATTGCGCGGCGGGCGGATGAACGCCCACCGCGCATGGGTTGCCGCGGTCTAACCGCTCCTTTTACCAGCCTGCGTATTGGGCGACGTTGTCGCGCGATACCAGCACGCTGGGGATGAGGATGGTCTTTTCCTTGGGAGGATTGTTGGCAACCATTTCCTGGGCGACCTTGACTGCTTCTCGCACCATCTCGGCCGGGTTCTGTGTGGCGGTTCCGATGAACGGCGAACCTTCACGCTTCAGCTCGGCGACCGCCTCGGGGCTTCCATCAACGCCCGTCACCTTGATCTGGCCGGTCTTGCCAGCCTGTTCCACGGCGAGCACCGCGCCGAGTGCAGAGGGATCGTTCATGCCGAAGATACCGGTCACGTCAGGATTGGCAGTCAACATGTCCGTGGTTACGGCCAGGCCCGAGGCGCGGTCGTTCTTGGATGCCTGCTGGCCGACGATCTTGATGTCGGGGTAGTTCTTGGCGACATTCTTGCAGCCAGTGATGCGGTCGATGATGGTCTGGATCGGCGTGCCGTCAACGAGAAGAACCTGGCCCTTGCCGCCCATCTGCGAGAAGAGATATTCGCAGGACTTCTCGCCCGCCTGCACGGCGTCGGTCATGATGACGGCGTCGGCGCCCTTGGCCGGCGTATCGACGGCGATTACGATGATGCCGGCTTCCTTGGCTCGCGCTATGGCCGGCTCTATGCCAGCCTCGTCCACGGCGGAGATGACGATCAGGTTGACGCCCTGCTGGATGAAGGCGTCGATCTGGGTATTCTGGTTTGCAAGGTCGAGCTGCGCGTCCTGCGTGTTGACTGTCGCTCCGATCGCCTTGGCCGCGTCCTCAGCCCCTTTGGTCATAGCGGCGAAAAAGGGGTTGGACATGTCTTGCACCATCAGCCCAATCTTCTCGATCTTGGTTGGAGCCGATTGCGCATGTGCCGCAGAAAAACACGTCATGGCGGCGATGGCCACTGCGGATGCGGCTACTGCGAAACGTGAGTACGAAGTGAATTTCATGGTTTTCCTCCTTGGTTCGCGAGCCGTCGTGACGCGGCGGCCCGGTCTTACCTCGTTGCGTTTTCCGCGAACATCACCGCGGATAGGTTGACCTCAAGCGAGAAGAGGTCCGGTTCATAATCGTTTAGGTTGCTCGACGCAGGATGTAAGAATGTCGATGCCTTTCGCTGTCAGTTGCTGATGGTCATGCCAGAGAAACTCCGGATCGGGGTTCGTCATGGGAGAATTCACATCCGCATGACTTCCTCACGATCAATCTTGCCGCGACCTGTTGCTTGTCTTCCGGCCGATAGGATGGACTTGCGGGTTTGCCTTGCTTTTCGGCCTCGACCTGTCCGTTTATGATCCTTGCAAGCGTTGTCGCCGCCAGCCTTCCGATCTGCTCGCTATGCTCGTTCAGGACGGTCAGCGGCGGGTCGATGAGCGGAGCCCAGGCAAACTCGTCGAAGCCGAGCAGTGCCATCTGGGAGGGGATGCTGACGCCTCTTTCGCGCAGGAGATTGAGCGCACCAAGGAGTAAAGGGTTGTTGCCGGCGATGAGCACGCGCGGTGCCTTTTCCACGTTGTCCAGATAGGTGGCCAGTGTTGTGTAGGCCGAGGCAGCGTCGTTTTCACTTTCGAGAATGTCGACGCGCGCTCCGTGCAGACGGGCGGCATCCCGGATCCCCCGTTCGCGGTCGAACCGCGTGGACCATTTGGCCGGATAGACGAGAAACACCCAATCCTTATAGCCGTGATCTGCAAGGTGTCGCCCGACAAGCAGACTGGCATTATAGTTGTCGGTAGTAACGCTAGGGAAATCCGCAGCATCGGCTGGAGGAGCAGAGTCGACGAAGACCAGCGGTATGTCCCATTTCGCCAGCAGCCTGGTATTTTCGGAGCTCAGCGTCAGGGTGGAGATCACCCCCGCGGTGCGGGACTCGATCAACCGCCGGATCATCCGATCCTCCAGGCGTGCGTCATAGATGCCGTCCACCGCCATATCGCCCACGACGACGGTCCAATTGGAGGGGCGGAGGGCCTGCTGGATGCCTGCCATCAAGTCGAGATAATAAGAATTGGAGGTGCTGCCGGTGATCACCGCCACGGAATCCCGGCTTGCCCGCCGCAACTCCTGGGCAGCACGGTTGGGAATGTAGCCCAGCTCCCGGGCCACCTTGAGGACCTGCTCGCGGCTGCCGTCGGACACGCCCTCGGCACCGCTCAGCGCGCGGGACACCGTGAACATTGAAAGACCTGTCGCACGACTGACATCGCGCATGGTCGACTTCGGCACTCTTTAATCCTCCCAACACATAATCGTTTATGTTGGCCGATTGAGGCTACATAAACGATTAGGGTGGAGTTGTATGTCCATCTGGTGGGCCCTGTCAAGAGATGCGGCAGGGCTGCCGTTCCTGGCCGTGCTGCCTACGACAAGGGCGATACGCTGCGGGCGAATGTATTGCGACCCATCCTCTCTCCCTTCAAAAAGTCCTGTTGTCTGTGCGTGGCTTATTTGCGCGCCGACACGCAGAAATAAGCAGCAGGCTCGCACGGGTCTTCCGTCGCTGGCCAGATGCAGCTTGCTGGAAGAGGTCAAACTTCGGGAATGTTTTCCTTGAGGATCAGGTGCAGGCGTGGAGGGTGGCCTTCATAAGGCAATTCCCGGACAGAATGGGTCAGGATGTTCAGTGCCTCGCGAGCTTCAACGCGGGGGTTCTGGTCGATCACTGCATCCATTGTGCCGTCAAGGAGAAACCGCTTCGTGCCTTCGGTCAGTTCATGGCCGATGAAGACGATCTCACCCTCTTTGTTATGCTCGCGCATTGCCTGGGCAATGCCCTGATTGCCGGCACCGATATTATAGATCGCGGCAAGGTCGCGGTGGCGGTCGAGCAAAGCCGAGGCTTCTGAGTAAGCGCGCTCGCGGTCGTCACCCATTTCGCGCAGTTCCACGATCTCGAGCTTTGAAAACTCCTCGGCGAGGATGTGGCGAAAGCCCATCTCGCGCTCCTGATGGCCACGATAGGAGAGGGAGCCCGCGAACATGGCGACCTTTCCGGGTGCGTCCGTCCCCAGCAAGCGTCCGACGACATGTCCGGCAAGACGTCCCGCCTGCCGATTGTCGATCCCGACATAGGCGACGCGCGGCACGTGCAAAATGTCGGTCGCCAGTGTCACGACCTTGATATTGTTGGCTGACAATTCGCGAATTGCCTCGCGTACCGTCGGGTGGTCGAGGGCAATAAGGCCAATGCCTTGAGTATTCCCGTGCAGATCGCGCAGCGTCTGGGCGAGCGTGTCGGGATTGAAGCCTTCGATTGCGTGAATACGCACGTCAAGGTCCGGCCGGAGAGCGGCCTGACTGCCCAACTGCTCGTTCAGTTTCCGAATGAAGGTGTTCGTACCCACCGGCAGCACGAAGTCTAGGCGGATTGTGTCTGCTGCGGTGTGGGGCGACGCAGCCTTGCCCTCGGCGATGTAGCCCAGCCTGCGTGCCGTATCGAAGACGATCTCACGCGTCCGCACACGTACACCAGGACGATTGTTCAGGACACGGTCCACCGTCGCTGCGGAAACACCCGCCTCCCGGGCAACGTCTATGAGGGTTGAACGCATGTCACTTCCCTGCTTCACCACCCTGGCGATGGGCGAATCTGATTGAAATTGATGTAGCCGCACTGGCTGTGCTTGCAAGCGATGCGCGGCGTTTTGCCGTCGAACGAAGTGCAAAACGCAATCGGTGAGGTGCATCAAAAGACATCATTGCGACTGCGAAGCGCAGATGTTGCGATGCGGGAGGTGACTGATTCCGCATTGGTTTTGATCTCGACCCTAGATATGATGTGTTATGATTTGATTTGATGTTGACATCATCATTTGTGAACGTCAATAATCATCATATTGGGCCCGGCATGGTCCACTGGGAGGAAAATCAATGTCAGATATGGTTCGCATTTCGCGACGCGGCTTGCTTGCGTCTGGGGGGAAGGCCGCACTGTGGGTGAGTGCGGTGGGAATTGCACCGAAGTTCATTCGTCCAGGCCGCGCCTATGCGGCGGACGCGCTTTCGCCGGGGATGATCGGCGGCCCGACGGGTTTCGACGGCGCGGAACGCTATCAGTATGGAGCCGATACCCCCGAGGGCAGGGCGGTCGAGGCAGCCAAGGCGCTGAAGGCAGCCGGCGCCGACAAAATCGTGCTCGGTCTTTCAGATGGTTCCATCGGGCAACTCACACAGCCGTTTCCAGCGGGCGCACCGTCCATCAAGGAGCTTTGGGAGAAGGAGACAGGCATCACGCTGGAGATCATCGGCGTTCCGAATGGCCAGGAATTCACCAAAACGATGCAGGACATCTCCACCAAGGGTGGGGCCTATGACATTTATGCCGTGGAATGGAACCGTCTCGGCGACCTGGCCGAGACCGGCGGCATCCTGAAGCTCGACGATTTCGTCGCCAAGCACAAGCCGGAGTGGGACGATCCCAAGACCGGTTACGTCAATGGCGCCAAGGGCGTCTCGCTGCTCAACCAGTATCGTGGCTCGACCTACGGCGTGTCGCTTGACGGCGATTTCCAGACCTGGGTCTATCGCACCGACCTCTTCTCCGACGAAGCCGAGAAGAAGGCATTCAAGGACAAATACGGCTACGACCTTGCGCCGCCGAAGACGTGGAAGCAACTTGACGAGATCGGGACGTTCTTCCATCGGCCGGACAAAGGCCTGCTCGGCTCGACGGATATCCGCAACCAGGGCTGGGGCTATACCAACTGGTATCAGCGCTATGTTTCGATGGGCAATCCGAACCAGTTCCTGTTCGATGATGCCGGCGCTCCCTTGATCAATACCGAAGCCGGAATCATTGCGACAAAGGAATATGTCGACTCCCTGGCCTATAAGTCGCCGGACGCCGTATCCTGGGGCTGGCCGGAACAGTACGGCAATTTCGCCAATGGCGGCGCTGCCATGACCTGTGCCTTCTCGAACCTGCCGAAATTCCTCGACAACCCGGGCAACAAGGACTCGAAGGTTACCGGCAAGATCGGTTCCATGCTGCCCCCCGGCCGCGAGGTCGACGGCAAGCTGATCAGCCGCTCGGTCTTGTGGCTCAACCTGTCGGCCTCTGTCTCGTCACAGGCAAAGAATCCGGAGCTCTGCTACCTCTTCCTGCAGTGGGTCGGCTCGGCCCGCATCTATGCCTGGATGACTGCGAACCCGGGCGGCTATTTCGATCCGTTCCGCCTGTCGGACTTTGCCGATCCGCTGGTGCGTCAGACCTATCATGACTACCACATGGACGTCGTGAGGGAGACGGTGGCGCGCACCGTGCCTTCGATCAACTACCCGGGCGCGACCGCCTTCCACAATGCACTCGACGAAAATCTTGTCGCCGCATGCACCAAGGCGAAGACACCCGAACAGGCCATGGCAGACACCGAGCGCGAATGGAAGCGCATCGCCCGCCGTACCGGCGAGGACAAGCTTCTCGAGGCGATCAAGACCAACAAGGAGGCCTGGCCGACAATTACGGATGCGATCGGCTGATCCTCCCAAGCCGAACCAATGAGGGGGAGGTACGAAGGTTCCTCCCTCTCAGCAACAAGCCACTCCAGCGAAACTGCAAGATGAAGCGTTCAGTCCCTTTCGAAATCTTCCGCTATGCCGCGATCCTGCTGGCGCTTGGCGTGACCCTGGTACCCATCCTGTGGATGGTGTCCATGGCGTTCAAGCCGATCGGCGAGTGGTCCGCGACGGGTGCGGATCTCACCTGGTGGCCGAAGGAGCCGACGCTCTCCAATTTCCGCTTCATCTTCGGCGAGTCGGATTCCAGCCTCATCGTCGCGCTCGACCGAACCGCGCTGAAGCCCATTCTATCCTCGCTCCTATCTGCGACGTTCGGCACGCTGATTGCCATGACGGCCGGCACGGCCGCAGCCTACGGGCTCTCGCGTTTCGGTTCGGGCCAGAACCTGCCGCTGGCGCTGACGCAGCTTCGTCTCTTCCCGCCAATGGCCGTCATGATCCCGGTCATGATCATGTGGGCCTTCCTCAACCTCACCGACACATGGTGGGGTCTGGCATTGGTCTACGGCATCGTCACGCTGCCCTTCGCCTTCTGGCTGATGAAGACCTTCTTCGACGACATGCCGCGCGAGATCGAGGAAGCGGGGCTGGTCGAGGGCTGCTCGCGCTGGCGCGTCTTTACCAAAATCACACTGCCGATGATGCGCGCGCCGCTCGCATCCGCTGCGCTCTTCGTCTTCATCCTGAACTGGTCGGACTATCTGATCGCGCTTCTGCTGACGACGCGCGAATGGGTGACAGTCCCAGTTTACATGGCCTCGCTGTCTTCCTCGATGACGGGCCAGCTCTACGGCGCCAAGGCAGCGCTGGGTCTTATCGCCGCCATCCCGCCGGTCATCATGGGCATCGCCATCCAGCGGCATCTCGTGCGCGGGCTCACCTTCGGAGCGCTGAAGCAATGAGCGCCTTGACTGTATCGGAGGCTGCCATGGCGAAGTCGATGCCGGGGGCTGCAGCCAGCACGCGCGACGAGTCTACACGGCTTGGCTTCCGGCTGACGCTGCCCGCGCAAATTCTTGTGCTGTTCATCGCGGTGTTCCCGCTTTTGATGCAGCTCTATATCAGCCTGACCGACTGGTCGCCGCTCTCCGGCCTGAACTGGTGGAGCGCCTGGGAGCTGTGGAACGGCTTTGCCAATTATTCCGATCTCGCATCAGACAACCGCTTCTGGGGTGCGCTCTGGCGCACTGCCGTGGTCATGGTCGTGTGCGTGCCAGCCGAGTTCCTACTCGGGCTCGCTTTGGCAACGCTCTTTGCCGACGACTTTCCCGGCAAGCGTTTCTTCTATTCCATCCTGCTGATGCCGATGATGGTGGTGCCTGCGGTGGCCGGCTACATGTTCTTCATGCTGTTCCAGTCGGGCGGCCCGCTGAACGACATTCTCTCGACGCTGGCTGGCACGCGTGTTGCCATCGCATGGCTGTCCGATCCGACGCTGGCGCTGATTGCAGTCATGATCGCCGATATCTGGCAGTGGACGCCGCTGATGTTCCTGATCCTGCTCGCCGGCCTTGTCGGCGTGCCGCAGGATCAGATCAAGGCCGCGACATTGCTTGGCGCCAATCCATGGCGGCGCTTCACCACCATCGTGCTGCCGAAGATGAAGACGATCATCATCATCGCGCTGGCGATCCGGGTGATCGAGAACTTCAAGATCTTCGACACGCTCTACATCATGACCGGCGGCGGCCCAGGCGTCGCGACCGAGACGATCTCCGTCTACATCTACAAGGTGACCACGCAGGACCTGATCTGGGGTTATGTCGCGGCCATCGCACTCGCCATCCTCATTGTCCTCTCCATCGCCACGGTCTTTGCCATGAAATGCATGGCCGCAGCGCGCGAGGTGCGGGCATGAGCGCGATTCATCTCCAGAACCTGGTTAAGACGTTCGGCAATTTCACCGCGCTGAAAACCATGGACCTCGAAATCGCCGACGGCGAGTTCATGGCCCTGCTTGGTCCTTCCGGCTGCGGCAAGTCGACGACGATGAACATGATTGCAGGCATGGAGGAGCCGACCGAAGGGCGCATCCTCTTCGGTGACCGCGACATGTCTGGCGTGCCGATGGGGCGCCGCGGCGTCGGTTTCGTCTTTCAGAACTATGCGATCTTCACGCACATGACGGTTCGCCAGAACCTCGCCTACGGGCCGAGGATGCATGGCAGGCCGAAGGCCGAGATCGACCGCCGCGTCGGCGCCATTGCCGAGTTGCTGCAATTGACGCCGCTACTCGATCGCCGCGCCGACCGTCTCTCGGTCAACATCCTTCAGCGTGTAGCGATCGGGCGCTCGGCCATCATGGAGCCCGCGATCTTCCTGCTCGACGAACCGCTGTCGAATGTCGACGCGGCTTTCCGGGCGGTCATGCGCACCGAACTCAAGCACCTCCAGCGCGAATTCAGGCAGACTATGGTCTATGTCACGCATGATCAGCTCGAAGCGATGACGATGGCCGACCGCATCGCGGTGATGGACCACGGCGTGCTGCAGCAAGTGGGCACGCCGATCGAGGTCTATAACAACCCCGCCAATGTCTTCGTCGCGAAGTTCATAGGCGCGCCGGGCATGAACCTGATCCCCGGCCGCCCCGCCGAAAGCGATCGCGGGCTGGTCGTCGATCTGGGGCCGCTCGGCGTCACGCCGCCGCTGCCCGATCGTCTCGCCGACGCGCTGCGTCGCTCCAATGCCGAGGTGCTCTACGGTTTCCGGCCCGAGCAGGCGACTGTTGCCGAAGATGGCAAAGGTTTGGTGCTTCCGGTCACTTTCGTCGAACGCATCGGTGCGCGTACCATCGTGCATCTGGGGCAGGGTGGCGGCGCGGTGAAGGCAGTCTTCGACAATGATTTGCGCGTCGCGGTGGGCGAGACGATGGTGCTCGCCCCCGATGCAGCCTCCGTGCGCATCTTCGACGTTGCAACCGGCAAGGCTGTCGGAGGTCGTCATGGCTGAGATCGCATTCCGCAATGTGTCCAAGCGCTATGGCGAGACGGTCGCGTTGTCCAACGCCAGCTTCACGGTCGAGGACAATGAATTCTTCTGCTTCTTCGGCCCGCCGCTGTCGGGCAAGTCGACCATCCTGCGCCTGATCCTCGGGCTCGAGACGCCGGACGCAGGCGAGATCCTTATCGACGGGCGTCCGGTCAACCGCATCACGCCGGCCGAGCGCAACGTGGCGATGGTGTTCCAGAACCTCGCGCTTTTCCCGCATCTGAGCGCAGCGGAAAACATTCGTTTTCCGCTGGCCGAGCGGCGTGTTCCCGAGGCTGAGATCGTTCGCAAGCTCGATGAGGTTTGCGAAAAACTCCATATCCGCCACATCCTGCACAAGCCGCCGGCACAGCTTTCCGGGGGCGAGCGCCAGCGCGTGGCGATCGCCCGTGCCCTCGTCCGCGATCCGGTCGCCTATCTGATGGACGATCCGATCTCCGCACTCGATGCGCGGTTGCGCGAGGAGACCCGCGTCGAGCTGAAGCGCATCCAGCGCGAACTCTGCAAGACGCTGATCTATGTCACGCACGACCAGGAAGAGGCGATGTCGGTCGCCGACCGCATGGCCATTCTGGAAGCCGGCACGATCCGCCAGATCGACACGCCGCGCGGTATCTATGACCGACCGGCGAGTGTCTATGTCGCGCGGCTGCTCGGTTCGCCGATGATGAACATCCTGCCGTCGCAAGCCCGCGCCGGTGCGATCGCCGTCGCCGGCGGCGCGATCGCGGTGCCCGGCCTTGCCGGAGGTGGCGAGATTGCCGAAGTGGGCCTGCGGCCCGAAGATATCAAGGTCGCCGCCTGGAGCGAGAGTGCGGCTACGCCGCCGTCCAAGGTCTACGAGGTCGAGCCACTGGGCGGCTATACGGTGGTGACGGTCGATGCCGGGTCGTCGCGGGTGCGTGCCTTGGTGCGTGGCCAGCCCGATATCCGGCCCGACGCGATGGTCGCGCTGTCTTGCGAGGCAGCCCGCGTCCACCGTTTCGCAAGCGATGGGAGCGCGCTTCAGCGATGAGTCAGGCCGCAGGAAAAATAGAGGGGGAGGATCGAATGGATGCCAATGGCGCAACGAATGGCGGGTTCGAGCCGGACGTCAAAGTCCGCGCAAAAGAATTCAGGATCGGGTGCATCGGCGCCGGTATGATCATGGCCGAGTGCCATCTCGCCGCCTATAAGGAGGCGGGTTTCCCGGTCGTTGCCATTGCCTCGCGCACCAAAGCGAACGCGCAGAAGGTCGCCGACCGCTGGGGCATTCCGACCGTCCATGAAACGCCTGAGAAATTGATTGAGGATGCGCAGGTCGAGATCATCGATCTGGCCTTCCCGCCCGACCAGCAGCCGGCGCTCATCCGCCATGCGCTGAAGCAGCCGCATGTGAAGGCGATCCTTGCGCAGAAGCCGCTGGCGTTGTCGCTCGACGAGGCAAAGGCCTTGCGCGACGAGGCCAAGGCGGCGGGCAAGATCCTCTCCGTCAACCAGAACATGCGCTACGACCAGTCGATGCGCGTGCTCAAGCAGATCATCGATCAGGGCGCGCTCGGCGAGATCGTTTTCGCGCAGATCGACATGCATGCGATCCCGCACTGGCAGGGTTTCCTCGAGGAATACGACCGGCTGACGCTTTCCAATATGAGCGTGCATCATCTCGATGCGCTGCGCTTCCTGTTCGGTGACCCCGATGAGATCACCACGCTGACGCGCAAGGATCCGCGCACGACATTCGATCATTCGGACGGCATCGTCGTTTCGACGCTGCGCTTTCCCTCCGGCGTGCTCGCTCTATCGCTGGAAGATGTCTGGTCCGGTCCGCGCCAGGAGGGCTACAAGGACGACCAGCACATCACCTGGCGTGTCGAAGGCACGCTCGGCACGGCCAAGGGAACGATCGGCTGGCCAACGGGTGCTGCGTCCACGCTCAGCTATGCATCGGCCAGGACGACGGGCGGCGAGTGGGTCTCGCCGAGCTGGGAGACGATGTGGTTCCCGCATGCCTTTATCGGCGTGATGGAGCAGCTCCAGCACGCGCTGAAATCGGGCGAAGCCCCCGCGCTCACCGTCGCCGACAATGTGAAGACCATGGCCCTGATCGAGGCCGGTTACCGCTCCATCACGGAGCGCCGCACGGTCCGGCTTTCCGAAATCGCAATCGACTGAGTTTCCAAGGGAGGAATTACACCATGATGCAAGCCGGTATTTTCACGGGGTATTTCCCCTACGGCCTCGAAGAGACAGCCAAGAAGATCCGCGCGCTGGATTTCAACACCGTCCAGCTCGACCTTCATTTCAAGGATGTTGATCTGTCGGCGGGGCAGATCACGAAGGAAAAGGCCAGGAAGGTGCGCGACACGTTCCGCGACCATCACCTGCCGATCTGCTGCATCTCCGGCTACACCAACATCATTCATCCCGACAAAGCCGAGCGCGACAAACGCGTTGGCTATCTCAAGGAGATCATCCGCAACGCGCGCCACTTCGGCACGCCTTACGTCATCTCGGAGACGGGCACCTACAACACTGAATCGGACTGGGTTCACCACGAGAAGAACAAGACCGAGGAAGGTTTTGAGGAATGCCGCAAGATCATCGCGGACCTCTCGCAGACCGCCTACGACCATGGCGCGGTGTTCCTGCTCGAAACCTATGTGAACAATGTCGTCGGCTCGGTTGAGGAGACGGTGAAGATGTTCGCCCAGGTCGACCATCCGGGCCTCGGCCTCCTGATGGACCCGACCAACTATTTCGAGACCCACAACATCGATCGCATGGACCAGATCCTTGATCAGGTGTTCGACACGCTGACGGACAAGATCAAGATCGCGCACGCCAAGGATGTGAAGCGCTCGGGCGATGACAAGACCGAAAAGCATGCCGACATCGGCGATGCGGACGCGCTCGAAAGCCACACCTTCCGCGGCGTCGGCGAGATCGAACTGCCGGCTCCGGGCCTCGGCTCGCTCAACTACGATCTCTATCTGCAGCGCCTTGCCGAAAAGCACCCGAACATCCCGGTCATCATCGAGCATCTGAGCGAGGACGACGTGCCGCGCGCCAAGAAGTTCCTCGACGGCAAGTTCCGCGAAAACAGTTTGTGAGGGAGGGTTCAATGAAATCCGTTCTGAAACTCGCAGCAGTCGCACTCCTCGCCTGCGCCGCCTTCACGGGCGTCGCAGGGGCGCAGGACGGCAAGAAGACGTTCTATCTTCTTTCGCATGGCGGCCCGTCCGATGCGTTCTGGCTTGACTGGAACGCAGGAGCGGAGAAGGCGTGCCAGCAGCTCGCTGTTGACTGCAAGATTTCCTTCTCGGGTGGTGACATGGCCGCGCAGAAGGAAGCCTTCAATTCGGCCATCGCCGCCAAGCCGGACGGCATCGGCACGACGTCCGCGCAGCCGGGCCTGTGGAACGAGGAAGTGAAGGTGGCCAAGGCTGCCGGCATCCCGGTTGTCTTCTTCAACACGGACGACACGGCGACCGGCCGTCAGGCCTATGTAGGCGCCGACCTCAGGCAGGCCGGCGTGATCTGGGCAAAGTATCTCGTCGACAACAAGCTGGTGAAGGAAGGTGACAAGGTCTTCCTGCCGGTCGAGGTGCCAGGCGCCAGCTATCAGCAGCTGGAGACGGAAGGCATCGCCAGCGTCTTCGATCCGCTGAAGATCACCTATGACGTTGTGGATGCGGGCACTGATCCGGCCGGCATCATCGCCAAGATGAGCGACTACATGCTCGCCAACAATCCGCCGGCGATTATCGCGCTGGGCGATTCCGTTGCGGCAGCCGTAAAGCCGGTCATGGAAAATGCCGGCATGGCCGCGGGCTCCATCCCGGTCGTCGGGTGGGGCAACTCGAAGGAGACCGCGGAGGCCGTCAAGGCCGGCTATTTCAATGCCGCTGCCTGGCAGTTTCCTTCGGCGCAGGGTTTCATGCCCGTCGCGCTGCTGAACCTCGCCGCCTCGGGCGAGCCGATCGGCTACGACATCCAGACGTTCAGCCTGTACGACAAGGACAGCGTCGAACCCATCCTCAAGCTCTACAGCAAATGACGTGGCGAGCGGCGGCTGAATGATGGCGACTGTGACGGAAAGACTGGAGGAACGAAGGAACTGGTGGCAGGGCCTTACGGCCTCGCCCCAGTTGACGTCTCTCATTATCCTGGCAGTGGTTCTGGCCGGGTTCTCGATCGCCAATCCGAACTTTCTGTCGCCGCTCAACATTTCCAACATGATGGCGTTCCTGCCGGAGCTCGGCATCATGGCGCTTGCTATGACGCTGCTGCTCACGGCGGGCGAGTTCGACCTCTCGGTCGGCGCGGTGTTCGCGCTCGGGCCGGTCGTCGTCATGCTCCTGGCCCAGCAGGCAGGCGTCGACATCGGCCTCGCGCTTCTCGTCGGCCTCGTCGTCTGTATCGTGATCGGTGCCGTCAACGGCGTTATCGTCACCAAGATCGGCATCTCATCCTTCCTGGTGACGCTTTCCATGCTTCTCATCGTGCGTGGGGCAGCCCTCTACATCACGCAGGGATTCCCGCTGAAATCCTGGAACGAGCCCGGTATCTTCGTTTCACTTCTGGCGGGCAGCTTCCAACTGGGCCCGTTCAAGTTTTACGTGTCGCTGTTCTGGTTCATAGGCCTGATCCTGATCGCGGCCTACATCCTCAACTGGTCGAAACTGGGCAACTGGATCAGTGCGATCGGCTCGAACCGCAATGCAGCGGTCGCGCGCGGCGTACCCGCCGACGCGGTCAAGATTGGGCTCTTCGTAGCCGCCTCCGTATTGTCAGGCCTTGCCGGCATGATCAGCGCCTTTCGCATCTCGGCAGCATCGCCCGTAGCAGGAACTGGCTACGAACTCGAGGTCATCGCCATGGTCGTCGTCGGCGGCACGGCGCTGACCGGCGGCTACGGCACAATCCTCGGGACCGTGGTGGGAGCATTCATGCTGCGCGCGATCCGAAACGGCATTGTGTTGATCGGTGTACCCGGCCTCGCCTTCAATATCTTCGTCGGCGCGCTCATCCTCATCATGCTTGTGCTCCACGCGGTGATCAGCAAGCGAGGAGCGCGGCGATGAGCGTGGAAGTCCTGCGGCTGGAAGGCATCCGCAAATCCTTCGGCAGCGTAAAGGCGCTGAAAAGTGCATCGATGACGCTGCGCGAGGGCGAGGTCGTTGCGCTGCTGGGAGACAATGGCGCCGGCAAGTCGACGCTCATCAAGGCGATCTCCGGCGTCCATCCCGCCGATGGTGGTGCGATCTATGTCCGGGGTGAGAAGGTGACAATCCGCTCTGCCCGCGATGCGATCGAACTGGGCATCGAGACGATCCACCAGGACACGTCGCTGGCGCCCGACCTGTCGATTGCGCGCAATCTCTTCCTCGGCCGTGAGCCGGTGAAGCTGTCCTTTCTCGGCGTGTTCGCTCCGATCGACTTTCCTATGCTGCGGCAGGCGGCGTCGACGCTGCTGAAGCGCGTGGGCATCTCCAAGAAGCTCGACGCCGATGCTGCGGTGAACACGCTTTCGGGCGGCGAGCGCCAGTCAATCGCGATCTCGCGTGCCATGCAATTTGCCGCCAAGGTGATCATCCTCGACGAGCCGACCAACAATCTGGGCGTCGAGGAAACCCATGGCGTGTTGCGCTTTGTCAAGGAAATGCGCGCGGCGGGCCACACGGTGCTCTTCATAACCCACAACATCCACCACGTGTTCCAGGTTGCCGATCGCATCATTGTCATGCGTCGAGGCGAGGTCGTCGCGGAACAGGCTGTCGGGGAGACAGACCTCCTTAGCGTCGAAGCGCTGATCATGGGCGTCGATGCCGCGACGCTGGCCGAACAGGCGAAGGTGCATTGATGGTAAGCTTGTACGGCCAGACACTGACGCGGCGGCAGGTGGCGGAACGCTCCGGTATGCTTTCGCAATTCGCAGGGGTGCGTCTCATGACGCTCGGCGACGGTGTCGAGCGGGGCATCCGCATGCTCGAATTCCGCACCGGCACCGGCCTCCGCTTCACCGCGCTCGTCGATCGCGCGCTCGACATTGCCGACTGCGAATTCCAGGGCAAGGCGATCGGCTGGAATTCGCCGGCCGGTTTTCGCCACCCCGGCCTGCATGAGTATGAAGGTGAGAACGGCTTCGCCTGGGCGCGATCCTTCTCGGGTCTGCTCACCACCTGCGGTCTCGACCACATCCTCGGACCGGAAGAAGTGCCGGCCGAAGAGTACAACTATCCCGGCAAGAAGACCGTGCGCCATTCGCTGCATGGTCGGATCGGCGGGATCCCGGCGCGCCTTACCGGCTATGGCGAGACGTGGACTGGCGACGACTGCGTGCTCTGGGCAGAGGGCATCGTCCAGCAATCTGCGGTATTTGCCGAGGACCTGCATCTCATCCGCCGCATCGAGGCGGATGTAGGCGGCAATGAGATCCGCATCCGTGACCGCGTGGTGAACCACGGATTCTCGCGCACGCCTCACATGTTCTTCTATCACGTGAACGTCAGCTATCCTGTGCTCGATAAGGGCGCGCGCTATGTCGCGCCAGTCCGCGACGTCGTCTGGGCGGGGCATGCGGGCAACGCCTACGAAGCGCAAAAGGTTGGTTATCGCACCATGCCTGCGCCGCAGATGAATTTCCGCGAGCAGGTGTGGCAGCACGAGATGGCGGCGGCCGGTGACGGAACGGTCCCGGTCGCGATCGTCAACGACCGGCTCGGCCTTGGCCTTGAGGTCGTGACGCGCAAGGACCAGTTGCCCTGTGCCTACCAGTGGGAGAATTTCCAGGCCGGCCAATACGCACTGGGTATCGAGCCTTCGACACATCACGTGCTGGGTGACCTGGCTGCGCGCGAGCGCGGCGAGATGATCTGGCTGGAGCATGGCGAGGAGCGCGCTTACGACGCGACATTACGTGTGCTGAGCGGAGCAGGCGAAATAGCCGATGCTGAAAAGCGCATCGCGTCAATCGCACGCCAGCCTGACACCGATTTTCCGCTTCCGTCGGGGAATTTCATCCCGCTCGAGCGACACACATGACAGGGAGAGGCTTGAACGCGCGTACCGAGGCCGGCCGGCATTGTGCCGCACCGCCAAGGCAGTTGAGGAGGAGCGCAGGACAACCGGAGACGAGATGGAGAACGAGATGACAGCGGCGACATCAAAAAAGACGGTTCGAGACTACAGCCTCGTGGGCGAAAGCTCACGCAAGGCGATCGAAACTGGACTGGCCTCGGCCGAGTGGTATCACACGGATGTGCCGCGCAAGGCCATAAAGGAACTGATGCAGCGCAGCGACGGTCCGGCGATCCGTGACACCATTGTCTGGTTCGCGGCGATCCTGGTCTCTGCCGCTGGTGGCGTCTATTTCTGGGGCACCTGGTGGTGCGTGCCGTTCTTCTTCGTCTACGGCGTGCTCTATGGTTCGTCGAGCGACTCCCGCTGGCATGAATGTGGCCACGGGACGGCGTTCCGCACGCGCTGGATGAACGACGTGGTCTACCAGATCGCCAGCTTCATGCTGATGCGCAACCCGACCCAGTGGCGCTGGAGCCACGCGCGTCACCATACCGACACGATCATCGTTGGCCGGGACGCGGAGATCGCCGTGATGCGTCCGCCTGATCTCCTCAAGGTCGCGTTGATGTTCACGGGCCTGCTGGACTTCCGCTACTCGTTGCCCGGCCTGTTCCGACAGGCATTTGTCGGCCTGATTGATGAGGAGAAGAGCTATATCCCGGAGATGGAGCGTCACAAGGCCGTGGTCGCCGCTCGCTGGCACGTCGCCATCTACATAGCCACCGTGGCGCTGGCGGTCTACCTGCGTTCCTGGCTGCCACTCATGTTGATCGGCTTGCCGCGCATTTACGGCAGCTGGCACATGGTCATGACCGGCCTGCTGCAGCACATTGGGCTGGCTGACAACGTCGTCGACCATCGGCTCAACACGCGCACGGTCTATATGAACCCGATCAGCCGGTTCATCTACTGGAACATGAACTACCATGTGGAGCACCACATGTTCCCGATGGTGCCGTATCACGCGCTGCCGAAGCTGCACGAGATGATCAAGCACGATCTGCCGACGCCAAACCCATCGATCTGGCACGCCTACAAGGAGGTGTGGCCGGTCCTCAAGAAGCAGCTGCGCTACGAGGATTTCTACCTCAAGCGCGAACTGCCGCCGACGGCAAAACCCTACCGCGACGAATACCACAACTTCGTGGTTCCAGCGGCGGCCGAATAGGCCACCCGATAAGACCGCCGGCCCGGCCAGCATTTCCTCCCAACGACCTGGAATAGTGACATGAGTGAATGGATAGAAGCCTGCGAGGTAGACGATGTCGACGAGGAGGACGTCATCCGCTTCGACCACGCGGGAAAGACGTTTGCGATCTACCGCTCGCCAGATGATGAGTTCTTCGCGACCGACGGATTGTGCACACATGAGAAGGTTCACCTGGCCGACGGACTGGTGATGGACGACATCATCGAGTGCCCGAAGCACAATGGCCGCTTCAACTACAAGACCGGTGCCGCCAAGGGTGCGCCGGTCTGTGTCAACCTGCAGACCTACCCGGTGAAGGTGGAATCCGGGAAGGTCCTGGTCCAGATCGGTTAGACGGCGGTGGAAACAGTGCGCATTCATCCCAACCGGGTCGCCACCTGGCTTCGATTTCAGATGGGCTTGCGGGAAATCTCCCTATGACGCCTGGGATGGTGATCGTCGGCGCGGGTGAGTGTGGCACGCGTGCGGCACTAGCGTTGCGCGAAGAAGGCTATGACGGCCCGATCACGCTGATCGGTGCCGAGCGGCATTTGCCCTACGAGCGCCCGCCGCTGTCGAAGGACGGCATGGCAGCGGAGACCGTCGGCATGAAGGTCATTGCTGATGCCGCGCGTCTTTTGGAAGCCCAAATCGACCTGATGCTTTCCAGCGAGGTTGTCACGATCGACAGGAATGCGCGAACGCTTGCGCTCAGTGACGGCCGCTTCATTCCCTATGACAAGCTTCTGCTTGCAACGGGCGCGCGCCCGCGCCGCCTGCCGATGGCCGAAGGCATCAGCGCCTGCGTCTATCTTCGCACCCAGGACGATGCCGAAGCGATCCGCGCCTGCCTATGTCCCGACGCCCATGTTGCCATTATTGGTGGCGGTTTTATCGGTCTGGAGCTTGCTGCGGCAGCGTCGATGCGAGGCTGCAGGGTCACCGTGCTGGAAACCCAGCCGCGCATTCTCATGCGTGGCGTGCCCACCGAGATCGCCGACGTCATCGCCGACGCGCATGCAAGACGCGGTGTCGCCATCCGCTGCGGTGTCTCCATTTCCGAAATGACGCCTGATGACTCAATGCGTGCCCTCTCGCTGGTGGTTGACGGCGTAAGGATCGACGCAGACCTTTGTATTGTGGGCATTGGCGCTGTCCCCAACACCGAAATCGCAAGCAATTCAGGCCTTGCCGTCGAGAACGGCATTCGCGTCGACGAGAGCATGGCGACATCCGATCCGAACATCTTCGCTGCGGGTGATTGTGCCTCGTTCCCGCTGGCGATCTATGGCGGCCGCCGCGTCCGCCTCGAAGCCTGGCGCAACGCGCAGGAACAGGGGTCGCTGGCCGCCAGGAACATGCTGAACAAAGGCGAGCAGCATAGCGCGGTCCCCTGGTTCTGGTCGGATCAATACGACCTCTCATTGCAGATTGCGGGCCTGGTCGACGAAGGCGTGACGACCGTTCGCCGGGATGTCGGCGAGGATGCTTTCATACTCTTCCATCTCGCTGCTGACGGACGCCTCGTCGCCGCCAGTGGTGTAGGTCCCGGCAACACTGTGGCTCGCGATATCCGGCTCGCCGAAATGCTGATTGCCAAGGGTGCGAAGCCGCCAAGTGACAAGCTGGCCGCATCGGACACGAAACTGAAATCACTTCTCGCCGCATGAGGGAACCATGAGCACACGCCGCAAGAGACCGACCGTCGCCGATCTGCGCGAGATGAAGGGCAAGCGCCAACTGACGATGCTGCGCGTCATGACGATCGAGGAGGCAGAGGCTGCTGAGCGCGCAGGCATCGACATCGTGTCCATCCCGCCGGAACTGATCCTGAACCCCCAGTATCGCGACGCGGCACCGACGCTTTTCTCCATGCCCGGCGACAACTTCTTTGAGATCGGTACCGGGGATGACTTCGTCCGCTGGGCGTTCAGGATGTTCAAGGCCGGCGCCGACTGCATCTATTGCAGCGCCAGCTACGCCACGATCAAGCGCATGGCCGATGAAGCTATTCCCGTCGTCGGCCATGTCGGGCTTATTCCGTCGCGCAAGACCTGGACCGGGGGCTTCAAGGCTGTCGGAAAGACCGCGGACAGCGCAATGGAAATCATGGAGGCGGTGAAGCAGCTTGAGGCGGCAGGAGCCTTCGGTGCGGAGATAGAGGTGGTTCCTGTTGAGGTCGCTGAAGCCATTTCCAAGCGCACTTCGCTCTTCATGCTGTCGATGGGAGCCGGCACCGGCTGCGACGCGCAGTACCTGTTCGCTGAAGACATCCTCGGCACAAATCGGGGTCACATGCCGCGCCACTCCAAAGTCTACCGGAACTTCGCTGCCGAGTTTGAGCGCTTGCAGCGGGAGAGGATTGCAGCATTCCAAGAGTACGTCGCCGATGTCGAGAGTGGGGCCTATCCGGAGGAAAAGCACATCGTGCGCATGGACCCTGCGGAACTCGACAAGTTCATGAAGCAACTCGACGCTGCCTGACCATCACGGCGTTCTTCCCCAGCATTATTATCGGCCAGGGCCGCCAAGACCGTAAGAATTTCTCCCAACGGATGATGAGGAAGGCATTTCGTTCCTTCTTCCCATGTTTAATGTCGTGAGCTCAATATGGCGGTGCTGCTGATCTCGCATGATCTGCCCTTGGTCAGCCGATGGACCGATAGGGTAATCATCATGCATCACGGCAAGGCGATGGAGGCATTGCCGTCACCCGATTTGTTCACGGCCGGACGCCATCCCTATACGCGCGGGCTGATCGGAGCTTCTATCCGCCTGGATGACGGCAAGCGCTATGACAGGGCTCGCCTTGCCGAGGTGCAGGCCGTGCGCAAGCCAGACGGCGAGTTCGAGTTCACGCTAAAGCAAGCGATCTCTGCGACGACTGGAACGCTTCCAACCGCCGGACCCGCACTGACGGTTCGTGATCTCGTTGTCCAATATGGGGGAACCAGAGCTGTCGACGGCGTTTCCTTCACCATTCCGAAGGGGCGTACGCTGGGGCTGGTCGGAGAATCAGGCTGCGGCAAGTCTTCCTTGTCACGCGCAATCATGGGCCTCGTCAGGCCCGCCTCAGGCGAGATCGTTCTGGACGAAGACTCCCTGTCCGGCCTGTCGAGCCGGGCCATGCGACCCCATCGCAAACGGCTACAGATGGTCTTTCAGGACCCGTTCGCCTCTCTCAATCCTCGTCATTCGGTGGGCACGATCCTTGGCGGAGTGCTGCAAGCCAATGGTGTATCGTCCAGTTTCGAGCGTCACAGGCGCATTCGCGAGACGCTTGAGCAGGTGGGTCTGGCGTACAACTCTATCAATCGCCTGCCGCACGAGTTTTCCGGTGGCCAAAGACAGCGCATTGCGATCGCGCGCGCTCTCATCCTGCGCCCGGAACTGATTATCTGCGATGAACCGACCTCGGCTCTGGATGTCTCGGTTCAGGCGCAAATCCTGAATTTGCTGGCAGACCTGAAGCATGAGCTTGGCCTGACCTATTTGTTTATCTCCCACGACCTTGCGATCGTTCGCTACATTTCCGACGAGGTGATGGTGATGCGTTCCGGCAAGATCCTCGAACGAGGCAGCACCGAGACGATCTGGGAAGCGCCCAATCATGAATACACGCGTACTTTGATCGCTGCCGCTGCGTGAGATTACGTGGCCGTACTGGCCAGCGCCGCCATTGGCAGGTCAATGAGCTGAAGATTCGGCCACGCCCGTTGTGCAATTCTCGCTTGAAAGGCGACGACTGTGGCCGCTGTAGCCAAGCGGGATCTGGCGCGTATTAGACCGCGCCGAGGGTCCTGATCGTGAAGTGAGTTGATACGGACGACGGATATCGTTAGACATCCGACTCGTAGCCACCATTCATTGGCTGACAGCGACGACGCTGGCAAAGTGGATTGCGCGTATTTTTTCCCGCCCCGAAAAGACTCAATGGTTTTCCAGAAGATGAAACGACCTCAACGGGATTTCGTAGTAGAGATCAAATCAAGCCGCCGCTTGGCCAAATCTAAGCCCGGTTCGATCTGGGGCTCGCTTGATCTGAAGGCGCATGCCGCCGACGTTGAAGATCTATTGCGCACGGACGATGGTGGCGCAGTCGTCCAGGGTTCAATCGAAGTTGCATCTGCATCAGACAAACCCGACGACCTCCAGAATGGTTCTGTTGTCCCAAGCGCGATTCAGCAAAAGGATTCGGGCCCGGAAAACACTGAAGAGCCCGCCAACGATCCCAAGCCCAATGACCACTATGGCCTGCGAGCGGTTGCAGACGATGTCAAGCCTACGATGATATCGACCGCTGTTGAAAGAAAAGGCGGCGCATCCTTGGCGGCATCGGAGACTTCTTCGAAGAAGACAATCGCGAAGAGCCGCCGCCGGGTAGGCGGCGTCCCGCAAACTGCCCAAAAGAACAAGCCGGTTTCCGAAAGCAGCCCAGTCCGCGATGACGGATTGGCAGGGTCGAGCAAGGCTGAGAAGAATGTCGCCAGCAGACCAACAGGTAAGGAGGCTCGGCGCGATCTCGCCGAGGATCTGGTCGAGCTCGAGGTTGAAAATAGACATTTGAAAAAGCTGCTTGCTGACAAGCTTCGCAAGGAAAACGCTGAGCTCAAGCGAAAGCTCGGTTTCTCGTAATATCGTGGCTTTGCAAGATTTCCCGGGCTTTTCGTCGTGACATTCACGACGGCTTTACCTGCAGCTGCACCTTCCTGCTTGGCTCCATAGACGCGACTGTACGCTGAACGATCGGCTGGCGATATGCCATCGGCGACGGCACATCCGTGTCCCGTTTCGCCTCAAAGGCTGACGCTGGTCATCGCTCGAATAAAGTGTTTGACAAAGAACGGTCTTTATTCAATAAAAAACATAACGCCGAAACAACAGCAGCGTGGAAAGCGTGAGCTGGGCCAAATGGGAACGACAGTCATGAAAACGCGTCTCTGTGTGGAGCTGCCGAGGATCTGGTCCGCTTTCAAACGGCCCGGCGATGTCGAGCGTCAGGAAGGTGCAGAACACATCAGGCGAGCGTGAGCTCTTCCAGCGCGGCAGAGGGCGGTCCGTCTAAACCGGAACCCACATCAGCCTAGCGAAACTTCAATATGACAGGCGGCAGCCGGCAAGAAGCTGGCCGGAGAAACTCTGGCAAGCGCGGCATCCAATATGGAAGGTCGGATGGCAAAAGCAGAAGCAGTAGCAGAACGGGCAGGGGCATCCGAACATTCCCCGTCACGCTCGTCGGATTCTCCCACCCGCTTCATTGCCCTGATGTTGATGCCTGCAATGGCACTTCTGGTGGCCTTCACGATCCTCCCCTTCGGCGTCAGCGTATGGCTCAGCTTGACTGATTACATGCTGTCCAATCCACCGGCTCGATTTGTCGGAATGGGCAACTACTTCGAACTGATGCAATCGGCGGAATTCTGGGCGGCATTCGGCCGGTCGGCGATCTTCGTTACTGCGGCTGTGACCGTGGAAGTCGCCGTCGGCCTGACGGTCGCAATCCTGCTGTTTCGCACCACTGAGGCATGGGCTGCGCCGCTGCGCACCCTGTTGATCCTCCCGCTGGCTGTCACGCCGATTGCGGCACTCTTCACCTTCCGCATGATGCTCAATCCAAGTCTTGGCATCGTGAACCATCTTGTCGCGATGGTCGGCCTGCCTCCGCAGGACTGGCTGGGGTCGAGCTGGCTGGCAATGACAACGCTTGTCGTCGTCGATGCATGGCACTGGACGCCGTTCATTATCCTGATCCTGTCGGGCGGGCTGGCGTCGTTGCCGCAGGAACCTGTGGAAGCCGCGCAAATCGACGGCGCCACCGACTGGCAGGTCCTGCGCTACATCACGCTCCCCATGCTGTTTCCCTTCATTGTCATTGCGGTCCTTCTACGCTCGATCGATGCACTGAAGGCATTCGACGCCTTCTACATCCTCACCGGCGGCGGGCCGGGACGGAGCACCACCACCCTGAACGTCTTTGCCTTCAAGGAAGCATTGGAGTTCACAGCGCTCGGCAGGGGCTCCGCGATCGCGATCCTGATGATGCTGCTGATCATGGCGCTATCTCAACTGCTGCTGCGCCGCACGCGACTTCTGAAAATTGCGGAGTCGGATCGATGAAAAGCGGACTTTCAGCGGTGGCGCCAGCATTCAAGACTGGATTTCGCCGGGCCATCCTTGGGCTGTTCGTGGTCTGGACGCTGTTTCCGCTGTACTGGCTGGTGAACACCTCGTTGAAGCAGCCGGTGGATGTTGTCGCGCGTCCGCCAAGCTTCGTTTTCGTCCCCACGCTGGAGAACTATGCGTCGGTTATCGCCGATCCGGTCATCATCGGCTATTTCCTGACCACTTTCTCGGTTTCCGCGGCGACCACGCTGTTTGCGGTCGTGATTGGCACGCCGGCGGCCTATGTTCTTGCGCGCTTCGATTTTCGTGGCAGCACGGATATCGGTTTCTGGATTCTCTCCACCCGCTTTACGCCGCCGGTGGCCATGCTGATCCCTTTTTTCGTGATATTCCAGGCAGTCGGGCTCCTCAACACCCATGTCGGCCTCGTCATCGCGCATGTCGCGCTGAACCTCTCTCTCGTCATCTGGCTTATGCGCGGCTTCTTCGCCGAAATCCCTAAGGAGCTGGAGGAAGCGGCCTACATCGATGGCGCAGGCTATCTGCGTACCTTTTTCACCATCATCTTGCCACTGAGCCGAACCGGCATAGCGGCGGTGGCAGTGCTCGTCTTCCTGTTCACCTGGAACGAGTTTCTCTTCTCCCTCATCCTTGGCGGGCAGATACCGATGATCTCCGTCGGGCTCTACAAGTTCATCGGCTACCAGCAGATCGAGTGGGGACGGCTTTCAGCCACGGCAAGCCTCATGCTGATTCCCGTCCTTCTCATCCTTCTTATGTTCCAGCGCCAGCTCGTACAGGGATTGACGCTGGGAGCGGTGAAGTAACCTCGACCAGAAACCGGCAACCCCCATTCTATCCAACACGGAGAATGACAGCATGACTAAGCAGCCGATCTTTTCCTCACCATCACTGAACCGTCGCAGTTTCGGACAGCTTGTGCTCGGCGCCGCTGCCGGGCTTGCGGCTCCTGCGATTCTGACAGGTCGCGCACAGGCTCAGGAGGCCGATCTCTCGGCCTATACCGGGGCCAATGTCGATTGGAATCAGGCCAAGGGCGCAACGCTGCATCTTGCCGGCGCGACGCATCCCTGGTCGGACGCGATCTTGCCGCTCGTCCCGCAATTCACTGCATTGACCGGCATCAACGTGGTTACCGACTTCCAGTCGGAGGCGGAGTTCCTCACCTCGCTCCCGATCCGCCTTGGTTCGGGCAGTGCAGTGCCGGACGTCTTCATGTTCCTGTCCTACGGCCAGGGTATCGGTGCCGGCTGGCTTGAGCCGCTGAACAGCTACTACGCCAATCCGAAGCTGTTCGATGCGGCCTGGTACGACGAGAACGATCTTCTGGGTGCTGCGCGGGGTTTCCCCGTCTGGAGCAACAGCGAACGCTACGCTTTTCCGATCACCGCGGAATCGCAGATCATGTTCTTCAACAAGGATGCGATGGCTGCTGCCGGTGCGAGCATACCCAAGACATTCGAGGAGCTGCTGGAGACGGCGCGGGCGGTCAAGACCGACTCGATGGCTGGCATCGCCATGCGCGCCAAGGCGTCCAGCGGGGCGACAGCGGCTTCGATGGGCTTCCTGTTCTCCCATGGCGGACGCATGGTGGACGACGCAGGCAAGGTTGCATTCCACAGTGCCGAGGGGATCAAGGCGCTCGATATCTACGGCCGCCTTCTGCGTGAGGCGGGCCCCTTGGGGGTCGGCAGTTATGATTGGTACGAAGTGCTGAACGACTTCTCGCAGGCCGCCGCGGCCATCGCCAGCGACAGTTCGAACTTTGCTGCCACCATCGGCAATCCCCAGAAAAGCCGGGTTGCGGGAAAGGCCAGCTTCTCTTCCCTCGTGTCGGACGGAACGCATCCGGTAACACCCTACATGTCCTGCTGGCAGGCCTGCATCAACGCCAAGTCCGAGCAGAAAACCGCGGCTTTCCTGTTCATGACCTGGGCGACTTCGAAGCCCACCGCGCTTCTGGCGTCGGGCAAAGGGCTTGCGACGACCCGGTCGTCTGCCTGGTCGAGCGAGGCATTTCACACCGCCTTTGGTGCCGAAGCGGCAGAAGCGGCGCTCCACAGCCTTTCAACCGCCGACGTCGGACGGTCGAAGGAAATCCTCTTCCACCCGCAGGCGCCGCTCATTTTCGATGCATTCGCTGTTGCCACGAACGAGATCGTGACCGGTGGCGTGCCTGCTGCCGATGCGCTGACCCAGGCAGCCGCGCGCGCGAACAGCGCCATTCGCTGATCTACCGATGCCGGCGGAGCTACTCTTTCCGCCGGCATCTACCTGTGCGGTTGCCGCCCGAACTGAAACTTCTGTTGGAATGTCGTGATGGATCTCAATCAACTCAGCGCCGGCCAGATGCTTGACGGTTACCGTACAGGTGAGTTCACACCGGTCGAGGTGGCGCAGGCATCCCTTGCACGGATCGACGAGACAGCAACTGCGCTGAACGCCTTCTGCCTCGTCGATTCCGACCGGACCCTTGCGGAGGCAGAAGCATCGGCTGCGCGCTGGGCTGCCGGTTCGCCGCAGGGCCCGCTGGACGGCGTGCCGGTGTCGATAAAGGATCTGATAGATGTGGCCGGCTGGCCGACGATGTGCGGCACACGGGTGATCCGCCCGGAAGACGCCGTTGCTCGCGAAGACGCGCTGACGGTGGCGCGGCTGAGGGCTGCCGGTGCGGTTCTGCTTGGAAAGACCACCACGACCGAGTTCGGCCACAAGGGGGTGAGCGACTCCCCTCTTACGGGTGCCACGCACAACCCATGGAACCGCGAGATGACCACGGGAGGCTCCAGCTGCGGTGCGGGTGCTGCGGCGGCGGCAGGCCTTGGCCCGCTGCATCTGGGCAATGATGGCGGCGGGTCGGTACGGATTCCGGCTTCCTTCTGCGGCGTCGTCGGCATCAAGCCGGGCGCCGGCACGATCCCGCAGAACCGGCCTTCGATCACCGGACCGCTGGTTGCCCCCGGACCCCTGGCACGAAGCCTGGAGGACGCCGCGCTCATGCTCGACGTACTTGCCGGCACTGCGGATACGATCGTGGCGGACGGGATGGTCGTGTCCACCTCCCATGCCGGGCAGGGTCGCATGTCGGCCGCGCTGTCCCAATCGGCAGGTGACATAAAACTGGGGTTCCTCCCCACCATATCCGAGGCATCCGTCGATGCTTATGTCGCAGCGCTCGTCAGCGGCGCGGTGAAGCTGCTGGAAGGCGAGTGCGCTTGCGTGGAAACCACTTCGCTCGATCTTCCGCAAGCCGAAGAAACCTATATCGCCATCCTCTCGGCGGGCACCGCAATGATGGCAGACGACTATCCCGCTGAGCGACAGGCACTGATGGAACCCGCCTTGCAGGAACTGGTGCGTGTGGGGCGGACTGTGACAGGCCAGGCGTATGCCGCCGCCTATCACCGCGCCCGGGGCGACTACATGGCAAGGCTGCGTGACCTCTTTGCGCGTTTTGACGCGCTCGTGCTTCCGACGATGCCCTGCACCGCATTCCCCTTGTGGCACGACTATCCAGGGCCGCAGAACCGCGGGTGGCGTGCGGACTGGACGCCGTTCACTTTCCCTTTCAACCTGATGGGCCTTCCGGCCTGCACGCTGCCCTGCGGGCTTGATGCCCAGGGGCTTCCCGTGGGCATCCAGCTCGTGGCGCCTTGGGGAGGCGAAGCGACGATCCTGCGTCTGGCTGCAGCGTTGCGTCGGCACCTTCCGCCGCTGCTGCCGCCCCTTTTCGTGACGAAGGACGGCGATAACGCAACGATTGTCGCGGAAAGGAAAATCTGATGGCATCCGTCGCGATCCAAAGCCTCCGCAAGGAATTCTCGGGCACGCGCGTGCTCCACGACATCTCGCTTAGGGTAGAGGACGGCGAATTCGTTGCGCTCGTAGGTCCTTCGGGTTGCGGCAAGTCCACGTTGCTGAGAACCATTGCCGGATTGGAGAAGATAACAGGCGGCGAAATCCGCATCGACGGCCAGCAGATGAACGATGTTGCGCCTCGTGACCGTGACATCGCCATGGTGTTCCAGAACTACGCGCTCTATCCGCATATGACCGTTGCGGAAAATATGGGATTTTCGCTGAAGCTGCGCGGTAAGGAAAAGGCGGTGATCGACACCGAAGTCCGGGGCGCTGCTTCCATTCTGGGACTTGAGGCGCTTCTGGAGCGTAAGCCCAGGCAGCTTTCCGGTGGACAGCGCCAGCGTGTGGCGATGGGGCGCGCAATCGTACGCAATCCCAAGGTCTTTCTGTTCGATGAACCGCTGTCGAACCTCGATGCCAAATTGCGCGTGCAGATGCGCACCGAGATACGCAAGATCCAGAAGACGCTGCAGGCAACGGTGATCTACGTCACCCATGACCAGGTAGAAGCCATGACGATGGCCGACCGGATCGTGGTGATGCGCGGGGGCGTGATCGAGCAACAAGGCGCCCCGCTCGATCTCTTCGATCGGCCCGAGACTGCCTTTGTCGCGGCTTTCATCGGCTCGCCCAGCATGAACCTGATCGCCGGAGAGATCGGCGCCACGGGGTTCCGCACCAACGGCGGCGCGCTTCTGTCGCTCCCCCAGGATGCTCCCAACGGCGGTGCGGCGCTTTACGGCGTCCGCCCCGAAGCGCTGCGCATCGTTGAAGCGGATGGGACACCGGCAACGGTGGAACTGGTGGAACCTCTGGGTTCCGAAACGCTCATCATTCTCGATGTGGGCGGCGAGGAAATGCAGCTTCTTTTGCGCGAGCGCGCGACGATCTCGCGCGGTGACAGATTGCAAATCCGGCCCGAACCCGGTGCGGTTCACCTGTTCGATGCGGACGGCGGCAGGAGGCTGGCGGGCTGAGCCGCTATTGCGACATTTCGGAGCTCGGCATTGCGATGCCGCCGCTACATCCTCAGACGCGGATAATCGCCTTGACCATCGTGTCGCGGTCCGTAGCCCACAACGGCAGATCGGTCAGCGCATTGTCGAGGGTGGTTTCGTGGGTCGCAAGAGCTTCGACGGGAACCCGTCCATCCCGCATACAGGTCATGACGTGCCGGAAATCCTCCTCCAGCGCGTTCCGGCTGGCCAACAATGTCGCTTCCCTCCGATGGAACTCCGGATCATCGAACGCGATGTCACCTTTTGCGAGGGACAGGAGCACATACGATCCGCCGTGACCGACCCACTTCAAACTCGCGCTCATCGAAGCAATGCTGCCCGTGGCATCGAACACGACGTCATAGGCCCGATCGCCTTCCTCGCCCACCAATTCCAATGTGGCTGCCGGAACGATCCGGCGGGCGAGTTCCAGCCGCGCAGGCGAAATATCGCGCAGTGTCACTGTGGCCCCGGCGATTGCGGCGAACAACGCTGCCCCGATGCCGATCGGGCCGCCGCCTACAACCAGCGCCTCAGATCCCGGTTCAACGCCTCCCCTGCACACACCATGCGCCCCGATGGCAAGAAATTCGACCATCGCCGCAGATTTCTCGGACAGGTCTCCCGCGGGATAGAGGTTCGCGTCGGGTACGACGATCTCCTCGCACATTCCCCCGTCGACATGTACGCCGAGGACGGCGATTTGCTCGCAGCAATTGGCTCTGCCCTTGCGACAGGCGCGGCAGTTGCCGCAGCTGAGGTACGGATTGATCACCACGAGATCCCCCTCGGCGATCCTGCCATCCGCGGATTTCTCCATGGTGCGTCCCGACAGCTCGTGCCCCATCACCCGTGGATAGGAGAGAAAAGGTTGGCGACCGTGATAAATATGGTAGTCCGTGCCGCAGATTCCGATATGACCGATACGAACCCGCGTGTGCCCTTGTCTGGTCATTGGCCGCGGGCGCGTCACAAGTTCCAGCTTTCCTGGCTCGATACAAAGGAGTGCCTTCATGCCCGTCATGCCTAATCTGGCCCCTTATGCGCTTGCAGCTTGTGCGTGTTTGGTTTTTTATTGAATAAAGACCGTTTCTGTCAAACACTTTCCATAAGGGCGGCGCGACGTGGCACGGGATAACAGGCTGTTCAAAACGCATTGCAACCAGCTTCTGGAACTGTTCGCCGACTTGGAGCCCGGTACGGCACTCGGCTCAGAGATAGAACTGGCCGGGCAGCTCGACGCGAGCCGCACGACAGTGCGGGCCGTGCTCGCTCATCTGACGGAATGCGGTATCGTTACCTGGGACGGTCGGACGAAGCATCTCGTCCGAAGGCCGGTGCCTTCCGACTTCTTCAACGACAGTGAGACGCGTTCCATGCAGGACGTGGTCGAAGAGAGGTTCCTGCGCTGGATCCTGCAGGGTGACGTACCGCCGGACACCGTGTTGAACGAAGCGCAACTGGCGCGTGATTTTGGTGTTTCGGTGGGGGCGGTTCGGGAATTCCTCATCCGGTTCACTCCCTTTGGCCTGATTGAGAAGCGGCCGAACCGAAGCTGGCTGTTGAAAGGATTTACCCGCGCCTTCGCCGACGAGATGTTCACCGTGCGTGAGGTTTTCGAACGGCTGGCCCTGCGAGAACTTCTTGCCGAAACGAGCGCGCATCAACGGGAGGAAATGAACAAGCTCGCCGAGGCACACCGGCGCGTCATCGAGGGCTCTGACAACGAGGCCCTGGCTTTTCCGGAACTCGACACGTGGTTTCACCAGACGCTATGCGGCGCCGCGCACAACCGTTTCATTTCGGATTTCAGCCGGATGATCGCCATCATCGTCCATTTCCATTATCGCTGGAACAAGGTGGACGAAATCCGGCGCAACCGCACAGCAGCGGCGGAGCATCTCGAAATAATCGAGGCAGTACTCGCCGGAGATGGTGCCGCTGCGACTGCCGCGCTCGATCGCCATCTCATGACTGCATATCGCACACTCATCGCGTCCGTGCGCTGGAGCACTGAGGACAGCGGTCGTCTTCGATCCGTTGGTCACCGTGGATCTGCCTGATGAGCGTGTCCGATTTTGGATATTGCGACGGAACTCGCGCACCAATCTGACAATGACTAACATATGAACGAACTCATCGTCGTCGGCGGTGACAAAAGTGCTGCCGCGGCGCACGAACACAGAGGCTGATGCATGAGCACTTTCGGACTCCACACTTTCGCCATTGCACCGGTATGGGATATTGACCGCATCGATCCGCAGATGGATCTGCTCAAGGAGCACGGCGTCGGCCTGCTCGAAATCCCAATGTTTCGACCCCAAGAAATCGACACGAAACGAACGCGGTCCTTCGCTGCCCATTACAAGGTGGAGTTGTTTGCCTCGCTCGGACTGCCCGCGTCGCTGGATGTTGTCGAACGGCCGGAGGAGGGGCTTGAATACCTGGAGTCGGCATTTCGCGTTTGTGCGGAAGTTGGCAGCTCCGGGTTAGGCGGCATGACCTATGGAACCATCGGCAAGACAACCAGCCGCGCTCGTACGAAAAAGGAGATCGACGGAATCTGTCGTTTTCTGGAACGGGTCGCAAAAACTGCCAGAACATATGGGGTGAAAATCGGCATCGAGCCGCGCAATCGCTATGAGACGCATCTGATCAATCGCGGCATCGATGCCGCGCGGATCATCGAGCGGATCGGAGCGGAAAACATCTTCATCCATCTCGACACCTACCACATGCATATCGAGGAAGAGAGCTTTGCCGCAGGTTTCGAGGCCGCCGCCCCATATCTCGGCTATGTCCAAGTTTCGGAAGCCAACCGGGATGTGCCCGGTAGAGGGATGCTGAACTGGGACGCGGCATTCAAGGCCATGGCGGATATCGGCTATGAAGGCCCGATCACGCTCGAAAGCATGAGCCGTGTCGACGCCGATATCGCGAGCAAATCAGCCATGTGGGACCCGGTCGCCGAGCACCCCGATGATGTCATCGAAGTTGGGTTGCCGTTCCTGCGCGAGGCGGCGCGTAAGGCTGGACTTACGCTTGGGTGAACAGGTCAGCCGCCGGAAGTTTAGCGCGCGCTTGCCTTCGCTATCGTGGCACGGGCCGGCAGCTGCTCGATCTCTTCCGGCGAAAGGTGTTTTACATCGTCCCAGTAACGTGACTTGGCCGAGTTGAGCAGTCCGTTGGCATCGAGCCTCTTCTTCCAGGCCAGATGGCGGAAGTCCGGCTTCATCGAGCCACCTTCGACATAGGGCACATGCGGGTTGGACGCCGGGCAACCATGCTCGTCGTAGATCCGCATCAGCTCGAAAAGGCGCTCGTCGCTGGAGTAGCGGACGACCGGCAAATCGAAGGCGACGAGTTCACCGTTGAGCAAGGCAAACTCGTGATGCATCAGCACCTCGTCACCGAATATCGCCTGCAGCGTATCGATCTTTGAACTGTCGAGCGGGGCTTTGAAGGTCACCTGCAGGTAGGTCACGCTGCGGTCGCTCTTCAGAATCTGCAAGGTGGTGTGGTTGTAGGAAAACTCGGACATGCCTGGCAGACCGGCTTTTTCCATCGCATTGTCGTCCATTGCGAGTTCGATGGTGCCGCCCTGCGCCTTTATCAGTTTCGCCAGTTCCTCCTGACCAGCGTCGTCCACCAGCGCGAGCAGCAGTGCGCGACCTTTGTCGCCAATTCCGTCAAGGCGACGTATGGCGCCTGCTATTCGTGCATCGATCGTCGTCAGCAGCTTGAGTTCGAAACCCTGGCTCCTGCCGATTGCCATACCAGCCTCGAAGGCCGCGCGATAAGTCGGGAAGGAAGCAATGACGTTGATCCAGTTACGCGCCGGGACGGTGCGCAACACCAGATCGGTGATGACGCCGTTCAGCCCCCAGGCGTGATGTATGGCGCGAATATCGTCTCCCTTGAAGACATGCCGGTGAGGCGGGTTCTCCATCGACAGGACCCCGATCGAATCTATGTTTCCGCCATCGCGCAGCATGCCGTGGGTGATCGATCCGATGCCGCCCGAGCCGCCGGCGATGAAGCCACCGATCGTCGCGATGTCTTCGGTGGAAGGGAATATGGGCAACTCCTGGCCGTGTTCGCGCAGAGCTTTATTGATCGCGCCGATCTTGCAGCCAGCCTCAACATGCACCGTCGTCTCACTGATCTCGAGGATGCGATTGATGCCCGTCATGTCGATGATAAGGCCGCCATCCATCGGAACGGCCTGGCCGTAATTGCCGGTGCCGCCACCGCGCAGGACGGTTGGCACGTTCCATTGGACGGCTGTGGCTATGCAGGTTTCCAGTTCGAAAACATCCTTTGGGGCGACAACCAGGTCGCCGAAATTTCCCGCAAGTTCGCGATTGAGGATTGGGCTGTACCAGAAGAAGTCGCGGGAGCGCTTCTTGACGATTGACGGCGTGTCGAAGGATTCGACAGCGCCCAGCGCATGGCCGAATGCCTGCCAATCGATCGTCGATTTGCCGGAAATAGATATCATGGCTCTCGGTTTCCTCGCTCACCTGACTGCCCGACCCCATCCAACTCCTGACAGAAGCGGTCGAATTCGGAGACGAATGTTGCGAAG
Source organism: Mesorhizobium sp. YR577 (assembly GCF_900116595.1). Classification (NCBI taxonomy): domain Bacteria; kingdom Pseudomonadati; phylum Pseudomonadota; class Alphaproteobacteria; order Hyphomicrobiales; family Phyllobacteriaceae; genus Mesorhizobium; species Mesorhizobium sp. YR577. Next base: position 351,317 of record NZ_FPBI01000002.1, on the reverse strand, counting down.
TTGGTAGCAGCGGTAGAAAGCAGCCCTTCTCCCATCTCGACAGTTGCGGCAGCCGCGTTGCCGCAGGCTCCGTCCTCGTTGAGATCACCGATCACCCAGGCTGGTCTCGCACGCCCTGCCGAGAGGCCGATATGGCGATAGCGTTCCTGCCAGCCTTGCGCGGCGTTGCCGAAATCCGCCGCACGATCCATGACAACACGCTCGGGCTTGATCGCCAGCATGGCACTGGTCTCGACCAGTCCGGCATGAATGCCAAATGCCTGCTCGGTCTTGTCGGTCAGCGTTTCGGCCTCGTTGAAATTGTACCAATGGCAGGTTGCGGTCTGCAGGCCGAACTTGACCGTGAGATCGCGGGCGACGATGTCGAGAACCGCGCTGTTGCCGCCATGGCCATTAAGAAAGATAAGCCGGCGAACGCCCGCGCGCGCCACGCTTTCGCCGATGTCCATGAGAACCCGGATCAGCGTTTCGGCTGAGAGCGTCAGCGTTCCCGCGATTGCCGCATGCTCGTTGCTCTTGCCGTAGACCATGGTCGGCAGGAACAGAACCGTCAGGTCGGATTGGATCAGCGGCAACGCACGCTCGACGACTGCTTCGACGAGATCCGTATCGACTGAAACCGGCAGATGCGGGCCATGCTGCTCGATTGCCCCTACGGGCAGGATGGCGATAGTCTGGTTGCTGTCGAGCGACGCGAAGTCATGACGCGTCAGATCAGCCCAGTGGCTGCTGCGACCGCTCATTCATTTGCTCCGTGCCGTGCCCCGTTCATCCCTTTACCGCACCACCGCCGACGCCGGAGACGAGATGCCTCTGCAGGAAGAAGAAGACGACGAGTATGGGCGCGGCGGTTAAGACACCACCGGCCATAAGCACGCCCCAGTCCGTCGTGTACTGGCCGATCAACCCGCTGAGCCCGAGCGGAAGGGTGCGCTTCTTCTCGCTCAGGATAAAGGTGCTGGCGTAGAGGAATTCGTTCCAGGTGTGGATCATGACCCAGGTGGCGACAGCGACGATGCCGGGCCGTGCCATCGGTAGTATGACCTTCCAGAATGCCTGCCAGCGGGTGCAGCCATCCATGCGTGCAGCGTCTTCCAGAGAGAATGGGACCTGTGAGAAGAACCCGCGCATCAACCAGACGCAGAGCGGCAACATGTAGCTGAGATAGACAGGGATAAGCCCGTAGAGACTGTCGAGCCAGCCGAGATAACGAAGCTGGACGTAGAAAGGGATGAGGAGCAGCACGGGCGGGAACATCTGCCCATAGAGCATGAACAGCGGCAGCATCACCGAGCCCTTGAAGCGGTGGCGCGCCATGGCGTATCCCGCCGTGACCGAAATAAGGACGCTTATGACGGTGACGCTTATCGTCAGGATGAGACTGTTCATCGCAAAGCGCCAGAACTGCGCACCGACCAGAAGATCGATGTAGTTCTGGAACGTAACCGCATGAGGCACGAGGCTCGGCGGACGCTGGAATATCTCGTCCCTGCCGCGGATCGAGGTTGCGATCATCCAGTAGAACGGAAACACCGACCAGACGAAGGCTACCCACAGAGTGGCATAGGTGAGAAACTTGCCCAGTGGCTTGGGCAGGCTCAAGCCAGATCGAATGCGCGGCATTGCCGCTCGTTTCGCCTGGCGTTCGGGAATGGAGGCGGGCTGCATGGTCAGTCGCCCTCACGTGCCTGGATGAGTTTAAGGTAGATCGTCGTCGCGATGACGAGACCGACGAAGAGCATGGTGGCCACGGCCGATGCCATGCCGAGATCGAAGCGCTTGAAGCCGTATTTATAGGCTAGTGTGAAGAGGATCTCCGACGAGTTGAGCGGTCCGCCTTCCGTCATCAGCCAGATCGCATTGAAGTTGTTGACAGTGAGGATGAAGGTCAGCACTGCGGCAATGGCGAAGGACACGCGTATCTGCGGCAGGATCACATGCCACAGCTTGCGCCAACCGGAAGCTCCGTCCATGGAGGCGGCTTCAAGGACGGAACGCGGGACGAGCTGCAGCGCTGCAAGAAGCAGCAGCATGACGAAGGGCGTACCCTTCCATATGCTCTCTATCGTCACTGCGTAAAGCGACGTCGCCGTATCGCCAAGCCAGGGATGGTAATCGTCGATGATACCCAGCTGCAGCAGCAATTCGTTGGCGATGCCGACGCTCGGGTCATACATCCAGCGCCAGGTCAGCACAGCAACGACACTCGGCACGACCCATGGCACGAGAATGCCGGAGCGGAAGAAGCCGATGCCGGGCATGGCCCGATGCAGCAGCAGCGCCAATCCCAGGCCGAGTCCCAACTGGGCGACAACGTTCAGGACAACCCAGACCAGCGTGTTCCACGATGCCTGGAGAAAGACGGGATCGGCGAATACACGCTCGAAATTGCGCAGGCCGACAAAGTTCATCCTGCCGCTGCCGAGCGTCCTGAGGGTGACGTCGTAGAACGCCGAAAGGATGCCGGAGACCAGCGGGTAGACCACAACGCCGACAACGACGAGCACTGCCGGCAGCACCATCAGATAAGGATAGATGCGCGCACCCCGTCCGGTCTCGAACACGGACGACCAGGTCTTCTTGAGTTCCTGACGGGGCGAGGAGCGCGTCAACATTTGCAGCTATTGCCCCAGCAAACCCTGAATGGCGGTCGAGGCTTCGGCCATGGCGTCCTTGGCCGGCTTGCCGCGAAGGACGGAGTCCCACACATTAGCGATGATTTCGTTGTGGATCTGGCTCCATGCCGCGACGACCGGGCGTGCCTTTCCGGCGTCGGCCTGCTGCATGAATGGCCGCTGCTTTTCCGGCAGGGCTGCAATCGCTTCCGGCGTGGTTGCCGCAACCGTCGCTGAAAGCCGGTCATACTTTTTCATAAGCTCGACACTGCGAGGACCGGTCAGCCAGCGCACCAGTTCCCAGCTTGCATCCTGAACCGAGGAGTTCGCGTTGATCGCCAGATTGTAGCCGCCGATAACGGTGGCGGCCTGCTTGCCGGTAGGCAGAGGATAGACGGAGAACTCGAGTTTGGGGTTGCCTTTCTCAAGCGCCGACAGTGCCCAGTCGCCGCTGATCAGCATGCCGGCGCGTTCTTGGATGAAGGGCGCGTTGACCTCATCCCACGAGCCTGCGGTAAGCACCGATTCCGGCATGGCGTGGTTTTCGGTGTAGAGCTTGGCGAGAAAATCCACCGCGTCGACCGCTCCCGGCTCACCGACGCGAACCTTGCCGGTTTCGTCGATTATGTCGCCGCCGTTCTCCCAGATAAAGCTGTAGAGCTGGAAGGCGCCCATGCGGCTGCCGCCGAAAGTCAGGCCGTAGGTATCCTTGTCCTTGTTCGTCATGGCGACGGCGGCCTTGTGAAACTCTTCCCAATTGGCCGGCGCCTTGTCTATGCCTGCTTCCTTCAACATGCGGTCGTTGACGAACAACGCCACGTTGTTGGTGTAGAGCGGCATCGCGTATTGGCGCTGGTCGAAGCGTCCGCTGGCAAGCGGGCCGGCCTGATATTCGGCCGCGAACGGCTTGGATTTTTCGGAGAGATCGGCAAGCAGGCCCGCATCCGCTAGGCCGGCGACCCAGGCGATGTCGAGCGCCATGACATCGGGACCGGCACCGCCGGACAGTGCAACGAAAAGGTTGCGTTCCATTTCCATGTGGGCAACCGATTGGACTTCGACCGTGTGCCCGGTTTCCTTTTCGAAGGCCTTGATTTCCGCGTAGATCGGCGCGTCGGGCCCCGAGGCAAGCGGCGAGTTGACCCAGAATACGATGTTGTCCGCCATGGCCGGCGAAAGACCGAGGCCAATGGCGATCGCAGCAGATGCTACGCTCTTTCTGAGAAAGCTATGTATGGTCATGTCGTCTCCTCCACTGTTGACGTCAGCCCTGTCGTGTCGACTTCTCCGTCGTTTTATCCAGGACGATTTCCATATGTTTGGCGTAAGGCGGCGTCGCCCAGAGGATGTCAGGGCCGAACCAATCCTCGATCGCCGCATCCTTGCCGTTCGGCCGCCGCTCCGCTCCACCCTCGATACGCGCGCGCCCGCTCGACCCGACTATCCCGACACGGTCCAAATTCCAGGCGTGCTCCTCCGCATGGTCGATCGACAGGCGATCAGCATTTTCCGGGTTGACGAAAACCAGCATGGAAACACGACGTGATGCGGTGTCCGCTGCAAGCGGCAGCCTTGCGCCTGAGCGAACGAATAGCGGCATGTTCTCAAGCGGAACGTCATGAACCCGCCAAGCAGGCCCGCTGACCCATTCTCCTGCCAACACGTCGTACCAGTCGCCGGCAGGCAGATAGATCGCACGCACGTTGCCGTAAAAGGCAACAGGCGCGACCAGTATGTCATCGCCCAGCATGAATTGCTGATCCCAGTCGTTGATTGCGCGCCAGTCGATCTCCGGGAATGCCAGCGGCATCATGCGCAGGAGCGGGAGTCCGCCGCTGGCCGCCTGGCGGCCGTAGTGCTGGAAGACGGGAAGCAGTGCGAGATGAAGCGCTGCGAAGCGCTTGTACGTTCTGGCCGAACTGTCGTCCATGTCCCACGGCTCGCGGCAGCCAAGACCGTGAAGCATCATCAGGGGCGTGAAGCAGGCAAATTGGGCCCAGCGCGCGAAAACCTGCGGGGTCGGCGTACCGAAGTAACCGCCAAGGTCACTGCCTACGAAGGACCAGCCTGAAAGACTGGCGCTCTGGACGGCGCGGATCGCCGACGGAAGGCCGGTCTTGGGGCAGAAATCCGAGGTCTGGTCGCCGCTCCAGATCGGCGCACGAATGCGGGGCGAACCTGAACGGCTGATGATTGCCGGAGTGCCGCCATCGAAGGCGTCAATGGTGGCCTCCAGATAGTAGCGAACGAAGGCGTTGTGCGCCTTGCCGCCGGTTTCTCCCGACATGAGAACCGCATGCTCCGGCAACTGTTCGCCGAAGTCGGCCTTGAAGCCCTTTATGCCTTGTTTTAGCAAGCCGCGCAGATTGTCCGACCACCATGCTCGGGCTTTCGGATTGGAGAAATCGATAAGCGCGGCGATGATGTTGGGATTGGCACCGGGACGCCGCGTGATGAGTTCTCCCGCGGCATCGACGATCACATAACCCTGCGCCTTTGCGTGCTCGTAAGACCGGGTTCCAACCACGACCCAGGGACACAGCCAAAGATAAATGTCGGTGCCATCCTTGGTCAGGTCGGCGATCATGCCCTCGGCGTCAGGGTATTTCTGCGTGTCGAAGGCGAAGGAATGAACCTCGCCCGACCAATAGGCATCGATCAGTTTGACGCCCATCGGCAAGCCCAGGCTGGAGTGACCGGCTACGTCGGCGGCGACCGTCTTTGCGTTTTCGGTCCTCCAGTCGCCGGCCTTCCACAGGCTGAAAAAGCTGTCTTCCGGCATTAGCGGCGGGCCGATGCGGTCTATCAGCAGGGCATAGAGTTCGGACAAATCGCCCAGATGAATCTCGAGATCGAGACGATCGCCCTCGACCTGAATACGGAACACATTCGGATCGAAGGAAGGCGCTATGTGAAAAACAGCCGGCGCTTCCTCGGGCAGGAATACCGCATAACCAAGTGTCGTCGCGATCCATGGGCTTGGCAGGTAGGTACCGTTGCCGAGCCCGAAATTCTCCAGGTAGTAACGCACCGACTGGCCGCGCAGATCAAGCGTTTCGAACCTTTCGCCGCCGCCGAAGGCCTGAAAAATTTTCGGAACGGCGAAGGCAATCTCGATTGCCGAGGCGTCCGTCTTTGAGACGACAATGCGAATGGTTTGCCCGTTGTCACTGGCGCTTGCGTCGACTTTTCCGCCTGGGATTTCACCAAAGGGCGCGGATGTCCACGAGCCGCCATCTGCGCGCCAGCCAACCGAGACGGGACGATGGACCACGCCGCGCGGCAGCAGATCGGCAAACGGCGTGCGGCCGGTGTCAAGCATGGTTGACCTTCAGCCCAAGCTGACGCCCCAGGTGAAGCACTGCATTGCCCCAATGGCCGTAAACGGCGGTGACGTGATGCTCGTAGCCCTCTTCGATGAAATTCCGGATGAATGCCTCTGCTTCCATCGTCGCCGGACGGAAATAGCCGGCGGCGCGATTGGCCTTTGAGCGCTCCGTCTCAATCTCGCCTTCGGCAACGAAAATCCGGATCTCGCCGTCATTTCGCAAGGATAGACGCAGCAAGGTCATCGCGCCGGCGCGCAGCGGAAAGCTTTCCTGTTTCAGCACCGGGTCGAGCGAGCGAGGCCCATCCGAAAGGCGTGGGCTGACGCCATAGTGCCAGAGCACCAGCCTGTTGTTGGCGCGGTCGATGCCGGAAATATCGGTCAGGAACGGGAGCGACGACGGATCGAAAGCGCGAATGGCAAGGGCAGTCAGCGCGCCCATCACGTCGCCTTCCGGGGCGATCGGCACAGCACGGTCGGAAAGTTCGCCGAGTGCAGCCCAGGTGCCGCGGAAATTTTCCGCATAAAGGATCTCGGGCCAGTCACGAATGGCGATGGCATCGGCCTTTATCCGATCAAGGCCTGCCTCCAGACGGGCATAGGTGCGGCCGAGCGTCTGTCGCCCGTTCTCTGCGTTGCCGTCTTCGAAGCGGGCGTCGGACCAGCGTTTCGCCGCCGCGTTCTCCGAGGCCTCGTCGGCTTTGCAGTCTTCAAGGAAACGGACCAAAGTCGTCTGCTCGATGGTCACGTCGAGCGCTTGCTTCAGCGCCCAGGGGTCGGCCGCCAGGTTTGTGAACCAGTCGGCGTGCGCGCCGAGCAGGGCAATGCGTGCTCCGGTAATGCTTGCGCGCGCACGCGCGGCAGCAGCGAAGGCCGCAAGTTCATCGACGATCGCGGCATCGCCGGGATTGCCGAGCAGCAAGGTGAAACGGCGGTCGAAACGGTTGAGCGTCGATGCCCAAAGCTGCGCCCCGCACAATGAGTTCGTGACAATCTCATCGGCCTCTTCCAGCGCCCAGAGCGCTATGGGCATCTGGCGGCTTCCGATCTTGTCGAGAACCTCATGCAGTAGCTCTGCAGTACAAAACGTCGAAAGCTGGATGACCAAACCGTCGAGTTGATCGAGATCCAGCGCCTTCAGAGCCTCGGCGCAGCTTTCACGATCCCGAGCGAGTTTTTCCGCAACCTGAAGCCGGCCCTTCAGCCTTTCGTCGCCGGCAAGTTCCTGCGTGCGGTTAATCAACGCCTTGGCTGCAGCTTCGGAAAACAGAGATGAAGCAACGAAGAGGACGCCTACTTTTCGGCTGCCGGCCACGATGTTTCCGGTCCGGTGCAAGATCGTCATCAGGCATTCTCCCCCAGCGCAGCCTGGGGCTCGGCTTTCGCCTCAAGCCCGCCGCTGCGCACGAAACAATAGGCTGCGTAGTAGAGCGCCGCCTGCGGGTCGTTGCCGATGGACGGTGCGATGAAAGAAAGTTTGAGACGATCCTGGTCGAAGCCGCCAAGAAGGCTTTCGTCGAGGCCTTCCAGGATTGCATCGTGGTCTGCGACCGGCATCAGCGACGGCCAGCCACTGATCACAACAGAGGAGACGGGGTGCAAATTCAGTGCGTTGCCGAGACCAAGACCCAGCAGGAAGAGACGTTCGCGAAGGCTTGTTCGAATGTCGTCACCAAGATCGAGTGCTTCGATGAACCCGTCGCCTTGATGCAGCACCTCGCTCTCGGCGATGCCGATGATCTTCGAGACGGCTTTCAAGGAGGTGTAAGCTTCAAGACAGCCCTTGTGGCCGCACCGGCACGCGTGCCCGTTGCGCTCGATGACCATATGCCCGAGTTCGAATGGCGAGAAGGTGTCGATAGGCGCTGTTTCATTGACGACCACGCCGGCCACGCCATGGCCGACGAACAGGAACAGGTGATCGCCTTCGATCGGGTAGGCGGCGGTGCTGGAATATCGATGGAAAGCAGCTTGCGCGATAACCGAGTTGGTGATCGACAGCGGAACACCTTCCAGAACTTCGGCCAGAAAGGCGCGTAGGCGTTTCATGTCCCAGGTAAAAATCGGATTGGTGTTTGCTCTGCTGTAACCCGGGATGGACAATGCTGCATGACGGATGGAAATGCCCCTCTTGGCCGTCCACTGCGTCATCGTGGCAAGGCAATTGCCGAACAATCGCTCGAATTCTGACTGTTTCAGTTGCGGCGAGGCCGGCATGCGTTCGACATAATCAATGATGCCGCCAAGATCGCCAATGCCAAACGAAAGCCGGTCGTTCGACAGTTCTATGCCCGCGACAGCAATATTCTTGCTTAGTGTAACGAGAGCCGTCGGGCCGCCGACATAAGGGGCGGGGCGGCGAATTTCCTCAATGATGTCTTCACTGCGCAATTCGGTCAGAATGCGAGAAATACTTGCTTCAGTGAGCTGTGCATCCTTGGCAATCAGCGGCCTGAAGGCTCCTCCGCTGCGCAAAAGGCTTTCGAGGACGACCGCTCTGGTCTCCCTTCTGCTCCTCGGTGCAAAGCGTCCAGACATCGAGTTTCCATGATATTTACACTGTGTAATTATTGTGCTTTAGAAACAGCGAATGTCAACACGGGAGTGAGAAGAAAGTGGCAGGGTTGACACTGCGCTCCGTGCAGAAGCGGTTCGGAACGGTCGAGGCCGTGAAGGCCGTGGACCTCGAAGTGGCCGATGGCGAGTTCATCGTTCTGGTCGGGCCGTCAGGCTGCGGTAAAAGCACATTGTTGCGCATGATCGCGGGCCTGGAGGAAATATCCGGCGGCGAAATCCTGCTTGATGGACGCAACATCAGCACTGTTGCACCGCGTGATCGTGACATGGCGATGGTGTTTCAGGACTATGCACTCTACCCGCACATGACGGTCGCCGAGAATCTTGGCTTTGCCTTGAAGATGCGCGACCTGCCTGCTGGCGACATCGCGCAAAGTGTCGCGGATGTTGCCAAAATGCTCGAACTGGATGCGCTTCTGCAACGCAAGCCGAAGGCGCTTTCGGGTGGGCAACGCCAGCGCGTCGCGCTCGGCCGCGCCCTGATCCGTGAGCCGGAAGTCTTTCTCTTCGACGAGCCATTATCGAACCTCGACGCCAAATTGCGTGTCGGAATGCGTATGGAAATCCGTAAGCTGCAGATGGCGTTGCGCACCACCAGCATCTACGTCACGCACGACCAGATCGAGGCCATGACCATGGCCGATCGCATCGTTGTCTTGAAGCTCGGCGAAGTGCAGCAGATCGGCACGCCGATGGACATCTATGAAAGGCCGGCCAACAGCTTCGTCGGTACGTTTATAGGTTCGCCGCCGATGAGTCTGCTGCCTGCAGAACTGCGCCGGGAAGGCGATGAGGCCTGGCTGGTCTTCGGCAAAGGGCAAGAAGTCAAGCTGCCCGCTGCTCGCATGAAAGCGCTGCAGAACATCGATCATGTCGAGGTCGGGCTGCGCTCGGAGCACGTCTCCCTTGTGTCTCAGAGGCGCGGCTCTGGAAGCGCTTACGACTTCTCATCCGACATTGTTCTCGTCGAGGATCACGGTGCGGACTCGATCGCAGTCGTCTTGCTCGGAGGTCGCGAGATCATGACGAGGGTCAAGCCGGGCGCGGTGCATGTAGGCGACAAGGAGCGTAGGTTCCACCTCGACGTCGGTCGCATTCATCTTTTTCATCCCACCTCTGGTGCGGCCCTTGTCTGAGCATCGGCCGGGCGAAGTTTTTTGTCTTGGCTTGGCGATCCAGGACATCATCATGAGCGTCGCCGAGATACCGGCGCAGCCGGTCAAGATCTATGCGAAGTCGCGCCGCGATGTCGGCGGCGGGCCGGCAGCCAATGCCAGCGTCGCCATCGCCCGCCTTGGCGGCAAGGCGATTTTCGCCGGCCGTCTGGGTGAGGACGCTACAGGCATCGCGCTTCGCCGGGAACTGAGCAACGAGGCCGTCGATACCCGCTGGCTCAGGCATTTTGCCGGTCACAGGTCGCCGGGATCGGTCATCCTGGTCGACGGCTCGGGCGAACGGCTGATCGTCGCTTATGCCGACCCCGATCTGCCCGACGATGCCGAATGGCTGGAGCCTGAGAGCCTCGGTGGCGCCGTCCTTTGCGATCTGTCGTGGCCGAAAGGTGCGCTCAAGTCATATGAGGCAGCGCGGTCGCGGGGCATTCCGACAGTGCTTGACGCGGATATCTCGCGGCACGGTCGCGATGCAATCGCGCCGCTTGTCGATATTGCCGAGTATGTCGTCTTCTCGAAGCCGGGCCTGGTGCAGTTTTCCGGAGAGAACGACATCGAAACCGGCTTGAGGCTCGTTGCCGGACCGGAGCACCAGCTCATCGGTGTTACCGACGGCGCAGCCGGCCTTTATTGGCTTTGCGATGGAAAACTGGCGAACGCGAGACCGCCGTCGGTGCATGTGGTCGATACGGTTGGCGCGGGAGACGCGTTTCATGGCGCGTTGACGCTGGCACTGTCCTATCGCTGGCCGATCGAGAAGGCGATTGCGTTCTCGAACACGGTTGCCGCACTCAAATGTGCGATGCCCGGGGGCCGGGCCGGATTGCCGACACGGGCCGATGTGATGCGTTTCGACCCGTCGTTCGATCTTGCGTGAAAGCCCAAGACGGGAGACCGCCCTACGAGGGTTAGCAGCAGGCCGAGCTGGGAAAGGAAAGCTTTCTTTATCACGGCGGGCTTGCCAAACAGGGTGTTGCGGCACTACGTCCACTCGCACAGGGCTGCCTCGTGAGCGATCCTGTCCTCATGTCAAATTGAACAGGAACCTCATCCGTGGCCAATACCGACGTCAGTTACCCCGACACGCAGCTTTTCATCGATGGCGAATGGCGATCCGGAGTTGAGGGCAAAACCATTCCCGTTCTGGACCCGGCTACGGGTGAGGTGATCGGGAAGATCGCACATGCCACGAAGGCCGATCTGGACGCGGCACTTGCTGCAGTTGATCGCGGCTTCAAGGTCTGGAGCGCGACTTCGGCATTTGAGCGTTCCAAGATCATGCGCAAGGCGGCCGATCTTTTGCGCGAGCGGGCCGACAAGATCGCCCGCATCATGACGCGCGAGCAGGGCAAGCCGCTGGCCGAAGCCAAAGGTGAAGTGCTTGCTGGCGCCGACACCATCGACTGGTTCGCGGAAGAAGCTCGCCGCACCTATGGCCAGATCATTCCAGCGCGCACCATTGGCGTGTCGCAGATGGCGATCAAGCTCCCGGTTGGCCCGGTTGCAGCCTTCACGCCATGGAACTTCCCGATCAACCAGATCGTGCGCAAGCTTTCGGGCGCTCTGGCTGCCGGCTGCTCCATTATTGTCAAGGCGCCGGAAGAAACCCCTGCCTCGCCGGCGGAACTGATCCGCGCTTTCGCCGATGCAGGCGTGCCGAAGGGCGTCATCAACCTCGTCTACGGCGTTCCCGCCGAAATCTCGGAATATCTCATACCGCATCCGGTCATCCGCAAGATCTCGTTCACCGGCTCGACGCCGATCGGCAAGCATCTGGCGGCGCTGGCCGGGCAGCACATGAAGCGTGCGACCATGGAGCTTGGCGGCCATGCTCCGGCAATTGTCTTCGAGGATGCCGATCTCGGCGCTGCGGTAAAAGTGCTGTCGATGTCGAAGTTCCGCAATGCCGGCCAGGTCTGCGTCTCGCCGACGCGCTTCCTCGTACAGGATGGCGTCTATGATGGCTTCCTGGAAGGCATTACACAGGCTGCGAAGGCAATTCGCGTCGGCAGCGGGCTGGATGAGGGTACCCAGATGGGGCCGCTGGCCAATGAGCGTCGCATTCCCGCGCTTGAAGCTTTGATTGCGGACGCGGTCGCGCAAGGCGCTGAAGTGAAGACCGGCGGACGCCGCATAGGCAACAAGGGCAATTTCTTCGAGCCGACCGTCATCGCCAATGCTCCAAAGAGCGCGCGGATCATGAACGAGGAACCCTTCGGTCCGGTCGCGATCGTCAACCGCTTCTCCACGCTTGATGAGGCGATCGACGAAGCCAATCGGCTGCCCTTCGGCTTGGCATCCTATGCCTTCACCACATCGGCTGCGACGAGCCAGGTGCTGGGCATGAAGGTTGAAGCCGGCATGACCACGATCAACCACAACGGGCTCGCGCTGCCGGAAGTGCCTTTTGGTGGTACGAAGGACTCAGGATACGGTACCGAAGGCGGCTCGGAGGCTATCGAAGCCTATCTGACGACCAAATTCGTCTCGCATTTTGCGGCTTGATCGGCAGCCGCGATCAAGACCCAATAGAGTAGCTAAGCACCCTGGCATCATCGAGAATGATGCTGGGGTGTTATGGATCAATCTTGCAATTCGCCATAACAAGTTGAAAATAAACACAAAATGTAGATTCCAGAAAGGCTGCGCAGCCGGTAATTGGGGGCGGTTAGACGGCCTCCAACGGGGAGATCACACCTCATTAGGTGCGCGCACGGCATGTCGGTTTGGCGCACGGCAGATTACGATATTTTTTCGATCCCATGCATCGAGCTCCTCAAGGGGATATAACACGGCTTTGCCGATCTTAATGTAGGTCGGCCTGATTTTCATCGCTCGCCAATTGCGGAGGGTTCCGACGGAAATACCCCCGCGATAGCGCTCTGAAACTTCTTCGTCCGTGAGAAATTTTCTTTCATTCATGATGCCTCCACACGCATCGTCGACCGCGCAGGTTAGACGATTGTCAGTTGGTTGGGCGCGGAGCCGACCGGAGTGCCGTGGGCCACTTCAGGCACGCACCGCAACTGTCGAACCCGCTCTTGCACGAGCACAGTGAGGCGCGTTTTTCGATGAAGGGAAGAGGCTTAATGCGATGATCGTAGCCTCGGATAGCTTCGGATAAAAATCGGATGCTGTAGCCACCCGGCAAAAAAAGTGGTCCGAGCCGCGTCAGCGGCTCGCTGCTGAGGGTGCCAGTCCAGCTATGCAGCCTGTTCCGAAGACTTTCCTTTAGGTGGTTCTTCGACTTGCAGCGCTTGAGTGGAGCGGCAGACGACCAGGTTCTTGCGATCCCAACGTTCGAGTTCCTCCAGAGGGTAGAGAACCGCTTTGCCTACCTTGATGAAGGAGGGGCCGATCCTCCTTGAACGCCAGTTGCAAAAGGTCCCCTCGCTGATCTGCCCACGATAGCGGGCGACTACTTCCTCCAGGGTCAAGAATATAAGACTGGACACACATTCCTTCCTTTGTTGGAACGGTCTGGTGCCAGGGCAGACGCTTGATATTCGCGACTCTGCTGTGCCGCGGTGAACCGTCCGGACTGCAACTGATATTTTCGCCGATCAACCGCGAAAGGGCAGGCCAGTGCCCTTCGTCTGGGCCACCAGCTTCGAGTCGGGCTTTTACCTGCTGGTGCGCCGCGCCTCAAGTCAGGCAGACACGCGTCGTGAACTGTCCACTGGCCTAGTCGATGAGGGGTCGGGCCAGCTTTCCATTCGGGAACCAGGCCACGGAAGTGGTTGTCGCGATGGCGGTGCCGGCGGTCTGACATTGGAGCAGGCGTTGCGAGAGACGGACATGTTTTTGAGCGGTGGCGAAACGGACGCCGAAGGTATCCTGACCAACTATCGAACCTATCTAGTCAATCGGATCGAGCGGGTAACCGGGCTCCGTTCCAAGCATTTTGCGATTTAGGTCGAGCTGTCTGGCCTACACCTCTAAGATGGTGGAATCGTGCTGCTGGAAGCGGGCGGCACTTGCCCTAGCCCTGAATGCTGCGACTTTCTCGCATTTCAGATGCGAGAAAGTCCTTGACTTTTGGTGTTCGTTGGCGGACTTTCACGCATCTGAAATGCGAGAAAGTCCGTGTCCTTATTGCTAGTTGGAGAGACGATAGATAAAAGGCGCGCACATGTATTAGCGGCGGCGGGGGAGCTCGTCCCGCTCGTCCGCGGTGTTTATGCCCGGTCAGGCGAAGACATCGAGCAAGCCGTGCTGGACCATGCCGTGCGCATCGCGCGCTACCTCTATCCTACTGCCTATCTATCGTCGGCCTCTGCCCAACTTCTCGCTCCCACCCCTGACGGCCGCCTGTTCGTCAGCGGACGGCGCAACCAACGAACCCGGCTACGGACGCTCGAAATAATCCAGAATGAGGCGCCCCCCCATCCTTCGACTGCCTCTGCGGTGGTAGGGGACGATCTCGGCGAGTTGCGAGTTGACGTTTCCTCGCCGCGCCAACGCTTCCTGGAAGCGTTCCGCTTGCGGAGCGAGCATGCTAGCGCCATCACCGAATCGATGCGCGCCGAAATGGCGGTAAGACTCATAGAGGAATACGGCTCGCCACAGGTGGCCGCTGACGCGGTCTGGGCGTTGGCTCGCGAGAACGGATGGTACCGCGAAGGGGAGGGCGCTGAGCGCTATCTGATTGCGCGCCCGGCGACAGCCAAGGGTCCCGTTAACAAGGCAGCACTGGATCTCCTTGTGGCATGGCATGGGGATCCCCTCGGTCGTCTAATCCATGATGGGTTCGAATGGCGTTGGAAGCCTGTCAAGCGCAGCGGACCGCCGCTTGTCCGACAGACCGCGCCAGGCAAGCTGCCAGCTTTTATCGAGTCACTCCTCCCCGAAGGATGGCTTGCGCAAGTGCTTCATCAGCGGGATGAACGCGAAGCGCTGCGACGCGGCAAACGCTACATGTCAAATATCGCGGTCGTCGAGAGCCAAGCCGAGCTCAACGTCCTGCCGCGGGACGAACTCGACACCGAACTTGCCGCGTTCACCGACGATGGGCGCTTCACTGGTCGATACGTCGGCCCGTCGCGAGGCGAGATCGAGGAGACGTTCGAGCACAATTTGGCTCAGCTATTTGCGCGCGCGGAAACGCCGAGATTATCGGGTGTCCAGATCAAGGCGCCGATGAATTTGGCATCGGACGGCGCGCTACTGCCCGCGATCGATCTGCCATTCACTCACATCCTTAAGCCGGCCGGAACAGCGGGCTTCGAAATGCTGCCGGTCGTCGAATGGCTCTGTCTTGAACTTGGTCGCGCAGCGGGCTTCGAGGTTCCGGCCGCCGCGCTCATCGACATGCCGGATGGGATGTCACCTGCATTGGTCGTCGAGCGATTCGACGTGCGACACGGGCCTGATGATCGACGCTTCCTGGCGCTCGAGGATTTCTGTTCGGTTCTCGATCTGCCGGCCTCCGCCAAATACGACGGCACGATCGAACGCATGGCGCGGGGTTTGCGGCCGCTTTCGACCGATCCTGCCGCCGATATCGAGACCTTGTTCCGCCGGGCGTTTTTCGCGTGGCTGATCGCCGACGGGGACATGCATCTCAAGAACCTGGCGCTCCTTAAGATTGCAGAGCCTGGCTCCAAGCGGTTCGAGACCGTCCGGTTCGCACCCCTTTACGACGCCGTGACGACCCACGTCTTTCCGGGGCTTGGTGGCGATCGTATGGCGCTAAAGCTCAACGGTAAGGACGACCGGCTTACACGGCAGGACTTCCTAACTCTCGCGCGCACGATCGAGTTGCCGGTCACTCGTGCGGAAGAAGCGATAGGTTCGATCGCCGCTGCCCTGCGCGAAGCAGCGCCTACGCTGGCTCTGCCGTCCTTTGCCGAACGGGCTGATGCTGCTCAAACAGCGGCAGAGCGTGCGAAGGCGATCGTGCGCGACCGCGCCGAGGCGTTTCCGTGAGCACCAACGCGATCAAGATCTATGTTGGCGTCACCGATCTGGATTGGTTCGAATTTCTGTCGCGCCGCCAGGACGTAGACGAGGTGAACTTCTGGCAGCCCGGGGGGGCGGTCGCAGTTCCGAGCGCTTCAACCGGGCGAGCTGTTTCTCTTCAAGCTTCATAGCCCCAACAACTTCATCGTTGGCGGTGGGCTGTTCGGACATGCGTCGATCGTACCGATCTCACTCGCGTGGGAGGCCTTCGGCGTGATGAATGGCGCGGAGTCCTTGGAGGAGATGCGACGACGGGTTGCGCGATATCGGCGCGAGCCCGTCGAATATCGAACCGATTACTCCATCGGATGCCGGATTCTGGAGCAGCCGTTCTTCTGGCCCCGTGACCTGTGGATTCCGATTGCCGACCGCTGGGCTCCCAGCATCGTGGTAGGGAAGTCTTTTGACACCGGCCATGCGGACGGCCGCTTCTTCTGGGATGCGGTCCGTGAACGCTTGGCGGCACGGTCGGCGGCTGCGCCCAGCCCGCTTGATGAAGTCGCACGCTATAGTACGCCGCGCTTGGTCAAGCCGCGCCTGGGGCAAGGAACGTTTCGGGTTGCGGTGACCGATAGCTACGATCGCCGATGCGCCATTACAGGCGAGCGTACCTTGCCGGTTTTGGATGCAGCGCATATCCGGGCCTATGGCGCAGGCGGTGAACACGAGGTCAGTAATGGGCTGCTGCTCCGTACCGACATTCACAAGCTTTTCGATCGCGGCTATGTAACGGCCGATCCGGATTTCCGCTTTGTTGTAAGCCCGCGTTTGCGAGAGGACTTCCAGAACGGGAAGCACTACTATGACCTGGCCGGTCAAGATCTTCGCCTGCCAGTTCAACAGCGGCTGCGCCCTGATCCAGAAGCCCTTGACTGGCATCGGCAGGAGCGATTTCTCGGCTAGAGTTGAAGACCCTCAAAGCGGCAACGCCCGCAGGTGCATCGGGCGGACCAGCAGGTTTTCGGTCAGCGGCTTCTTTCGGACCCACTTTCCCGATGCTTCTCGAGATCGGGATGCTCGACGAAGTGCAATTCTGCTGCCGCGCTCTCATAGCGAGTGGAGTCGAGATCGAAATCGTGCAGAATCATCCGCGCTTTCGCCAGCGCGACCTCAATATCGCCGCTGACAGAGTTCAGGGGTTCGCTGGGTGCGCCGAGCGCGTCCTCATAGTCAAACAGGTCCGGATAGCGAGGGTGCGCCCAGTGCCTGTAGAGCATCATTCGTGCGCTAAGTTTCCCGAAAATTGCGACAAAGTCGTTTACTGCAATGAGTAGCAAGAGCTCGACGAGCTCTGGCTGCAACGTGATGCGGGAAGTTCGGTCGCCTGATGCGTGCTTGAGCGCATTGTACGGCAAAGCCAAAAGCGGACTTACTTCGCGGGCAAATTCGGGATCGTGGTCATTTAAGTGACGTGCTGGATCATTCGGCAGGAGCTTACCCTCACGGGTGGCGACATTCCGGATGTTTGCCTGAGCGGCGGAAAGCAGGACGTGCGCCGCCGCCAAGTTGTAGTGCCGGATCAACAAATCGATTGCGCCGTCGATTTCGGCGCGGCAGATCTCTTCAACGCCGAGCGACAGATCACCCGGCCTCGCCGGCTGGAAATTGGGCCGGGCTTTCTTGCGACGAGCCATTAGCCTTCGACCATATTGTGTTCAGTCATCTTGATAACTGCATCGACCAGTACCTTAACCGCATGCACGGCCGGACCCTCGACCAGCATGCCACATTCGAGATTGTCAGCCTTCGAGCGGCGCAGCAGATTGGCGGACCCGACATAGGCGGCAATGCCGTCGGCCAAAACAATTTTGGCATGGAAGGTCTCCTCAGCCAGGTCCGAGCCACCATAGTCGATGATACGGGTCGCCGACGCCCGCACCCGTGCAGCGGCCCTCCCACAGCCGACGAGTTGCGCGGCATCCCTAATAACTAAAACACGTTCTGGTGCGACCGTAGTCCCGAACAGATCAGCCGCCCATTCCGCACCAACGCGGTCGACGAATGGGATCATAATGGTCAATCGCTGGCGAGCGAGCGTTGCCAAGTGCTGGAACGCGTCGGTTGTGGGCGTCAGGGTCACGTAGTCGCTTGCGATGTCCGCAGCGAGAGCGGCCGCAAGCCGGCTCGGATCGGGCGGCATCGCGCGCGACGGAGGAACTCCTCACCATGATTGCGCCACATAGCGGAGATGTTTCCAAGATCCGGTGTCATTCCCTTGCGGTAAATCACGAAGGATAGGTCTGCGGGGAAGATGTGCTCGCCGATGCCGTCGCGGTCGACGCCGGATGAGTCCGCCAGCGAGTGCATCATCTGGTGCGAGAGGCTGTGGAGCAGGAGATAGATGTAGGCCGGGACGGTCCTGGGATAGCTGCCACCGCCCTCACGATCCTTAAAAACCTCAAGGAATGGTCCGAAGTCAGCGTATTGCTCGAGATAGGCACGGCCGAGCCTGCTCTCCGGGACATCGACGACGACGTTTGCCTTCAGCCAGCGGCGTACGCGTTGCTCGTCCAGCTTAAAGTAGAGCGCCTCGTTGCGCTGCTGGGTGACGTAGATCGGGCGCTTCTGTCCCTGGATGGGCAGCGGGTCAAACGCCTTGAGCCGAACCGGCATGTTGACGCTCATACCCTGGTGTTCGCGCTTGTAGACCGGCGTGGATGATACGCGCGTGTAGCCGAAGCTGAATTCGCAGATTGGCAGGCCAGGTATTAAGACAAGCTGCTCGACGCCGAGGTGAGTGAGTAGGTTGCCGGTAGCCGTTCGATACTGCGCGAGCGCCGCCGGGTCGTTGACGACATCGCTGAGCGTCACGTCGGGATTCATGACATCGACGGCGACATGCGTCGCCATCGCCTCCGCGACATGTTCGCGGAGGAGCGCATCGTGTCGAACGGTCAGGCGGATCGGATCATAGCGGCGAGCCCAATCCTCGCGTCCGATGACGGCTTGGATCACCGCCGGACTCTCCAATCGCCCTCGATCAACGATGCCTTTGCTGAACCAGCCCTCACGAAGTTCGGCGGCGTTCTCCCGATGGCTTCGCGAAAATGGTTATGGATCACGTCACTGCTTTGCAGGAGCGGGACTCGATTCTCGACGGCCGGCATTCGTCGCGTCGAGTGTCTTCAGAACGGTTTCCTTCAAACGCTCGGTAAACATTTCCACCACAAGGCTTTTGGGTGCCTGCGGCGGTCGGACTGCCAGATAAGAAACGACTATGTCCGGCTTGAAGGGCCGGATGATGAGTTCGCCGCCGAAGCTCAACGCACTGATCTCATCGACGATGCCGACGCCCATGCCCTTTGCTGCCAAAGCGCAGCAATTGGCGATGGACGTTTCGATCGGGGATTTGAATGTGACTGCGTTCCTTCCGGCTATCTGCTCGAAGCTGATCCGCAATGGTGTCTTCCGCCCCGGTATGATTGCCCGGCAGCCGTCCATGTCTTTCACGCTGATGGCTTCTCTTCGCGCCAGCCTGTGAACGGGAGAAAGGACAGCCACGGCTGTCGTTTTCGCGAGCAGTTCGCCAGGCGGTCCCTTGCGTTCAGCGCCCCCGAAGACGAAGCCGACATCATATTGATGGCTGGCGATCATGTCGGTGATGTGGTTGGTGCTTTCAGTGTCGAACACGACCGATATGTCCGGCATCTCGCGGGTCAAGGCGGGAAGAATTTCATTGGCGCATAGCGATGACAGGGCCGGCACCGAACCGATACGCAGGAAGCCGCCCTTGGCGGTCTTGATGTCGTCGGCGGCGCGGCCGATCTGGTCGAGCCCGAGGTAGAGACGCTCGACCTCGCGATAGAGCTTTACCGCCTCATCGCGCGGTGCGAAGCGGCTGCCCTCGCGCTCGAAAAGCTTCAGTTTCACGGCATACTCGAAATCGCGGATCAGTCGGCTGACGGCCGGCTGGGTGATGTTCATGAGTTCGGCGGCAGAGGTTATGCCGCCCGCCAGCATCACGTTGCGAAAGGCCTCGACCTGCCGTGGATTGATGCGCATTTAGGATACTCCAAAGGCATAACATTTTGTTATGAAACTAACATCAGATGCGATTTTCTTTCAATCCGGGGAGTCGCTAGGCTCAAAAAATAGGCAAAGCCTGCCGGATGAGCGCCGGCTTACTGCCTCGGAGGAATTCGGGAGAAGCGTTCGATATGAAGATTTCCACTATTGCGACTTTTGTCGCCGCGACGATGGCTATGGCGCCGGTCGCCTATGGCGCAGAGCTCAGGGTCGGGCTTGCTGCCTCAACGACATCGATGGACCCGCAGTTCTACGTCAATGGTCCCAACAGCGCGATGGCGCGCAACATCTTCGACGGTCTGGTCAATCAGGACGACAAGCAGCAGGTGCAGCCGGCGCTGGCCGAGTCCTGGAAGGTCATCAACGACACGACCTGGGAATTCAAGCTGCGGCCGAACGTGAAGTTCCACGATGGCAGCGACTTTACAGCAGACGACGTTATCGCTTCCATCAAGCGCGTCGCACTCGCTTCGCAGAACAGCCCGAGCTCGTTTGAAGCCTATGTCAAGGATATCGTCGATGTCACGGCGGTCGATCCTATGACTGTGCGCATCACCACCAAAGCGCCGACGCCGCTTCTACCCAACAATCTCAGCCGTATCGCCATGATGTCGGCCGAACTGGAAAAGACGCCGACGCAGGATCTGAATTCCGGGAATGGCGTCATCGGCACTGGTCCGTTCAAATTTGTCTCCTGGGCGCCGGACGATCACGTCACGCTCGAGCGATTCGACGGCTATTGGGGCGAGAAGGCTGCCTGGGACAAGATCACCTTCCGCGTTTTCAAGAACAGCAGTGCCCGCGTCGCAGCCATTCTGTCGGGCGATGTCGATCTGATTGAGAGCATCCCGACAGCCGATACCCGCAATCTCGAAAAGTCCGACAAGCTGAGCGTGATTTCGGTTCCCGGCAACCGCATCATGTATCTGCATATGGATCAGGGCCGCGACGTATCGCCTTTCGCGGTCGGTGCCGACGGCAAGAACCCGCTGCAGAAGGTCGAGGTTCGCAAGGCGATGTCGCTCGCCATCAACCGCGAAGCGCTTGTCGACCGCATCATGGACGGGCAGGGCCTGCCGGCCGGACAGCTGGTGCCTGAAGGCTATTTCGGGCATTCGCCGGATCTCGGCGTCGATCCCTACGATGCACCGAAAGCCAAGCAGATGCTTGCCGATGCCGGTTACCCGGACGGCTTCAAGCTGACCTTCCACGCAACCAATGACCGCTATCCGAACGATTCCAAGATCGCCCAGGCGATCGGCCAGATGTTCAGCCGCATCGGCATCAAGACCGAGGTGGCCACCATGCCCGGCAGCGTCTATTTCACCCGCGCCTCGGCGCTGGAATTCAGCCTGATCATGGGCGGCGCGGCGGTCGAGACCGGCGAGGCGTCCGGGGTGCTTGGGCCGCTGCTCGAGACCTATGGCGAGAAGGCTGGGCAGGGCAATCGTGGGCGTTATTCGAACCCTGAGTTCGACAAGGCCCTGATCGAAGCCCGCTCGACGCTGGACAATGATAAACGCGAAAAACTGCTCCAGACGGCGATGGACATCGCCATGAAGGACGATGGCGTCATTCCGGTTTTCTTCCTGGCCAACACCTGGGCGACGAAAAAAGAGTTCACCTATCAGGGTCGCTCGGATGGCTACACGCTGCCTTACTATGTGAAGCAGGCGAACTGATCCGGTTGTCCTCCCAAGGCAAGCGCGAGGGCTCCATGATGTCTTTCAGCGGTGTATTTCCCTATCTCGCCTCGCCTGTGGATCAGGCTGGCGAAATCAAGGTGAAGGTGCTGTCCGACCTCGTGGAGCACCTCGTAGGGAGCGGCGTCCATGGATTGACGCCACTCGGCAGCACGGGAGAATTCGCCTATTTGTCGCGCGAGCAGCGTTTCAAGGTGGTGGAGACGGTCGTGGGAGTCAATCGGAACCGGGTTCCGGTTGTGGCGGGCGTCGCCTCGACGACGGTTCGCGATGCCGTTGAGCAGACCGAGAGTATGGTCGATCTCGGTGTTGACGGCATCCTTGCTATACTGGAAGCCTATTTTCCGATTTCGGATGAAGGCGTCGAGCACTATTTCCGGTCGATTGCGGCGGCAGCCCAAGGCAGGCCGGTGGTGCTCTACACCAATCCGCAGTTCCAGCGCTCGGACCTGAGCCTGCCGGTCATCGAGCGGCTGAGCACGGTCGACAACATCGGCTACATCAAGGACGCCTCGACCAATACCGGGAGGCTCCTGTCGATCATCGAGCGCACGCGTGGCCGGATGGAGGTTTTTGCCGCTTCCGCCCACATTCCGGCGGCGGTGATGATGATCGGCGGCGTCGGCTGGATGGCGGGGCCTGCCTGCATCGTGCCAAAGCAGAGCCTGGCGCTCTACGAGGCGGCGCGCGCCGGTGACTGGGCGAAGGCGATGGAGCTGCAGCGCCCGCTGTGGCGGGTCAACGAGATTTTCGCCAAATACTCCATTGCCGCCTGCATCAAGGCTGCCCTGGAACTGCAGGGGTTCGACGTGGGTGATCCCCTCCCACCACAAGCCCCATTGAATGAAAGCGCCCGTGCCGAAGTGGCCGAGGTGCTGCGAAGCGTCGGCGCTCTTTAAAAGCCCGTTTCGTTCCAAGCGAAGGTAAGAACAGACAAAATGACGGCGACCCTGATCATCATTGATTGCGACCCCGGTATCGACGACGCGATCGCGATCCTGGCGGCATTCGTTTCGCCGGAGCTTGAAATACTCGGCATCACGCCGGTTTGCGGCAACCAGCCGCTGGAGCGCACGGTCAGGAACGCACTGCAAATCTGCGAGCTGGGCGAGCGCAGCGACATTCCCGTCTTCGTCGGCGGCTTCCGCCCGTTGTTTCGCAATCCGATCTACGGCCAGTTTCATGGCGAAAGCGGCCTGGGCAACACCGTCCTCCCTGATCCGATCAAGAAGGTCGAAGAAAAGAGCGCGGTCGATTTTCTCATTGAAAGCTGCGAAGCGGCGGCAACAAGCGGCCGCAAGATCACGCTTTGCACGCTCGGCCCTCTGACGAATGTCGCCGTCGCGCTCAGGATGAAGCCGGCTATTGCCGAAGGCATTGAGCGCATCGTGATGATGGGCGGGGCCTTTCGTGAGGCGGGCAACCGCACGATGACTTCCGAGTTCAACATCCTGGCTGACCCGCATGCGGCTCATATCGTGTTTTCGACCGACATTCCGATCGTCGCGGTGTCGCTCGATGCGACGCACCAGGTCATTCTGACGCCCGAACATGCTGAAAAATTCAGCGGCTCGGCCGGCCGCATTGCCAAGCCGCTCGGCGAGATGATGGCCTTCTGGGATCGCAACGACGTGCGCCGCTACGGCTCGCGCGGCGGCCCGCTGCACGACCCGCTTGTGATTGCCTATGTGCTTGCGCCGCATCTCTTCGAAACGCAGAAAGCACGCGTCTTCGTCGAGTATGAGAGCGAACTTTGCATGGGGCAGACCATCGCCGACTGGTATGGCAAATCGGGCGAGGTGCCCAATGTAGAGATCATCACCAAGGTCGATGCCAAAGGCGTGTACGATCTCTTCCTCGACCGCCTGTCGCGCTACGCGTTGGCGGAGGTGCGATGAGCCCGCATCGCATCATCATCGATACCGATCCGGGCGTGGATGACGCCATCGCCATTCTGCTTGCGCTGGCCTCTCCTGAGGTTGAGCTTCTGGGCATTTCGGTTGTCGCTGGCAATGTTCCGCTTGAGGCCACGCTCGCCAACGCCTGCAAGATCATATCCTTGTCCCGCTGTGTTGACGTGCCGATCTACGCCGGTGCGCACGGACCGCTGGTGCGCGAGCAGGTTTATGGCAAATACGCCCATATCGGTGCGTTCAGCGATGCACTTGTGCCACCGGCAAGTGTCCAACCGCAAAAGGAACATGCGGTCGATTTTCTCGTGCGGATGGCGCGGCAGGCAGCCCAGGACAATGATCCGATCACCATTTGCGCCATCGGCCCGATGACCAACCTTGCGCTGGCGTTGGTCCAGCACCGCGATGTTGCTCGCGGCATCCGGCAGATCGTCTCGATGGGTGGCGCCTTCACGGCACTTGGCCACAGGACGCCATGGGCCGAGTACAACATCTATGCCGATCCGCACGCCGCGCAGATCGTCTATTCGTCCGGCGTGCCCGTCGTGGTGATGCCGCTCGACATGACATTTCAGGCGCTGATCACCGAGAAAAACATTGCTGCTATTGGGGAAAACGGCGGAGCCGCCGGTGCCGCAATCGCGGGGCTCCTGCGTACCTTCGACCGCAGCGACATGCAGCGGTTCGGCCGGCCGGGCGGACCCGTTCACGATGCGACCACGATAGCCTGGCTGCTTGAACCCGATATGTTCGAGGGCAGGGCGGCCAGCGTCGGCGTACAGGTATCCGGCAAGACCGCCGGCTATACCTATGCCGATTTTTACGGCAAGACCGGGCTTCCGATGAATGCCATCGTCATGAACGGTATCGATGAGGTTCGTTTCCTCGAGATGCTGGAGGAACGCCTCAGCATCTATGGTGCGCGGGCATTGAAAGAGGTGAGCGGATGACTTCCTATCTTCTCAGCCGCACACTCCAGACAGTCCTGACACTGTTCGTCATGTCGGTTCTGGTGTTCGTCGGCGTCTATATGGTCGGCAATCCCGTCGATCTTCTCCTCAGCACGACCGCGACCCCGGCCGAGCGGCTGCAGGTCATCCAATCCTTCGGCCTCGACCGGCCGGTGTTGGAGCAGTACTGGACCTTCCTCACCCATGCCCTTTCGGGCGATCTCGGAAATTCCTTCGTCTTTAACCAGCCGGCGCTGACGCTGATCCTGCAGAGGCTGCCGGCAACGCTCGAACTGGCATTCGTCGCGCTGGTGATGGCGCTGGTTATCGGCATTCCGCTCGGCGTCTATGCCGGACTCAAGCCCAAAGGCTTCCTGTCGAAGTCGATCATGACTTTCTCGATCCTCGGCTTCAGCCTGCCGACCTTCTGGATCGGCCTGGTGATGATCCTGGTGTTTTCCGTCAAGCTCGGCTGGCTGCCGGCGTCCGGTCGCGGCGCGACTGTCGACCTGTTCGGCGTGCCGGTTAGCTTCCTGACGCTCGACGGGCTTTCCCACCTTGCTCTGCCGGCATTTAATCTGGCGCTGTTCAAGATATCGCTGATCATCCGGCTCACCCGCGCCGGCGTAATGGAATGCCTGCAACTGGACTTCGTTCGCTTCGCCCGCGCCAAAGGCCTTTCCGAGACGCGCATCGTGCTGGTTCACGTTTTGAAGAACACGCTTATCCCGCTCATCACCGTGATCGGCCTGGAACTCGGATCGTTGATCGCCTTTGCCGTCGTTACCGAAACCATCTTTGCATGGCCGGGCATGGGCAAGCTGATCATCGATGCTATCAGCGTCCTCGATCGCCCGGTGATCCTTGCCTATCTGATGATCACCGTCGTCATGTTCAGCCTGATCAACCTCGCCGTCGACATTCTCTATTCGATCGTCGATCCGCGTGTTCGTCTTGAGGGAGATTCCTGATGAGCAACGAGGCGAATTCCGGCAACTCCGTCCATTCGCGAGACGGCACTGATGTGGAACGCGCATCCCGCTCTCCATTTCGGGCAACGATCAGCGCTCTGCTGCGCGATAGGCTGGCACTGACCGGCATCATCATCGTGACGCTGTTGGCGCTGGCTGCACTGTTTGCGCCGCTGATCGCGCCGCAGAACCCTTATGATCTGGCGCAGCTCGATATCATGGACAACCGCCTACCGCCGGGCTCGGAAAGCATGAGCGGCCTGTACTACCTGATCGGTACCGACGATCAGGGCCGCGATCTTTTCAGTGCCATCCTCTACGGCCTGCGCACCTCGATCATCGTCGGTATCTCGAGTGCTGCGATCGCGCTGGTGATCGGCGCCTCGCTCGGTCTGCTCAGCGCCTATGCCGGCGGCAAGACCGACGCCATCCTGATGCGCATCGTTGACATCCAGCTGAGCTTCCCGGCGATCCTGATCGCGCTGATCTTCCTCGCCATTCTTGGGCAGGGGGTCGACAAGATCATCCTGGCGCTGGTGATCACGCAGTGGGCCTACTATGCCCGCACCATTCGCGGCTCGGCGCTGGTCGAGCGGCGGCGCAGCTATGTCGACGCGGCGCGCTCGATGGCGCTGCCGGACAGGAGTATCCTGTTCAGGCATATTCTTCCCAACTGCCTGCCGCCGCTGATCGTCGTTGCCACCATGCGCGTCGCCTATGCGATCATGCTGGAAGCGACGCTGTCCTTCCTCGGCATCGGCCTGCCGGTCACTGAGCCGTCGCTTGGCCTGCTGATCTCAAACGGCTTCGAATATCTTCTGTCGGGCGATTACTGGATCAGTTTCTTTCCCGGCCTCGCACTGCTTCTACTGATCGTCGGCATCAATCTCATCGGCGATGCGCTGCGCGATATCTTCAACCCCAGGCGGGAGGGCTGAGCCATGACATCTCCGGTTCTTTCTGTTTCCAACCTCAACACCTCCTTCCTCGTCGACGGCAAATGGATGGATGTCGTGCGCGACGTTTCCTTCGAAATCGGCGCGAAAGAGACGGTTGCTGTCGTCGGTGAATCCGGATCAGGCAAGAGCGTGACCGCGCTTTCCATCATGCGGCTCCTGTCGGAAAACAATGCCCGTCTCAAGGGAGAGATCAATTTCGGCGGGCAGAACCTCCTGGATATTTCCCAGCAGGACATGCAGAAGATCCGCGGCAACCGCATCGGCATGATTTTTCAGGAGCCGATGACGAGCCTCAACCCGGTTCTGAAAATCGGCAAGCAGATAACGGAAGTCCTGGTGCGCCATCGCGGCATGACTCAGGCGGCGGCCAGGGCCGAGGCGATACGGCTTCTCGACAAGGTGCGCATTCCGGCTGCCAAGTCACGGCTGGACGAATATCCGCTGAGTTTCTCCGGCGGTATGCGCCAGCGCGTCGTCATCGCCATCGCGCTTGCCTGCAGCCCGCAGCTTCTGATCGCCGACGAGCCGACAACCGCGCTCGATGTGACGATCCAGGCGCAGATTCTCGAACTGATCAAGGTGCTGCAGGAAGAAGAGGGCATGTCGGTCCTCTTCATCACCCATGACATGGGCGTGGTGGCCGAAATTTCGGACCGCACAGTCGTGATGTATCGCGGCGAAGCGGTCGAGACCGGCACGACGCAGGAGATATTCCAGCACGCTAACCACCCCTATACGCGCGCACTTCTTTCGGCCGTGCCGAAGCTCGGTTCAATGACCGGCACTCTCCAGCCGAAGCGGTTTCCGATCGTCGACATGAAGACGTGCGAGGCCGCATCCGTGGCCGATACCGCCGATACGGTCGAGCATGACAAGGCGCCGATCCTGGAGGTGAAGAACCTCGTCACCCGTTTCGACATCAAGTCCGGTTTCTTCGGCCGGGTTTCGGGCCGCGTGCATGCGGTGGAAAACGTCTCCTTCGATCTGCGCGAAGGCGAGACACTGTCATTGGTCGGTGAATCCGGTTGTGGCAAGTCGACCACCGGGCGTTCCATCATGCGGCTGACGGAAGCAAAAAGCGGCTCCATCACGGTCGGCGGCAAGGATGTGCGGCATGCCGGAAAATCATCGCTGCTCGATATCCGCAAGCATATGCAGATGATTTTTCAGGACCCGTTCGAAAGCCTCAATCCGCGCATGCGCGTGGGTGAGGCGATCGCCGAGCCGATCGTCACCCACGGACTGGCCGCGCGAAGTGAAGTTCGTAAGCGCGTGGCCGATCTTCTTACTCGCGTCGGTCTTTCACCGAGCATGGCCGATCGCTTTCCGCACGAGTTTTCTGGGGGCCAGCGCCAGCGCGTCTGTATCGCGCGGGCACTTGCTCTGGAGCCGAGATTCATCGTCGCCGACGAATCCGTCTCCGCGCTCGACGTGTCGGTCAAGGCGCAGGTCATCAACCTGATGCTCGATCTTCAGGAGCGTTTCAAGCTCGCCTATCTCTTCATCTCGCACGACATGGCAGTGGTCGAGCGCATCAGCCATCGCGTGGCGGTCATGTATCTGGGCGAGATCGTCGAGATCGGCTCGCGCGCCTCGGTGTTCGAGAACCCGCAGCACCCCTATACGAAAAAGCTGATGGAAGCTGTTCCGGTGCCCGACCCCGCGAGGCGGCAAATCCG
The DNA here is from genome assembly GCF_900116595.1 of Mesorhizobium sp. YR577. NCBI lineage: Bacteria > Pseudomonadati > Pseudomonadota > Alphaproteobacteria > Hyphomicrobiales > Phyllobacteriaceae > Mesorhizobium > Mesorhizobium sp. YR577. The sequence goes on along the minus strand of NZ_FPBI01000002.1, from coordinate 323,463 downwards.
GCGCATTTCGAACGACGAAATCAGGAGCCCAGTGCGTGCGCCGGATTTCGTGGCACCGGTACGCAAGTACGACGAGGTTTCATCCGGCCATTTCGTGCAAGTACAATAAGGGGCGCTGAGCCCGATCCCTGTCCGGCTGGCCGCTTTTCAGCGGCCAGTGCAGTTTGAAGAAGCTCAGAGCTACCCGTCGATCGCTGCGTCTAGGATCGTCCGAAGGTTCTTCGGGTCGAGTGGGATCGGATTGCCGCTAGCAGACGGATCGACGGCGCCCATTGCGGCCACTCGGTCGCGGTCGATATTCTTCAGGCCCATGTCGGTGAGCGTGGCGGGCAGCTTGAGCGTCTGGCGCAGTTCGCAAATCCAGTCGATCACAGCACCGGAATCATGTTTCGACAAATCGAGGAAACGCGCCAGAACGGCTAACTTGTCCTCGATTGCCGGCGCGTTGAAGCGGACGACGTAGGGCATCAGCACGGCATTGAGCAGTCCGTGATGGCTGTCGTGCAACGCGCCGAGCGGATGAGCCAGCGCATGGATCGCGCCAAGCCCTTTCTGGAGAGCGACGCAGCCCATCCCGGACGCGATGAGCATCTGCGCGCGGGCCTCGAGATCATTGCCGTTGGCGGTAGCGCGCGGCAGCCATTGCTTGATCATCTGCAGCGCATTCAGCGCGATGCCCTCGGCCAGCGGATGGTAGGACCGCGCGCTATAGGCTTCGAGTGCATGCGACAGCGCGTCCATGCCGGTCGCAGCCGTAATGTGCGCCGGCAGGCCGGTCGTCAGCATCGGGTCCATGACCACCACGTCGGGCATCATGCGTGGGTGATAGACGATAACCTTACGAGCCTCGTCCTCATTGGTGATGACGGAAGCGCGGCCGAGTTCCGAACCGGTGCCTGCGGTTGTGGGGATGGCAATGACCGGCAAAAGCGCCGATGTGTCGACGCGGGTCCAGTTGTCGCCGATATCCTCGAAATCCCACATCGGACGCGACTGGGTTGCCATCAATGCCACAGCCTTGGCCGCATCGAGGGCGCTGCCACCGCCGATGGCGATCACCAGGTCGTGGCGGCCTGCCTTCAGCGCCTTGACGCCCTCGGCGACATTTGTGCCGGTCGGGTTCGGCTTGACGTCGTGGAACAGCGCCGGCTCGAAACCGCCGGCTCGCAGCGCATCGAGAGCGCTCAGTACCGGCGGCAAGCTCTTCAGTCCGCTATCGGTGATCACGAGAGGCCGTTTTGCCCCTAGTTCCTTGACGACAACGGCGAGTTCGGCGATGCGCCCGATCCCGAAACGAACCGATGTCGGAAAGCTCCAATTGGCGGTGACGGTCTGTGCGTATGTCGGCATGGAAGTATCCTTGGAAATGATAGCCGGAAGGGATCAGGCGGGAATGTCGAGCCGTTGACGCTTGAGGGCGCGGCGGCGGATGACGTCGGCCAACACAACCAGCGCCAGCGCGGGCACGAAATTTAGCGTGGCAAGCGCAGGATAGATCGGCGAGGAGCCAACGGCGATGCCGCTGTAGACGAATGTTGGCAAGGTGCGCGCTGTGCCGGCGAGCGAATAGGAAACATAAAAGTTTCCCCATGAAAGCAGGAAAGCAAAGGTCGCCGCTGAAAAAATACCGGGCCACAACAGCGGGAAGGTGACCTCGCGAAAAACTTCCCAGCCGCTAGCGCCGGCATCGCGTGCTGCATCCTCCAGCGTCTCGTCGAACCCGTAGACCTGAACGGCGATGATGACGAGCGCAAATGGCGTGATGTAGACGATGTGACCGATGATGACTGTCGGCAGGCCGGTCGAGAAACCAAGCCATTGGCCAAGAACGGAGAACCACAGGAGCATCACGACGCCGAGCAGAAGCTGCGGAAACAGCAGGGGTGCGAAGGTCAGTGCGCGAAACGCGTTCTGGAACCGGAAACGATAGCGCATCCAGGCAATCGCACCGCCAGTACCCAGAAGCGTGACGAAGATGGTCGATATGGCAGCCACCAGTGCCGAATTGGTGAGCGCCGGCAGGAAATCCGGCTTGCGCAGCAACTCGCCATACCAACTGAACGAGATGCCTTCGATGGGGAGCGTCAGCACGCGGCTTTCGGTGAAGGAGAAGGCGACGAGCGTTACGATCGGCACGTAGAAGAAGATCAAGACGAGCGCCACCGATCCGATCAGGAACGTGTCGACGGCGGTGTTCTTGAGACGCTGGGAGATCATTTCGCAGCACTCCCCGCAACCCGATTGGAGCGGAAAGCGACCGCTGCCGCCAGCATCAGCGACAGCGCGCCGATGATGATCAGAACCAGCGTAAGGGCTGCGCCGAGCGGCCAGTTCACGCGGGTCTCGAAGCTCTGGCGGATGAGTTCGGCGGCCATCGGAGCTGTTCCGCCGCCCATCACCTTCGGTTCGAGGAAGACGCCAAGGCTGAGCACGAAGACGAGCACCGCACCCGAATAGAGGCCTGGCTTCGAAAGCGGCAGCGTGACCTCGAAGAACGTTCTCAATCGCGAGGCGCCCGCATCATAGGCGGCAAGCTGCAGGTCGCGGTCGATGCGTGCCAGCGAGAGATAGATGGTGAACATCGGATAGACGGCGAGGTTGTAGACCATGCCGATCATCGTCGCCGTCGGCGTAAACAGGATGTTGACCGCGTCGGGACCGATGCCGAGATGGGCGAGCAGCCAGTTGAGCACGCCGTTCTTGTCGAGGACGAGCACCCAACCGAAGGTTTTCAGCACCGCATCGGTCAGGAAGGCGAACACGATCAGGATTTTCACATGGTTCTGCAAGGCTTTGAGGCGCGTCGCCAGCGCATAGGCCACGGGGAAGGCGACGAGCACGGACAAGGCGACACAGATGAGCGCCATGCTGACCGTGCGCGTCATGATCACCCAATAGTGCGGCTTTGCGAACACCTCCATCCAGATGTTCAGGTCCCAGGTCCAGGACAGGCGGTAGAATTTCGTCGTCTGGAACGACAGTACTGCCGTCATCACCAGCGGCACGATGAAGAAGAGCAGCATTATAGCTGCGAGCGGAATGGTTGTTCCGATCAGTACGGGATCCCGCCACGATTTCTGTTCGACCCGCATCGCTCTACTCCGCCAACAGGAAGACGTCGGCGCGGTCGAATCCGATGGTGACATCCTGGCCGACTTTCGCCGGCAGGTTCGGAGAACCGGGCAGGTCCATGACGACAGGCGTTTCTCTGCCTTTGACCCGCACCCGGTACTGGATCGACGCGCCCTTGGTGAAGAACTCCTCGACCACACCGGGAAGAGCGAAATCGGACTTGGCCGCTTCATCGACGAACCGCATCACTTCCGGTCTCACCAGAAGCATCGCCTTGTCGCCCGACAGATCGGGTGAAATCTGTGCGGCGGGAAGGCTTGCCTTGCTTTCGCCGAACAGCGGCGATGCAATCTCAGCAGCGCCTGTGTCTTCGCGCGTGAACGAGACGGGAAAGAAATTGGTCTCGCCAATGAAACCGGCGACGAAACTGCTGGTCGGACGATAATAGATTTCGGAGGGCGTTCCGGCCTGAACGACCTTCCCCACCTGCATGACGCAGATGCGATCGGCCAACATCATTGCTTCTTCGAGGTCGTGGGTGACGAGCACGAAGCTTGTGCCGAGGTTTCTGTGCAACTTCTTCAACTCGGCCTGGAGCGACTTCTTCAGCTTGGCGTCCAGCGCGCTCATAGGCTCGTCGAGCAGCAGCACGTCAGGGCGCGAAATGAGCGCGCGGGCAAGCGCCACGCGCTGCTGTTCGCCGCCGGAAAGCTGCGCCGGATAACGATCGAGATAGGCGGGCTTGAGATGCATCAGTTCAAGCATTGCGCGCACGCGCTCGTCGCTCTCCGCCTTCGGCGTCTTTGCGAGCTTCAGCGGGAAGGCGATGTTTTCGCCAACGGTCTTGTGAGGGAAGAGAGCAAGGCGCTGGAAGACCATACGCGTCGGCCGCGCTGCAGCGGGCACGCCTTTCATGTCGGCTCCTCGGATCGCGAGCCTACCTGCGCTCTGGTCCTCAAAGCCGGCGATGATCTTCAAAAGCGTGGTCTTGCCACAGCCCGAAGGCCCGACGAGGGCAAGGAATTCACCCGTGCCGACGCTGATCGAGACGCCATGCAGTGCGCGCGCCGAGCCGTAATCCTTGACGATGTCGGAAGCTTCGATGATTGGATTTTGCAACGCCTAGTGCCTTCGTTCTTCGGTCATGCGGAAAGACGCGCATCTGCGCGTGGTGCCATTCACGCGCAGACCGGAGCTTCGCTATCAACGGGCAGACAATTCTTCCTGCCAGATCGCCAGCATGTCGTCGATGTTCGGCGCGACCGTATGGAACTGGCTGTTGTCCCAGGCCGTCCACATGTAGTCCATCTGCAGGGCGGTTTTCTGCTCCTCGGTGAACAGTGCTTCCGCCTTCTGGTTGGGCACCAGATTGGAGGTGGCCTCGGTGATGGCGAGCTTTACCGCGACCTCGGGCGAGACGATGTATTTTAGGAAGTCGACCGGAAGCTTGGAGTTCTTGCCATTGTCGAGAAGGCCTGTCGCCTCCATCCAGATGATGCCCTGCTTGAGGCCGTTGCGCGGCTCCGGAACGATCGACTGGATATAGTCGTGCCCGGCCAATCGCAGCGAGGAAGTAGCGTAGGTGCCGCCGCCGATCAGCGCGCGGAAGGAGCCATCGATCAACCCCTTCTGTGCGATGGACAGGTCGGCAACGACGGCCCGCGTGTTCTTGAACGCTGCGCGCAAGACCTTGCGCACTTCATCGAGGGCGGCCTGGTCGAGTTCCTCATAGGGGTTCACGCCGGCATAGAGCGCCAGCGGCATGATCGGCCAATCACCCCAATCGAGCAGGCAGATTTTGTCGCGATAGGCCGCGTCGAAAACCGGCGCGTAGCTGGACCAGGTTTCGAGCTTGTCGAATTTGGTGTTCACGGTCGGTCCGACCCAGCCCCAACGTGTCGGCAGGCCGGTGGCCTTTCCTTCGTGCTGGAGCGGCGCGAAGGGTGCGCGGAACTGCGGGTAGAATTCGGCATACTGCTCAGTGAAATCGGCGTCTTCTATATAGCGGCATATGCCGGCGGGACCCATGCGGGCGATCCATGGGCTGTCGGAGGAAACGAGATCGAAATCCCGGTATGCGCCGGCTGCCAGCTTGGCAAAACCGCCAGCGGAGTCCGTTATCAGATCGACAGAAACGGCGACGTCGTTCGCTTTCTGGAATGGGTCGAGAATGGCGGGGGTGTTGTAGCCTTCCCAGCACATGTAGTTCAGGCTTTCGGCAGCGCGGGCATGGTCGACAAAGCCGGCTTTCCCGGCAATCGCAGCCACGGCTCCGGCACCCAGTCCTTGCAGCACCGAGCGGCGCGAAATGCCGCCCATTGGTTGTTGGCCGGCTGTCTTTCCTGTTCCCATTTTTGTCATGTCGATGTCCTCTCTGGTTTCCTTATTTGATTTGTTCGATCGGTCGTTCAGGCCACCTCCAGATATCGTCGCAGCTCCCATTCGCTGACATGCTTGCGGTATTCGGCGTCCTCGAAACGGCGGCCGGCCACATGGCTGTCGACGAAAACATCTCCAAAGATCGCGCGTGCGGCCGTACTGGCCTCGAGGCGGTCGGTGGCACGTCCGAGATCGGTCGGAAAGGCAGTGCGAGGGTCAGACGCGGCGGCGTAGAAGTTTTCGGTGCTGCCCTGAGGTGGCTCGATGCGGTTGCGGATGCCGTGCAGGCCCGCTCCGAGACACATCGCCAGCGAGAGGTAAGGGTTGGTGTCGGCGGACGGTACCCGGAATTCCAGGCGCGTCGCTTCGGGCGTGTCGTTTATGATGCGCACGGCGGCAGTCCGGTTCTGGACGCCCCAGGTCGCAGCCGTAGGCGCCCAGGCGCCTGGCACCATGCGCTTGTAAGCATTGACCGTGTGGCTACACATGGCCAGAAGTTCCGGCATCAGCGTTACCAGGCCGCCGAGGAAATGCCGGGCGGTCTGGCTGATGCCGTCCGGCTCGGAGGGTGCCGCGAAAGCCGGAGCGCCACTGCGGTCCGACAGCGAAATATGAAAATGGCCCGATTGACCCGAAAGATCGGGCGACAGCTTCGACATGAAGCCGGCCGTCAGTCCGTTGCGCAGGAAATAGGCCTTGGCGAAATTCTTGAACAGCAGCGCATCGTCGGCAGCCTTGATGCCTTCGGCGTGAGTCAGCGGTGCTTCGAAGCAACCTGGCCCGAGTTCCGTATGCAGGGCGTCGATGCTGACGCCGAGCGTCGTCATCGTGTCCTTCAACCCGGCCAACATCTCACCGTGCAGGGCCGCCGTTTGTAACGAATAGGTTCGGTTTCCCTGCGCGAAATAGGTCAGTTCGCGATATTTCTTGGCGCGAAGCGATTCTGGTGTCTCGGCAAAGACGAAAAACTCGAATTCGAAGGCTGAGTGAACGCTATAGCCGAGATCGCCTACTTCACCGAGCAGCTTCAGGCAGAGATTGCGGGCAGACCGCTCTCCGAACTCGCCCGAAAAATCGGCGAGGCAAAGCGCGGTATTGGGCGAGAATGGGTAACGTCGCAGCGTATCAGCGTGAAGTTCCGCAGGTCTATCGATGAAAGCGCCGTCCTGAAACGTCTTTTCCGCGATGTCCCAGAAGTAAAGGACCTCGCAAAACGGATAACCGCTCTTCGCCAGCTTGACGGCTTTGTCCGTCGATACGAGCTTGTCACGAAAGCCGCCATCGGGATCGACCATGCCGACGTGGACTGACTTCGCGTCAAGTTCGCGAAGTCCTGCCTCCAACCTGGCCGCGTCAGTAATACCTTGCATGCTTGGTTTGACCCCTGGATTTTTGCCAGAGGCTAGGCTTCACGCTATAGGAAACGAATATCCCTTTGGGGATAGACGCGCGAATAAAGAGTCGCGCCAGAGGATCGGGGCGGTCTCGTTTGCGTTATGGGTTTGAACAATGGAACCGGAGCTTGGCGCGCGTCATTGCGAACGCCCGTTCTGCGGATTTTCCTGCCTCGATCGAAGCCGCACTGAAGACCCTCATTGATTTCGACATACTGATGGTTTTCGCTTATTCCGGTCCGGCGAAGCCCTTATGCCTCTACCACAATATGACTGCCGATCGCGCCGCGACCGTCATATCCGACTACTCGAAGGGGCCGTATCTGCTGGACCCGTTCTACAATGCCGCCGTCAATTTGAGGGAAACCGGCGTAAACCGGCTGCGCGATCTGGCACCTGATCAGTTCTACAGTTCGGAATATTTCAAACGCCATTATGTCCGCACCCGCATTCGCGACGAGGTTGGGTTTTTCCTCCGGCCTCGGGCGGATATGGGTGTTGTGGTCAGCATTACGCGGCCGATCGAGGAGCCGTTGTTTTCCGCAACCGAATTGCGGACGATCCGTGCGGCTGAGCCGGTGATACGCACACTCGCCGAAGGCTACTGGAAAGATGCGGGCGATCGTGAAGCTTCAGGCACGGAGCGCCATCCATCCGACCCGATAAACTCGGCGTTGGATCAGATGGCCCGCAATCTGCTTACTGCCCGTGAAATCGAAATAACGTCGCTGATACTGCGCGGACATTCCAGCGCATCAATCGCCGCGCTGCTCAAAATCGTTGAGGGAACGGTCAAGATACACCGCAAGAATATCTATCAGAAATTGTCGATATCGAGCCAGTCAGAACTCTTCTCGTTGTTCATCAGCCATCTGCAGAAATACTGACTGTGCGGTCGTTTTTCGAGGCTCATCGTGGCGTCGTCGCGAACAGGCGGTCGAGAATCAGTCCTTCGAGGCGGGCAAGCTCGGCCGTGCCATGGCGACGTGGCCTTGGCAGCGGAATGTCGAGGTCGAGCACGATCCTGCCTTCGTCTATAACCACCACGCGGTCGGCCAGCGCGACTGCCTCGGCGACATCATGCGTCACCAGAACGGCGGTGAATTTCTGGCTGAGCCAGATGCGTTCCAGCAGCTGCTGCATCTCGATGCGGGTGAGGGCGTCGAGCGCGCCGAGCGGCTCGTCTAGCGCCAGGATGAGCGGCTGCCCGACGAGCGCGCGTGCGAGCGCCACGCGCTGCTTCTGACCACCCGAAAGAACCGATGGCCATTCACTGGCGCGATCGGCGAGGCCAACCTCTCTTAGAATCTCCAGCGAGCGATCACGCGCTTGCTTGCCTTTGGCAATGCCAGTCAGGCCAACCGCGACATTGTCCACCACGCGCGCCCAGGGCAGCAGCCGCGGTTCCTGGAACATGATGCGTGTACGGCTGTGATCGGTCTTGCCTGCGCCATGCGCCAACTGGCCGGACGTCGGACGATCCAACCCGGCGAGCAGCCGGAGTAGCGTGCTCTTGCCGCAGCCGCTTTTGCCGATAACGGCAAGGAACTGGCCCTCACGCACTTCGAGATCAATGCCTTCAAGAACTGTCTTGTCGCCAAACTTCTTGCCGACGTTCCTGAACGAGAAGGTGACCGGTGTTTGCGGCCGCGGTGCTGAGCGCTCCAGCGGGATACTCTCGAAAGCGCGGCGGGCCGTGACGGTTGCTGCGGTCATTGTCTCACCTCACGCTCTCTGGAAGGCGGGATGCCACTGCAGGGAAAGCCGCTCCAGCAAGCGTGCAAGACTGTCCGCGAGCTTGCCGAGAAGGGCGTAGATCAGGATCGAAAGCACGACGACATCGATCAGCAGGAATTCGCGCGCCTGCATGGCCATGTAGCCAAGCCCGGACGATGCCGAGATCGTCTCGGCCACGATCAGCGTCAACCACATGATGCCGAGCGCATAGCGCAGCCCGACAAAGATAGCTGGCAGTGCTCCTGGCAGGATCACGCGCAGGAAGAGCTGCGTGCGCGACATGCCGTAGATGCGCCCCATTTCGACAAGCTGCGGATCGACGGTCTGGATACCGAGCAGCGTGTTTACATAGATCGGAAAGAAGACCCCGAGGGCGACGAGAAACAGCTTTGCTTCCTCGTCGATGCCAAACCACAGGATCACCAGCGGGATCAGAGCCAGATGCGGCACGTTGCGGATCATCTGCAGCGTCGTGTCGGTCAAGCCGCGGCTGAGCGCCGAGAGACCGTTGGCAAGCCCGAGCGCAAAGCCGATCGCACCGCCAACGACAAATCCGCTCAAGGCTCGAGCAGTGCTCACCCAGATATTTTCGAGAAGCTCTCCCGATTTGAGCAGCCGCCAGAAGGCCTCGGCCACCGCGCTGGGTGCTGGCAGGACATTGGTTGCGATGAGACCCGCCCGCGAGGCCAGTTCCCAGACCACCAGAATGATTGCGGGAAGAATCCAGCCGGCACTTTCGTGGCCGATATTGGCGAACGCCTTCTTCATGAGGAGGCCTGCAGGCGTTCCGCTCCATGGAAGCCGACCGAAAACTCGTTGGCGATGTCTTCCCGTGGCTTGATGCGACGAGAACCGATGCCGAATTTCGGGAACAGCAGTTCGGCGACGCGATAGGCCTCCTCCAGATGCGGATAGCCGGAGCCGATAACCGTATCGATGCCGATATCCTGATATTCGCGGATGCGGTCGGCAACCTGATCGGGCGTGCCAACGAGTGCTGTGCCGGCGCCGCCGCGCACCAGCCCCACGCCGGCCCAGAGATTGGGGCCGACCAGCAGGCGGTCGCGCCTGCCGCCATGCAGTTCGGCCATCCGCCGCTGCCCGACAGAGTCCATCTCCTTCAGGAACCTGGCCTGGGCGTTTTCGATCTGCGCATCGGTTATGCGGCTGATCAGCCGGTCGGCCGCGGCCCAGGCCTCTTCCTCGGTTTCGCGCACGATGAAATGCAGACGGATGCCGAAGCGAAGCGTGCGCCCTTTGAGCGCTGCCTTGCGACGCGCGCTTGCGATCTTTTCCGCGACAAGCGCCGGCGGCTCGCCCCAGGTCAGATACATGTCGACCTGTTCGGCTGCCAGATCCTGGCCGGCGTCCGAGGAGCCGCCGAAATAGAGCGGGGGCCGCTCTTGTACGGGCAATAGGTCGAGGCGGCCGTTTTCGACGCGATAATATTTGCCGTCGAAATTCACCTGCTCGCCGGAGACAAGCGCACGCCATATCTTCAGGAATTCGTCCGCCTGCGCATAGCGCTCGTCATGTGGCAGAAAGACGCCATCGCCGGCCAGTTCGGTAGGATTGCCGCCGACCACGACGTTGAGCAACAAACGCCCGTTACTCAAACGATCAAGAGCCGCGGTCTGACGCGCGGCAAATGCTGGCGAAACGACGCCGGGGCGGAGCGCCACCAGGAATTTCAGTTGCTCGGTATGCGCCGCCAGTCCGGTCGCAGTGATCCAGGAATCCTCGCAGTTCTGGCCGGTCGGCAATAGCACGCCGGGGAAGCCGAGGCGATCCACCGCTTGCGCGATCTCCTTGAAATACCCGAACTCCGGCGGTCGCTGCTGCTGCTCGGAACCGAGGTAACTTCCGTCGCCATGCGTCGGAATGAACCAGAAAAAGTCGAGCGGCTTTTCGGATTTGATCGGATTTATGGTCATTGGCTGGGCTTCCTGGCTACGCTTACTGCAATCAGTTGGACGGTGCTGTCCAAACGATGTCCCGCACCTTGATCGCGTTCGGGATCAGCTTGAGGTCGTAGAACGTGTCGGCGATCGATTGCTGTTGGGCGATCACTTCATCGGACAGGGGACGAACCTCTATCTTGTAGCGATCGGTGGCAGCTTTCTGGGCAGCAAGCTCGATGCCTGTCGCTTCAGCCGATGTTTTCGCCAACTCGTCGCGATTCTCGGACGCCCATTTCGCGACGCCTGACAATTCCTCGACGGCTGCCTTCAGCACATTGGGATGGCGCTCGGCAAAATCCTTATTGGCAAGATAAAAGGAGTTGCTGTCCAATCCGTCCGCTGTCGTAACCAGCGCGCGCGCATTGTGTTTGCTCTCGGCAATGGCGAAGTATGGATCCCATACCGCCCAGGCATCGACGCTGCCGGTCGTGAAAGCTGCCACCGCGTCGGCGGGGCTCAGGAATGCGGGTACGATGTCGGAATAAGCGAGCCCGCCTTTCTTGAGTGCCTGCACTGTGAAATTATGCGAGCTCGATCCCTTGCCGAAGGCAACCTTCTTGCCCTCGAGATCTGCCACCGATTTTATTGGCGAGTCCTTCGGAACAAGGATTGCGTTCTGTACGGTGGGCGAGCTTGCCGCATAAACGAGCCCGGCTCCGGCCGATTGGGCCAGAATTGGCGGCGTGTCGCCGGTTACGCCGAAATCGATGGCTCCGGCTCCCAGCGCTTCCAGCAGCGGCGGCCCGAACTGGAATTCGACCCAGCGCACATTGTCGACGCCGAGCGACTTCAGCCGCTGTTCGAACACCTGTTTCTGGCGCGCGACCACGAACAGGCTGCTGCTTTTCTGGTAGCCGATCCGAAATTCGCCGGGCGCATCTTCGGCGCGAGCGTTGCCGAGCGAGAGGGCTCCGGTGAGCAAGGCAGCACCCATCAGGCCTGACAGGAAATGACGTCGCTTGAGCATCTGACTGTTCTTTTGAAGGTCCAAATTGATTGACGAAGCGGCAGCCCGGCGGCTCAGTTCGCCGGCGGCGTCCAGACCGCGTCGCTGATCTTGATGGCATTCGGTATGAGGCCGAGCTTGAAGAAGCGATCGGCGGTTGCCTGCTGATTGGTGATGATCTTGTCGCTCAGCGAAAAGATGCCGAACTCGCTTCGGCTCGCGGCAAGTGTCTGGGCATCCAGCGGCACGCCGGTCACTTCATGGAGTGCCGCCGCAACCTTGTCGCGATTGCCGTCGGCCCATTTGGCGGCCACTTCGAGCGCGCCGATCGTCGAAGTGACGACATCCGGACGCTCGCCGGCGAAAGTCTTGTTGGCGATAAAATAGGTATTCACGTTCAGCACATCGCTCGACCGCGCCAGGATGCGGGGCTGGTAGCGGGTTTCGGCGATGGCGAAGAATGGATCCCAGACAGACCAGGCGTCGATCTTGTCGCTGGCAAAGGCTGCCGCAGCATCGGCGGGGCTCAGATAGACCGGCTGAATATCGGTGAATGCGATGCGTTCCTTTTCGAGTGCCGCAACAAGCAGATTATGCGCGCTGGTGCCTTTGCCGACACCGACCTTCTTGCCTTTCAGGTCGGCGATCGACTGGACCGGCGAATCCGGTTTTACGAAGATCGCCTCACCCTTGCCATTGGAGGGCAGGGCAGCGGCGTAGACGATCGCAGAGCCTGCCGACTGGCCGAAGATCGGTGGTGCATCGCCGACCCATCCGACATTGATCGAACCGACGTTGAGGGCTTCGACAAGCGGCGGCCCAGCGGTGAATTCGACCCACGAAACGCTGATGCCCTTGGGTTCAAGCGCCTTTTCGATGAGGCCCTGTTGCCGGGCGATGACCGGCAGGCCGGTCTTCTGATAGCCGATCTTGAGTTCTTTCACCTCGGCAGCGGATGCGCCGAATGCAGCGAACGCGCTTGCAGCAAGGAGCGCTGCGCCGAATAGACGTCTTGTAATGGCCATCATGAACCCCTCTCGATATCGCCCTTTTTTCGAGGCGCGTGCCGGCTCCTGTCACGCAGGAGGAGAGGTCATGCTAAGTATTCCACAAAATCTATAGAGTTAAATTATTTCAAAAATGCAAGGTAATACGAAATCCCTTTCCAGAAATCCCGGCAAGTTGGGGTTTGACGGCAGAAACCTTCCGGGAAGAGGTTCCCGAAAGGATATTCGCTCGTAGCCGGTCGGCCCCGCAATCAGGCCGCGTTGGCGCGGGCTGCAGCAAGGAACGCAAGCTTGGCGGGGGTGGCCAGCAGCCTGGAGCGTTCGAGGCGCTCGGGCGTGTAGTGGTGCTCGACATCGAGGCAATTGACCGTGCCGAGCAATTCGCCGGCGACCACAACCGGCATGTTGATGACCGAGCTGCAGCCAAGCGACCAGATGGTCTCGTGATCGGGAAAGACAGTCGCGATGTCTGCGATGGTGTTGGCGACGAAGGTCTGACGCGCCTTGTGAACGATATCGAACCAGCGATTGTACTGGATCGGCTTGGTGCCGGAAGCCGGATAGCTTTCCGGGTCCGACGTATAGGCGCGACGCGCCAACTCGTTCTTCATATCAACCGTCATGACAGTGAAGAGCTTGGCGCCGACGATCTTCCGCGACAATGCCTGAAGCGCCAGCCATGGCGCATCGGCTCCCTTGCCGCCGGCGACAGCCGCGTCGAATTCGGCGAGCGCCGCCATGATTTCTTCATTTGTCATGTCAAAGTCCTTGCAGTTGGGGAGGGATCAGGCTGCGTGAGTGGCGTTGATTTCCATCAGTTCACGCGAATAGGGTTCCTTAAGTGCGCCTTGTCTGAGGTCGGCGACATCGGCGATTTCAACGATCCGGCCATGCCGCATCACGGCCAGCCGGTCGCAGAGGAAAGACACCACGGGCAGATTGTGGGTCACCATCAGGAACGTCAGATTTTGCTCGCGGCGCAGACGCTTAAGCAGGTTCAGGATTTCCGCCTGCACTGAAACATCGAGTGCCGAGGTCGGCTCGTCGAGCAGCAGGAGTTTCGGTTCCAGCATCAGAGCGCGGGCGATTGCTACGCGCTGGCGCTGGCCGCCGGAAAGCTGGTGCGGAAAGCGGAAGCGGAATTTCCGGTCCAGCCCGACGGAGGCCATGACCGCCTCGACACGCTCGTTCTGGTTGCCGATGCCGTGGATGGTCAGCGGTTCGCTTAGGGTTGCATCGATCGTCTTGCGTGGGTGCAGCGAGCCATAAGGATCCTGAAACACCATCTGGCAGAGCCGCGCGAAATGCCGGTCGATGCCATGGCTGCGCGACTTGCCGAAGGCGGTGATCGAGCCGGTCCATTCCGGTGCCAGTCCCGCAATCGCCTTCAATATGGTCGACTTGCCCGAGCCGCTTTCGCCGACCAGCGCGAAGCTTTCGCCTTCGGCGATATCGAGGCTGACGCTATGAGTGATGTGCGAGTCACCATAGGAGATGTCGAGATTCTTCAGGGAAAGCGCGGTCATGAATTGGCCCATGCGCTGCGGTCGAGCACGGGCAGCTCGTTGCGAGTTTCGTTCAGGCGGGGAATGGCGGCAAGCAGTCCGCGCGTATAAGAGTGCGTGGCATTGCGCAATTCGCCGGCCTCGCATTCCTCGACCACGCGGCCGGTGTTCATCACCAGGATGCGGTCGCAATAGCTGGAGACGAGGTTGAGGTCGTGGCTGATGAAGATCAGCCCCATGCCCTTGCGCTTCACCAGTTCGTCGATGATGTCGAGCACCTGCGCCTGCACGGAAACGTCAAGCGCGGAAGTCGGCTCGTCAGCGATCAGCAGATCGGGCTCGGGGATCAGCATCATGGCGATCATCACGCGCTGGCCCATGCCGCCGGAAACCTCGTGCGGATAGAGTTTCGCTACCCGTTCGGGATCGTCGATGCGCACCGATTCCAGCATGGCTTTGACGCGCTCGCCGACCTCGCGTCGCGGCAGTCTCTGGTGGGTCAGCAGCGCCTCGGCGATCTGTTCGCCGATTGTCATCACCGGGTTGAGCGAGAATTTCGGATCCTGCATGACCATGGAAATGCGTGCGCCGCGAATGGCGCGCATCTGCCTTTCCGACTGGGCAAGCAGATCGATCCCGTCAAATGTGAGCCTGTCGGCGCTGACGGTGCCGGGTGCGCGGATGAGCTTCAGGATGGAGCGGCCGGTCATCGACTTGCCGGACCCGCTCTCGCCGACGATACCGAGCCGTTCGCGGCCGAGTGTGAAGGAAACGCCGCGCACCACGTCAATGTCGCCGCGCGCGGTCGGGAAGGTGACGCGCAGGTTATCGACTTCCAAAAGCGGCGTACTCAATGCTGTTCTCCGCTCTTGGGGTCGAGAACATCGCGCAATCCGTCGCCAAGGAAGCAGAAGCCGAGGCTGACGACGATGATGGCAAAGCCCGGCATGGTGGCGACCCACCACTGGTCGAGGATGAAGGAGCGGCCGCGCGCGATCATCGCGCCCCATTCGGGCAGCGGCGGCTGCGCGCCGAGGCCAATGAAACCAAGACCGGCGGCGGTTAGGATGATGCCAGCCATGTCCAGCGTGACGCGCACGATCATCGAGGAGGTGCAGAGCGGCAGGACATGGCCGAGGATGACCCTCATGGCCGACGCGCCCTGCAATCTTATGGCTGCGATGAACTCGGAATTCTTGAAGGTCAGCGTCTCGGCACGCGCGATGCGGGCGTAGCCCGGCCAGGATGTTATGGCGATGGCAATGATTGCGTTTTCGATGCCCGGCCCAAGTGCTGCAACCAGCGCCAGTGCCAGGATGAGCTTAGGCATGGAGAGGAAAACATCGGTGATGCCCATGAGGATGCGATCGGTCCAGCCGCCGAAATAGCCAGCAACCGCGCCGATGATCAGTCCGGCAGGTGCTGCCAGCACGGCGACCATGGCCACGATGACGAGCGTGATACGTGCGCCGAAAACGACACGCGACCAGATATCACGGCCGAGTTCGTCGGTGCCCATCCAGTGGGCAGCGCCCGGCGCGAGCAGCCGCTGCGTTAGATCCTGCTTGAGGGGATCATGCGTGGCGATCAGCGGCGCGAAGATCGCGGTCAGGATCAACACGAGGATGATGGCAGCGCCGACCACTGCGAGCGGATTGCGGGTGAGCGCGCCAGTGATGCGCCAGGCGCGGCCGAGCCGGGCCTGCAGACGGGAAGAGGGGCTGTCGTCGATCAGCCAGGCGCGGACAGTGGTGGTCATGGCCGGGTCTCCTAGCGCGCGCGGGGATCGAGGACGCGGTAGAGCACGTCCGAAATCTTGTTGATGCCGATGAAGACCGCGCCGATGACCAGCGTGGCGCCGAGAACGGCGTTCATGTCGGCATTGAGCAGGGCGGTGGTGAGATAGTTGCCGATGCCCGGCCACGAAAAGATGGTCTCGATCATCACCGAGCCTTCGAGCAGTCCGGCATAAGACAAGCCAATCACCGTGATGAGCGGCACGAGGATCGGCCGAAAGGCGTGACGCCAGATGACCAGCCGTTCCGGGACGCCCTTGACCCGTGCCGTCGTCACATATTCCTGCGCCAGCTGATCGAGCATGAAGGAGCGGGTCATGCGCGCGATATAGGCGAGGCTGAAGAAGCCGAGCACCGAGGCCGGAAGTGCAAGATGCCAGATGGCATTGAAAAAGATTTCCGTTTCGCCGGCCAGCAGGCTGTCGACAAGGAGCAGGCCGGTTACCGGCTCCACCAGCCCGTCATAGAAGATGTCAAGCCGGCCCGGACCGCCGACCCATTTCAGCCGCGCATAAAACAGTGCCAGACCCACCAGCCCGAGCCAGAACGCCGGAACGGCGTAGCCAAGGAGCCCTACGACGCGGATGACCTGGTCGGTGAGGCTGCCCTGACGGCTGGCGGCATAGACGCCCATCGGCACACCGAGCAGCACGCCAATGATGATGCCGAGCGTCGCCATTTCCAGCGTCGCGGGAAAGACGCGCTTCAGGTCGTCGGCGACCAGCTTGCCGGTTGAAATCGATGTGCCGAGATCGCCGCTCAGCACATTGGCGACGTAGTGGAAGAACTGCACGACCAGCGGCTGGTCGAGCCCCATCTGCAGGCGTGCCGCCTCATAGACGGCGCGGGGCGCGCGATCGCCGACCACCGCCAGAACCGGATCGATGGGGACGACACGACCGATGAAGAAAGTGATGGCAAGGAGACCGAGAAAGGTCAGTGCGACAGTGACGATAAAGCCGGCAAGACCCAGCAACAGCTGTGCGCTCCTGCTTTTGCCAAAGGTTTTCGATCGGACGACGACTGCCGTGCCTGCCGCGGTATCGGGTTCGAATGCCACGCTCTGCGGTTTCCCATTCCTGACAACGGATCATGGCTGTGAAGCATGAGCCGTCTGCTTTCTCGACTGCAAGCAAAAATGCCTGCAAGGCGGCAAGGTGCTGTTCGCCTTGCCATGCAGGCACCTGAAAATTCCGCTTGGACTATACAGAGAATTTTGCTTAGATCAAAAAAATTTTGGTGGGAGAAAAATCGCGGTGTCATCTGCACCCGGCAAGTCTGCGGCTTCCGCGCAGCCGAAAATAGGCGCGCTGATCCGCGCCCGGCGGCGGCAATTGCAGATGACATTGCAGGAGCTCTGCGATGCGGCTGGCATCTCTGTCGGCTATCTCAGCCAGGTCGAGCGCGACCATGCCACGCCCTCTCTCGGCACGCTCGCGCAGATCGCTCGCAGTCTCGATGTCGGTGTCGATTATTTCATTGCCACCCCCAGCATGGAGGATGGACTGACGCGCGCCGGCGAACGCAACAGGTTTTCGGTCGACGGCTCCTCGATCGTCTATGAGCGCATCGCCGCCGATTTCACCGGCAACGTTCTTTCTTCGTTTGTCCTTCACGTGCCGCCTGGTTATCGGTCGGAGACTGTTAGCCACGAAGGCGAGGAAATCCTCTACCTTCTCGAAGGCTCCATCACCCAGCGTCTCGACGGTGAAGAGATGGTTCTGTTTGCCGGCGACAGCCTGCACTTTCGCGGCAACCGTCCGCATTCCTGGTCGAACGATACCAAAGAGACTGCGCGCCTGCTCTGGACCGGCACCTTGCCGATGTTCAGATCGCGCGCCGAGCGCCCGGCCCTGCGCAGTTCAAGGGCCGATGAGAAAATAATGGGAACCAAGCTCACTAAGGAGAGACCATGATGAAGCTGTTCAAGGCCGCGTTGCTCGCGGCCGCGCTGGCACTGCCGATCACGGCGGGCGCAACCTATGCGGCGACGCCGGAAACCGCGCTGGTGGTGGCGCAGAATATCGACGATATCGTCAGCATCGATCCGGCCGAGGCCTATGAGTTCTCGTCGGGTGAATATGTCACCCAGACCTATGATCGCCTGGTGCAGTACGATGCGCCGGACGTGAAGACGCTGGCGCCGGGTCTCGCCACCGAATGGACCGCCGACGACGCCAGCAAGACCATCACCTTCACCTTGCGCGACGGCGTCAAGTTCACCTCGGGCAACCCGCTGCGCGCCGAAGACGTGGTCTATTCCTTCAAGCGCGTCGTCGCGCTCAACAAGGCTCCGGCCTTCATCCTGAGCCAGCTCGGCTGGACCCCTGAAAACATCGATGCCATGGTCAAGGCGGACGGCAACAAGGTTGTCGTCAAATATGACGGCGATTTCTCCTCCGCCTTCGTGCTCAACGTGCTGGCCGCTCGCCCGGCCTCGGTGGTCGATGCCGTCACCGTGCAGGCCAACGAGGCCAATGGCGACATGGGCAATGCCTGGCTGAAGGCGAATTCGGCCGGCACAGGCCCCTTCGTGCTGAAAGCTTTCCGCCCGGGCGAGATCATCAATCTCGCCGCCAATCCGGATTATTTCGGCGGCGCTCCGGCGTTGAAAACGGTCATCATCCGCCACGTTGCCGAGGCAGCCACCCAGCAGTTGCTGCTTGAGTCGGGTGACGTCGATCTTGCCAAAAACCTTACCCCGGACCAGATCGCCACGCTTGCCGGCAAGGACACCGTCAAGGTCGAAACCTATCCGCAGGCAGCGGTGCACTTTCTCTCCTTCAACCAGAAGGACGAAGCCCTGACGAACCCAGCGATCTGGGAAGCAGCGCGTTATCTCGTCGATTACAAGGGCATGACCGACAGCTTCCTCAAGGGCCAGATGCAGATCCATCAGGCATTCTGGCCGTCGGGCTTCCCGGGCTCGCTGGACGAGACGCCCTATACTCACGATCCTGAAAAGGCCAAGAAGATCCTAGCCGACGCTGGCGTGAAGACGCCGCTGAAGGTGACGCTCGACGTCATCAACTCGACGCCGTTCACCGACATGGCGCAGTCGCTGCAGGCAGGCTTTGCCGAGGCCGGCATCAACTTCGAGATCATTCCCGGCACCGGCTCGCAGGTCATCACCAAGTATCGCGCTCGTACGCATGAAGCGATGCTGCTCTATTGGGGGCCGGACTTCATGGATCCGGATTCCAACGCCAAGGCTTTTGCCTATAACGAGGACAATTCGGACGGCAACTACCAGTCGACCACGACATGGCGCAATGGCTGGGCCGTGCCGGCCGAGTTGAACGCCGAGACCAAGGCTGCCCGTGCCGAGGCCGATCCGACCAAGCGCAACGAGATGTATGTCGATCTGCAGAAGAAGGTTCAGACCAATTCGCCGATCGTCATCATGTTCCAGGCGGCGACACAGGTTGCTCTGGTCAAGAACGTCGAGGGCTACGTCAACGGGGCGACGTCGGATTTCGTCTACTACCGTCTCGTCACCAAGAAATAGCAGGTCTTTTGTCCCTAGGAGCCGCCGCTTGGCGGCTCCTCCTCATTCAACAACAGAAGAACTTAAAGATATGCATGAACAGCGGATGGCTCGCCTGCGCGAGCGCATGACGGCAACCGGGACTGATCTCGTCGTGGTCGGCCCTTCCTCGCATCTCGTTTGGCTGGCAGGCATGTCGCCGCATGGCGACGAACGGCCGGTGTTGCTGATCGTCTCCAAGGATCACGCCGGTTTTCTGATGCCGTCGCTCAATGCGGATAGCCAGCGGCCATTCACCAAGCTGCCCTTCTACACATGGAGCGACGCTGACGGCCCTGACACAGCGTTGGCAAAACTGCTGACCAACAGCGGCGCTAATCGGCCCGGCCTGAAGATTGCGCTGGATGAGACCATGCGTGCCGACTTTGCGCTGCTTGTTATCGATGCCATTTCTGGCGCCTCCCGAACTTTCTTGGCCGATACGGTTGGATATCTGCGTGCCCGCAAGGACGAGGCCGAATACGCCTTGCTCAAGATGAACGCAGTGCTCAATGACGGGGCGATGCGTGCAGGCTTTTCCGCCCTCAGGGAAGGCGTCACCGAACTGGAAGTCGGTCAGGCCATCCGCGAGTATTATATCGCCAATGGCGCCAGGCCAGAATTCGTTAGCGTCTGCTTTGGCGAGAATGGCGCCTTCCCGCATCACCACACCGGCGACCGCAAGCTGAAGCGAAACGAGGCGGTGCTGATCGATATTGGCGGCCGCAAGGATGGTTATCCCAGCGACATGACGCGCGTCGGTATTTTCGGCGAGACGCCGGCAGGCTTCGACGAGGTTCATGGCGTCCTGGAGCGTGCCGTGCAGGCGGCGATCGAAGCGGCTAAGCCCGGCGTTGCCGCCAAGGAAGTGGACAAGGCCGCTCGCGACGTGATCACCGCTGCCGGCTACGGCGAGTTCTTCCTCCACCGCACCGGACATGGCCTCGGCATCGACATCCACGAGCCGCCCTACATCACGGGTACATCCGAGACGGTCCTCGAAGAGGGCAACGTCTTCTCGATCGAGCCGGGCATCTATCTGCAGGGCAGGTTCGGGCTGCGGCTGGAAGAGATAGTCATCGTGCGCGGCAATCGCGCCGAGGTGCTTTCCGAACTGCCGCGAAGCGCCTTCGTCGTGAAATAGTTGAGCCGGTTGCGCGGCGGTCAGGAACCGCCGCGCTTGGCGGCAAAAGCTGCCTGAACCGCGCGATTGACCGTCACCGGCAGGATCGACATGTGGTTCTCGCCCGGATGCAGTTCGAAGCTGGCTTTCAGCTTGTCCGGTGAAAGGCGGTTCAGACGCTCGGCCATGTCTTTTGCGAATTCGTCGGTGCGGGTGACCTTCTTCTGCTCCAGGCGCTTGGTCTCGTCAGCCCCGCCGATCTGGAAGGGCGCGAGCTTTTCTGTTTCGTATTCGCCGGCCGACAGGATCAAGTCGGCTATAAGACCTTCAGGCAAGTTGGCTTCGAACGCTTCGAGCGAGCGGTCGAGCACGCGATCCTCCCAGTAGATTGCGGGAGAGGCGGAAATCCATGTCTGGAAGGCGAGGGGACGGTTGAACAGCGCATAGAGCGCGAACAGCCCGCCGAATGAGTGTCCGTAAAGCGCCTGCTGGCTGCGGTCGATTTTTACGCGGCCCTCAATCCATGGCTTGAGTTCGTCTTCGATGAAGGCAAGGAAGTCCCCGGCGCCGCCTGTGCGAACATCGGGCGTGTTTTCGTAGAATGGCGGATAGGTTTTTCCCGGCGGCGGGCCAAGATCCCATGAGCGCCGGAGTGGATCATAAGCGCCTTCGACTGGATAGCCGATCGCGACGATCACGCCTTCCTGGATACCCGTGCCGAGCGGGTAGTTTGCCTGCGCACGCACGGCATCGACAGCGGTTGCGATCGCGGCGTTGCCGTCGGTCATATAGAGCACCGGCCAGCCGGTTTCGGGCTCCGGTGCTGCCGGTATGTAGGTGAAGATGCGGTAGGGTTCGCCGCCCTTGGCAGGAACGAAATCCTGGACCGTCGTATTGGCGATAAGGGCCGGTCTCGGGGTGGCGCGCTCTGGCATGAACTGTCTCTCGGCAAAGCTTGGTAAGGTTAGCGACGGCGCAGCAGCCACATCAGGATCGGCCCGCCAATCAGCGTGGCGACGAGACCGGCCGGAATCTGCCGCGGGAAGATCGCCGTGCGGCCGATCCAGTCTGCCGCCACCATGATCAGCGCACCGGTAAGTATTGCGCCTACCGCCTGCGGCATGGCACGCGCCAGCCCGATGCGACGGGCAAGATGCGGCGCCATCAAGCCGATGAAGGTGAGCGGCCCGACGATAAGCGTCGATGCTGCCGTCAGTGCTGCGGTCATCAGGAGGATGAGAAGGCGGGTCGTCGTGAGATTGAGGCCGAGCCCATGCGCAGCCGTTGGTCCCAGAGGCAATATGTCGAGCCAGCGCAGGAAAAGTGGTGCTAGCAGAACCAGGACAGCGGCGATGCCGGCGGTCAGGATTGCTGCATTGATGTCAACTCCGTATGTCGATCCTGTGAACCAGTTCAGGAGCAGCATCGCGCGTGGATCGCCAGTCGCTGTCAGTATGAGGATCAGGGCATCGAACAATGCCGTCAGAGCTATGCCGGCGAGCAGGAGCCGTTCCGGCGCGAAGGCGGCGCGCCGTCCAAGCGCGAGCATTACCGACAGCGCAGCAAAGGCACCAATGGTTGCGGCGATTGTTTGGGTCGGACGGCTTGCGTCGACAAACACGAACAGCGCCACGATCATGCCGAGGGCCGCACCCGCGCTGACGCCGAGCACTTCTGGGCTGGCCATGGGATTGCCGGTCAGCCGCTGCATCATCAATCCGGCAAGCGCTAGCATCGCACCCGCCGAAAGGGCAGCAAGCACGCGCGGCAGCCGCCATGACAGGATCGACGGAAGCTGATCGCCGAAAGCGAAATTCCAGCCCGCCGGTCCCGGCCCGTAGAACAATGCGAAGAAAAGCACTGCCGCCAGCAGGATGGCGATCCCGATCAGAAGCAGGCCGGGGTGCAATGTGCGCGGCAGGCGATCGGCAGTCAGTGCCGGAGTTTCTGAGCCGAGCGTAAGGCGTGGCAGCAACCACAGAAGCAGTGGCGCGCCGAGCAGCGCGGTGATTGCGCCGGTCGGCAGCAGATCGCCTTGCGGGCCGGTCAATAGCTGCACGCCTTGATCGGCTGCCCAAAGAAGCGCGGCGCCTATCAGCGGCGCCATGATCAGCCGCTGGCCAAAACGGCGCGCGCCGCCTATGCGCGCCAACGCTGCCGCAGCCAGGCCGATGAAGCCGATGACGCCGACTGCCGCAACGACGAAGGAAATCAGGGCCACCGCCGCACCCAGAGCAGCGACGCGATAGACGCCGAGCGGAACGCCGAGGCTGCGCGCGCCTTCGTCATCGAGGCCAAGCAAGGTCAGTGGTCGCACCATGAGGCCAATCGCCAAGGCGGCTATGCCAAGACGCGGAAGAAGCCAAAGCGTCGTCGTCCAGTCCTGCTGGCCAAGCGTTCCGGCGCCCCAGATGAAGAGGCCCGCCAGCCATTCATGCTTCAGCACGATCAGTGCGGCGCCGATAGAACCGGCGTAGAGGCTGACAACGAGACCCGCGAGCACCACCGAGAGCGGCGAAAACCCCTTGTGCCATGACAGGCCGAACACGGCAGCGATTGCCAGGAGCGCGCCGGCAAGCGCCACCCATTCGCGGCCATAGGCCAGCAGCGACGGCGCCAGAAGTGTCGCCAAGGCCAGTGCCAGATAAGCGCCGGCGGAGACGCCGACCGTCTCGGGCGCAGCGAGCGGATTGCGCAGGACCTGCTGCAAGACCGTTCCGGCGAGGCCGAGAGCCGCACCGCAGAGAAGGCTGACTGCCAGCCGCGGCAGATAAGCGTAGTGGACCAGTACCTGCCGCATGTCGTCGATGTCGGGTGCGGTGAGCGCGTCGACCCAGAGTGCGGAAGGAAGCTGCACAGTGAGATTGGAGATGGTCGCGGCAGCGGCCGCCGTGATCAGCACTGCACAAAGGATCAGCGCCCCTATAGGCAGGTTGCCGAAGAATGAAAGTCTCGGTGACGAATTGCCAACACCGGATGCAGCCATCCCCATCGTTGCAGCCTGTTCAGCCATTGGCGTTCTCCGCCGTCAGCGCATCGGCAAGGACCTGTGCGAAGCGGGTCGCGGAGGGAAGCGCGCCGAACATGAGAACCGGCGGAAGATGCAGTATCGACCGGTTGCGAACGAAAGGCATAGCCTTCCAGACCGGGCTTTCGGTCAGCGTTCCAGTTGCTCCCGTCGGTAATGGATCCAGATAGGCAAGACGTGCATTGCTCGATGCTGCGAGCCCGTCGATGCCGACGGTCGAAAAACCCCAATAGTTGGTCTCTGCCGTCCAGGCATTGCGGATGCCGATGCGGTCGAAAACCTCCTGGAACAGGCTCTTGCGGCCATAGACGCGGATGTTGCGTGGATCGAGGAAACTGACGACGTAGATCGGCCGTTCGGAAAGCGGTTCAAGGCGCAGCCGTATCTCGGCGAATTTGGCTTCTGTCTGACGGATCAGCGCTTCGCCTTCCTCGACCTTGCCGACCAGGCGGGCAAGTTGCCGGGTGGCCGCGACGGAACGCTCGTAGGGTTGGCCGTCTTCGGCGTAGATGCTGATCGACGTGACCGGCGCGATGCGCTCCAGCAGCGGCTTGATGCCATCGAGAAGTGGGATGCTCAGAATGATGTCCGGGCGAAGCTGCTGGAGGAATTCGAGGTTCGGCTCCATAAGCGTGCCGATATCGGCTATTTCCGGCGGCAGCGTCGGTTCCACCACCCAAGTCTCCCAGGATTCACGATTGGGCACTGCAACCGGCATGACGCCAAGCACGAGAAGCGTTTCCGTCAATCCATAATCCAGGCAGACGATGCGTTGCGGAGGCTGCTCCGCGCGCGCCGGCAACGTGCCGATGAACGGAAGCGCCAAAAGCCCAAGCGCAGCGCGCCGGCTCAATCCTCGACGAGGCTTGCCCTGAAGATGCTCGAACCGGGTCACTGAACGTAGCCGATGGGCTGGCCGGTAACGGGATGAGGAAACACGCCCATGTCGACGCCGAAGATACCCTTGAGCACATCGCTCTTCATCATCTCGGCAGGCGTGCCGCGTGTCAGCAAGTGGCCGTCCTTGAGCGCGATCAGTTCGTCGCAATAGCGCGCTGCCATGTTCGGATCATGCAGGACGATGATGACGCAAAGATCGCGCTTGCGGCTTAGCTCCTGCACCAGCCCGAGCACCTCGACCTGATGGGCGATATCGAGTGCCGAGATCGGCTCGTCCAGCAACATCACGCCGGCGTTCTGCGCAACCAGCATAGCAAGCCACGCGCGCTGACGCTCGCCACCGGAAAGTTCGTCCACAAGCCGGTCAGCGAAACCCTCCATGTCGGTAAGCTTCAGCGCCTCCTCGACATGCTGGCGGTCTTCCGCGCCAAAACGGCCAAGTGCACCGTGCCAAGGGTAGCGGCCAAGAGCCGCCAGTTCGCGCACCGTCAGACCGGTTGCTGCGGGCGTCGTCTGGGGCAGATAGGCAAGCGCACGCGCTAATTCTCGTGACCCCCAGCGTTCAAGCGGGCGCTCGGCAAATGTGATGGCGCCCGAGGTGACTGCCTGTTGCCGTGCCAGAAGCTTTATCAACGTCGTTTTTCCCGAGCCGTTGTGGCCGATCAGGCCGTAGACGCGCGAGCGTTCCAGTTCCAGCGATACCGGGCCAAGCAGCCTGCGATCGCCGACCGCGAAGCTGACATCGTCGATCTTGAAGGCAGTTGAGGTTTCGATCTGAGACACGGGATTTGACCTTTGGCAGTGCTGACTGAAACGCAGATGCAAAGAAACGAGGAAAGCCCCTTCGCACATGCGATACGCGGTTGACTATGAAACATGACTTCAATAGTCAACATTGAACATGACTTCTGAAGTCAACAATCCAATAGCTACCGCAAGGAGATTGCGGTTCATAGCGAATTCTGACGCGGTGTGGGGTCTATCAAGGCGGCTTTTACACGGCACTCAAGCGTGAGGTTCTAGCGACGGTTGGCCGACGCTTCTTGCTTGGGCCAGTTTGGGAAGGAAGTCGGGCCGTGGGATTTTATCTCGCCCGCAAAACGAAGGTGTCGGACGACAACGGCGACTGCATCGCCGTTGTCATGATGAGGCGCGCATGCCTCGATCGCTGAACGACATCTACGTCGCGCAGCGGCGTTCGCTGGTGTGGACGGTGATGAAGATCGTCGGCAGCCGTCAGACGGCCGAAGACCTTGCGCAGGAAAGCTATGTCAAAGTAGCGAAGGCGCTCGGCGAACGGCAGATAGAGCATATCCAGGCGTTTCTCTACCAGACAGCCCGCAACCTGGCGCTCGATCACAAGCGTTCAGAACAGTCGAAGGCCCGCATTGAACTCCACATTCCGGACGATAAGATGGTTCGGGAGATTCCGGCGCAGAGCTTGTCGCCAGAGGCTGAAATCATTGACCGGGAGCGGTTCAGGATACTTGAAAAGGCATTGGCAAGTCTGCCGGAACGTGCGCGGCAGGTGATGATCTTGAGCCGCCTGGAAGGCTGGTCATATCCCAGGATAGCCGAGCATCTGAGAGTGTCGCGGAACACCGTCTACAACGATATGAAATTGGCTATGGCACATTGCCTCGATGCCGTGACACGCCACGACCACGATTGAATTTTGCAGCGAAAGGCGGCATTGCGCCTAAGATTGGTTTACAGATTGTGAGAACGGCCAGCGCGAAACGTCTAAGGTTTCGGGATAGCATATGACAGACGGCGGATGGGCCGAGTGCAAGACGACAACGGTTCCAGACCGCATGAGCCAACGGCCGGACGCGACGCCTTCAACGAGGAGGCGCTCGACTGGTTCGCGAAACTGCAAGATGCCGCCAGTGATCGACACGTGGCCGAACAATTCGACGCTTGGCGCGAAAGTGATGCCCGCAGGGCCGAGGCCTTTAGGCGCGTCGAAGCCCTGTGGAACTCGTCGGAACTTCGTGCTGCGGTGAAGGCTTCCGCGGCGCCATCCAGAACCACGGCATCGGCAACGATGTCGGCACCACGCCGGGGTGCAAGTGCTCGGTGGTCGATAAGGTTAGCTGTGGCGGCCGCTGTGGTCATACTCGCGGTGGCAGTCGCGAAATTTCCGGATTTCATGCTTTCGATGCGGGCCGATTACATGACCGCCGCCGGCGAGAGCCAGAAGATCTCGCTGCCGGATGGTTCGGTCATGACCCTCAATACCGCCTCTTCGGTAAGTCTCGACTTTGCCGACGGCCGGCGCGAGGTGACGCTTTTGTCCGGCGAAGCCTTTTTTCAGGTCGTTCATGACCCGCAGCATCCGTTTCGGGTAACGGGTCATCTTGGCGACGCCGAGGTCAAAGGCACCGCCTTTTCCGTTCGTACGGATGAAACGGAGGATACGGTTCTTGTCCGTGAAGGTCTTGTCGATGCCGGTCCACTCGAATCTCGCCAGACGCGAGCACTGCTCGCTGCCGGTCACGGCGCGATCATTACAAAGGCCTCCATGTCGCCCATGCCGGAAGGGGACACTGAACGCGGGCTTGCCTGGCTGGATGGCCGCATAAGCTTCGTCGATCGCCCCTTCGGACGAGTGCTCGATGATCTGCGGCGCTATTATGGGGGCCGCATCATCGTCACGAATGATCGGTTGAAAAGGACCGCTGTCAGCGGAGATTACCGCCTCGACAATCCAGAACTCGTCATTCGCTCTCTTGCCGAGGCAACGGGTGCCAAATTCACCCGGTTGCCGGGTGGAATCATTTTCCTGCGTTGAATTCTCAACTTTCTTTGTGAGATTACCCGCGTTCGTTCGTCTCACTCCATAGGTGCCGGCGTTCGCATGTTGCGGACGCCTTTGGCTGGGGGTGTTCAAGGGGCGTAACGATATGCGGACTGGGTGTGGGCGCGGTGCGGGTAGAACGGGTATATTTGGCGGAACTCTTGTCATTCTGCTTGCATCGACCGTGTTGGGGTGCGGCGTTTACGCTCCGGCCGCTTTCGCGCAAGGCACGGCCTCTCAAAGTGGGGCGGTAAGCATCTCAATCCCCGCGCAGCCGCTGCCGGATGCGATTGCTGCCTTCATTCGCACGACGGGCTGGCAGGTGGGCTACTCCTCGCGCATCGCCGACGGCGTAAAGTCGAAGGCGGTAGCAGGGACGATGCCGCCGGCCCAGGCGCTGCAATCGCTGCTGGCAGGCACCGGCATATCGCTTCGCCTGACAGGACCGAACACTGCGACGCTGGTGGGTCAGGATATGATCCAGACCGGTGCCGTCGAGGACGGGGCGATCAAACTCGACACGGTCACGATCGAGAGTCGCATTGAAACCGCCTGGGGTCCGGTCAAGGGCTATGTCACCAGTCGTGGTGCGACCGCGACCAAGACCGATACGCCGCTACTCGAGACGCCGCAGTCGATATCGGTCATCACCAAGGATCAGATGGAGGCGCTGTCGGTCGACAGCCTCAACAGCGCGCTGCGCTACACGCCGGGCGCCAGCGGTGACCTCTACGGCACTGACAATCGCGGCCTGGGCTTGCAACTGCGCGGCATCTCGAACGCCAACGGCGTTTTCTACCGCGATGGCTTGCAGCTCAAGGAAAGCAATTTCACCCTCTTCACAGCGCTCGATTCCTACGGTGCCGAGCGCTACGAAATCATGCGCGGTCCAGCATCGGTTCTGTATGGACAGGCAGGCCCTGGCGGTATCATCAACTATGTAAGCAAGCGTCCGACCGAGGAGAAGATCAACGAGGTCGAGATCGGCGCCGGCAGCTTCGAACGCTTCGAGGGGAAGTTTGATTTCAGCGGTCCCTTGAACGAGGACAAGACGCTGCTCTACCGGGTCACTGGAGCCATGCACACCGGCGACACCCAGACGGATTTTGTCAAGGACGATCGCATCTTCATTGCGCCGGCTTTGACATGGCAGCCGGATGCCGAAACCAGCCTGACGGTCCTCGCCAACTACCAGCGCGACCGCTCGGGATGGGCGATGCAGTACCTTCCGGCATATGGCACGGTGTTTCCGGGAAAGGACGGGAAGAAGCTTCCGAACAGCATGTTCGTCGGCGAGCCCGGTTTCGATACCTACAACAATGATCAGGCGTCGATCGGCTACATCTTCGACCACCGCATTAACGACACCTGGCAGGTTCGTCAGAACGCCCGCTACGTTTATCTGAAGCATTACGAGGAAGGCGTATTCGGCGGTGGCCTGCTTGACGAAGATGGCTCGTATTATCGCTACGCGGATGCCGGCGGCACCAAGCTCAGTGGCTTTACCATCGACAATCAGGCGCAGGCAGATTTTGATACTGGACAGCTTGGCCACACATTGCTCGTCGGTCTCGACTACAAGCGTTACAATTATCGCGATTACGCCTCCGAAGCTGAGGTGTTGGGAGATGATTTCAACATCTTCGATCCGGTCTACGGTCACCCGATCGGCCCGTTGTCGATGTACACCGATACCGATACGACCCAATCGCAGGTCGGGCTCTACGCTCAGGACCAGATCAAGCTGGACAAATGGCGCCTGACGCTTGGTGGCCGGTACGACTGGGCGGATTCGAAAGTCTATGACAATCTGGCCAGCGACTATCTTCCGCGGCAAAAAGATAACGCCTTCACCGGCCGAGCTGGCTTCGGATATGTCGCCGACAATGGCCTTGCACCCTACATCAGCTATTCTGAGTCCTTCCAGCCGCTGGCCGGTGAAGATAGCGAAGGCAAGCTTTTCGTTCCGGAAACCGGTCAGCAATATGAGATCGGCCTGAAGTATCAGCCGGTCGGCTGGAATTCCTTCATGACAATTTCGGCTTTCAACCTCACCCGCCAGAATGTCGCGCGTTATGGCGGCGTAGGGCGGCCCGACGACGTATTCCAGACCGGCGAGATCCGTTCACGCGGCATCGAACTCGAAGGGGTAGCAAGTCTTGACGCGGGTTGGGACGTAAGGGCGGCTTATACCTATCTCGATACCAAAATCACCAGCCCGACCAGCGTCAACGAAGATGGCACCAGCGACGAAGGCAACACGCCCTTCGGTGTGCCTAGCCACAGCGCATCTCTATGGGCCAACTATTCCTTCACCAGCGGCAAGCTGGAAGGCTTGGGTCTGGGTGCGGGCGTCCGCTATGTCGGCTCCAGCTATGGCGACGATGCCAACACCTTCAAGGTTCCCGGTGCCACGCTTGTCGATGCGGCGGTGCGTTACGACTGGAATTCGGTCCGGCTCCAGCTGAACGCAAGCAACCTGTTCGACAAGAAATATGTCGCCTCCTGTTTCTCCGAAAGCTTTGGCTGCTTCTATGGCGAGGGCCGCAAGGTGACCGGCACGATGACCTATCGCTGGTGATGTCTGTCGCCACGAACCGAGCCTCAGCCGCGGATTGGCCAGGCCGACGCGCGGTTGTGGTTGGCATGGCTGCGGCGCTGGCTGGATTGCCCCTGCGTGCGCGAGCGGCGGCACGCCCGCTTCGCGTCATCTGCTTGGAATGGACATCGGCAGAAATGGTCCTTTCGCTTGGTGTCGCACCCATCGCCATTTGCGACACCAAGGGCTATCAGGACTGGGTTGCCGGTCCTGCCTTTCCGGCAGGCACCATCGACCTCGGCTCGCGCAGCGAGCCCAACATCGAATTGCTGATGGAGTTGCGGCCCGACCTTATCTGCGGCGCTTATGGCTACGGACTGGACGAAAGCACCTTCAAGCGTTTCGCGTGGACCTTCACCGTTCCCTTTTACACCGGCACGACGCCGCCTTTGCTTCATGCTCGACAGGAAACGTTTAGGCTGGGCAATACCCTTGGTTTGGCGACCGAAGCTCAACGTCTGGTCGAGCGTGTTGATGCAGTACTTGAAGAGGCGAAGACGAAACTGGCACGGCAGGCCCAAGGCCCGCTTTGCGTCGTCAGCATGTTCGACGATCGCCATGTGCGCGTGTATGGCGCGGGCAGCCTGATTCAGGATGTACTTGACCAGCTCGGCATAGAGAATGCCTGGCAAGGCAGGACGAACAGCTGGGGTTTTTCGACAGTCGGCATCGAAGAACTTGTGGCCATCGGCGATGCGCGGCTGATCTCCCTTGACCCGATCCCGCCGCATATCAAGATCCGGATCGACCAGAGTTCGCTCTGGGCCAATCTGCCTTGTGTGCGCAATGGCAGAGTGACGACCATCCCGCCGGTGTGGCCTTTTGGCGGCCTTGCAGCGGCTGCGCGTTTCGCCGAGTTTCTGGCGAGCACGTAATGCAGTCTCCAGCCAGG
The DNA here is from genome assembly GCF_900116595.1 of Mesorhizobium sp. YR577. Lineage (NCBI taxonomy): Bacteria > Pseudomonadati > Pseudomonadota > Alphaproteobacteria > Hyphomicrobiales > Phyllobacteriaceae > Mesorhizobium > Mesorhizobium sp. YR577. The sequence goes on along the minus strand of NZ_FPBI01000002.1, from coordinate 292,798 downwards.
GCCTTGACCAGTTCGCGCCATGGTCATCGAAACCTTTTTCTGCTGGTTGCGGTTCCTGCATCTACCGCATTGGTACTGACACTTTATAACCTATCACAGCTACTGCCGCCGGATATGTGGTGGCGGGCGCTTGTCACCACCGACGTGACCGATTCCCGTCAACTGCTCTATCGTTATGCTTTCATGCCGCGTGCGGTTGTGAGCGCGCTGGCCGGTGCGGCACTCGGCCTTGGCGGAACGATCATGCAGCACGTTCTTAGGAACCCGCTGGCCGAGCCGACGACGATAGGCACGAACGCCGGCGCAAGTCTCGCTCTGGCCGCTGCGACGCTCTACGCGCCGTGGTTGTTGGAATCCGGGCGGGAGGCCGTGGCGCTCGCCGGCGGTGCAGTTGCGACCCTGATTGTTTTTGCTCTCGCCCGAGGGCGCAACTTCTCGCCGGTCTCGATCATTGTCGCCGGCCTTGTCGTCAGCCTCACCTGCGGTTCCGCCAGCGCCCTTTTGATGGCGCTCAATCGCGAATACACTGAAGAGCTGTTCATCTGGCAAAGCGGGTCGCTCGTCCAGAATGGCGATGCGGCGATTGCTTCATTGGTGCCTTGGCTGGTCCTTGCAGCAATTGCTTCCGCTTTCCTGCTGCGACCCCTGCGCCTGCTCGATCTCAACGACGATGGCGCAGCGGCGCTAGGTGCCAGGCCAGCAATGACGCGGCTTGCAGGAATGGGTGTTGCCGTCGGTATCAGCACGATGGTCGTTGCTGCAGTCGGTGTCGTCGGTTTCGTTGCACTGGCAGCTCCCGCATTGGCACGTTCGACTGGTGCCCGCACCCTTGCCCAACGCATGATCTGGACGCCGCTGATAGGCGCAGCCTTGCTGTGGCTTACAGATCGGCTGGTGCAGATTCTTCCTTTCGCTATGGAAGTGCCGGCCGGTACGGCAACCGTTCTTGTCATGGCTCCATTGCTACTATTGTTGCTTCCGCGCATGAGATCGTCACCAAGCGTCGGCGAGGACACTGCAAGAGTGCCCGCAAAGCCGGCCGGCCCATCGGTGATTGCAGTTGGTGCAATGCTTCTCATTTTCGCGGTGATAGCAGCCATCGGTCTTGGACGAGGTGCTGGCGGTTGGCAATGGGCCGATACTGTTGAGCTGCTTGCCTTGCGCGTTCCTCGCGTCGTGGTGGCGCTGTCGGCCGGCGTCATGCTCGCGGTTGCCGGCACGCTTATGCAGCGCATGACCGGCAATCCGATGGCAGCGCCCGAAGTGCTCGGCATTTCGGGCGGCGCCTCGTTTGGGGTGTTGATGCTTTTCCTGTTCAGCAGCGGCTTCGATCGTGCGGCGACGACAGGCGCGGCCTTCGTCGGCGCGCTGTTGGCACTCCTCCTTGTCGTGCTGGTCGGCAGCCGCAATGCGATGTCACCGGAACGTCTTCTTCTGGCGGGCGTCACCGTGGCGACCATGGCTTCGGCCTTTGCCGCATTGTTTCTTGCCAGCGGCGACCCGCGAATGGATTTCCTGCTTGCGTGGCTATCCGGCTCGACCTACCGCGCGACATCTGCGGACGCGGTAACAGCCGCGATCGCTGCCGCACTTGTCCTGGCTGCTTCGCCGCTGACCGTACGCTGGTTGGAAATCCTGCCGCTGGGAGAAACCAGTGTGCGGGCATTGGGAATAGGTTTGGGCAGAACCCGAGCGATCCTACTTGTCCTGACCGCGATCCCTACGGCGGTTGCGACCCTGGTCATCGGTCCACTCAGCTTCGTCGGACTTATGGCGCCGCATCTTGCGCGCGTTCTGGGTTTCCGACGGGCCGTGCCTCAGCTTTTCGCTGCGGCGATTCTGGGTGGGCTGATCCTTGTTGCCGCGGACTGGGCCGGACGAATGTTGATCTTCCCGTGGCAGGTTCCCGCCGGGCTTCTCGCAGCCTTTATCGGCGGGCCTTATTTCATGCTCCTGAAGTGGAAGAGCCGACGTTAGACAGCGTAGTTACACAGTGAGATACTTCCGCACTTCGGGTTTATCGAGGTCCTGCGCCGGGCCGGTGTGAACAATGCGCCCGCGGTCCATGATGTTGACCTCATCGGCAAGTTCCCGGCAGAAGTCGAGATACTGCTCGACCAGAAGGATGGCAATGCCGGCCTGGTCGCGCAGATAGCGAATGGCGCGGCCGATATCCTTGATGATGGACGGCTGGATACCTTCTGTCGGCTCGTCCAGCACGAGCAGTTTCGGCCGCATAACGAGCGCGCGGCCGATGGCGAGCTGCTGCTGCTGGCCACCGGAGAGGTCGCCGCCGCGCCGCCCGAGCATCTGCTTCAGCACCGGAAACAACTCGAACACATGTCCGGGGATTTCCCATTCCGCGCGCTTGAGCGGTGCAAAACCGGATTCGAGATTTTCCTGAACCGTCAGCAGCGGGAAAATTTCGCGTCCCTGTGGCACGAAGGCGATGCCGGCGCGGGCGCGATCGTAAGCTGCACGCCCATCGAGAGCCACACCCTCGAACCCGATCGCGCCGCTGGTCAATTTGTGGTGGCCGACGATGGCGCGCATCAGGCTGGTCTTGCCGACGCCGTTGCGGCCGAGCACACAGGTGATCTTGCCCGCGCCCGCCGCCATCGACACGCCCCGCAAGGCTTCCGCCGCGCCATAGTGAAGGACGGCATCTTTGACGGTCAGCATTATTTCCTCACCTTCCAACGTCGCCAGAATGTCAGGTCGAAACGGCTAAACGGAACGCGCCAATACATGATCATCTCCCCAAATAGACTTCGACCACGCGCTCATCGGCGCTGACGAAGTCGAGCGAGCCTTCCGACAGCACGGAGCCTTCGTGCAGGCAGGTTACCTTGACGCCGAGTTCACGGACGAAATGCATGTCGTGCTCGACCACCACCACGGAGCGGGTCTTGGCGATTTCCTTGAGCAGGCGCGCGGTCTCTTCGGTTTCGGCGTCGGTCATGCCCGCGACGGGCTCGTCGACCAGTAGAAGTTTGGGGTCCTGCGCTAGCAGCATGCCGATCTCGAGCCATTGCTTCTGGCCGTGCGAAAGATTGGCTGCAAGGTCATGGCGCTTCGCCTCGAGCCTGATTGTCGCGAGGATTTCATCGATACGCCTTGTCTCCTCAAGCGAGCGTCGATGAAACAATGCCGGGAAAATCGAGCGCGGCCCTTTTAGCGAAAGCACCAGATTGTCCTCGACCGAATGGCTTTCGAAGACGGTCGGCTTCTGGAACTTTCGGCCGATGCCCATCATGGCGATCTCGGCTTCATCATGGCGGGTCAGATCGATCTCGCCATCGAAAAAAACCTCGCCACTGTCGGGTCGCGTCTTGCCCGTGACGATGTCCATCATGGTCGTCTTGCCGGCGCCGTTGGGACCGATGATGGCGCGCATCTCGCCTTTGTCGAGCACCAGCGAGAGATTGTTGATGGCGCGGAAGCCGTCGAAGGAGACCGAGACGCCGTCGAGATAGAGGATGGTGTTGCTCTTCGACATCGCCCGCTACTCCGCCGGTTGTGGTTCCGCGCCGTCGAGCGGCGCCGGGCTGGATTTGGCGGTCGGTTTCGGCTTGACCGGCATCGCGACCTCGACGATCGGTGGAATGCCTTGTTCCGGCGTGGCGGCAGCGCGGCGCTCGCGGCGGGAGTTGCGCCACTGGTCCCACATGCCGACGATGCCCTTCGGCAGGAACAGCGTGACGGCAACGAACAGGCCGCCGAGCGCAAATAGCCAGAATTCAGGGAATGCGCCGGTGAACCAGCTTTTTCCGCCATTGACCAACAGTGCGCCGATGATCGGACCGACAAGTGTGCCTCGGCCGCCGACGGCCGTCCAGACGACGACTTCGATTGAGTTCGCCGGGTCGAATTCGCCGGGATTGATGATGCCGACCTGAGGCACATAAAGCGCACCGGCGACACCAGCCATCACGGCGGAAACAGTGAAGGCGAAGAGTTTTACATTCTCAGCTCTCCAGCCGAGAAAGCGCGTGCGGCTTTCGGCATCGCGCACCGCCATCAGCAGCTTGCCGTATTTCGAGCCAATTATGCGCCATGTGATGAAGACGCCGAGCGCAAGGGCGATGGCGCTTGCAGCAAACAGCGCCGAACGCGTCGTGTTGGCCTGGACGTTGAAGCCGAGAATATCCTTGAAATCGGTCAGGCCGTTGTTGCCGCCGAAGCCCATGTCATTGCGGAAGAAGGCGAGCAGCAGCGCATAGGTCATCGCCTGGGTGATGATCGAGAGATAGACGCCGGTGACGCGCGAGCGGAAGGCGAACCACCCGAAGATGAAAGCGAGCAGGCCGGGAACCAGCATCACCATCAACGCGGCGAACCAGAAATGGTCGAAGCCATGCCAGAACCAGGGCAGTTCCTTCCAGTTCAGGAAGACCATGAAGTCGGGCAGCAGCGGATTGCCGTAGACGCCGCGCTCACCGATCTGGCGCATCAGATACATGCCCATCGCATAGCCGCCGAGCGCGAAGAATGCACCATGGCCGAGCGAGAGAATGCCGCAATAGCCCCAGACCAGATCGAGCGCCAGCGCCAGCAGCGCATAGCAGAGATATTTGCCGACCAGCGCCACGATGTAGGACGGAATATGGAAGGCGCTGGCAGATGGCACTGCTATGTTGAGGATCGGCACGATGACCGCCACCACGAGCAGGATCGCGATGGTGATGACGATGCGACGGTCCGCGCCGGCTGCGAAGAAGCGCCCGGTCATCATGCTTCCACCGCCCGGCCCTTGAGCGCGAACAGGCCGCGCGGGCGCTTCTGGATAAACAGGATGATAAGGACGAGCACAAGGATCTTGCCCAGCACGGCCCCCGCATAGGGTTCGAGGAATTTGTTGAGGATGCCGAGCGACATGGCGCCAACCAGCGTGCCCCACAGATTGCCGACACCACCGAAGACTACTACCATGAAACTGTCGATGATGTAGCCTTGGCCGAGGTTGGGCGAGACGTTGTCGATCTGGCTGAGCGCCACTCCGGCAATACCGGCAATGCCCGAGCCCAGCGCGAAGGTGAGCGCATCGACCCATGGCGTGCGAATGCCCATCGAGGCGGCCATGCGCCTATTGGCCGTCACCGCGCGCATCTGCAGTCCCCAGGACGTGCGCTTCATGACATAGAGCAGTACGGCAAAGACGCAGAGCGCGAAGACGAGGATCCATAGCCGGTTCCAAGTGATCGCAAGCTGACCGAGATCGAACGCGCCGGACATCCAGGACGGATTGCCAACTTCGCGATTTGTCGGGCCGAACATGGTGCGCACAGCCTGTTGCAGGATCAGCGATACGCCCCAGGTGGCGAGCAGCGTCTCCAATGGACGGCCGTAGAGAAAGCGGATAATGCCGCGTTCGATCGCGAGACCAACGCCACCGGCAACGAGGAAGGCAAGCGGCAGCGCGATCGCCAGCGACCAGTCGAACAGGCCGGGCGCGTGGCTGCGGATGACTTCCTGCACGACGAAGGTCGTGTAGGCGCCGAGCATGACCATCTCGCCATGGGCCATGTTGATGACGCCCATGACGCCGAAGGTGATGGCGAGGCCGATTGCCGCCAGCAGCAGCACCGAGCCGAGCGATACGCCGTACCAGACATTCTGGCCCGCCTGCCAGAGAGCGAGCGTGGAATTGATGTGTTCTACCGCTGCACCCGCGGCGTCCTTCAGCGCACCTTGGGCGTTGGCCTGAAAGCCGGTGAGCAGGGACAGCGTATCGCGGTCGCCACGTTTGCCGAGTAGTTCTATGGCTGCAAGCTTTTCGGCCTCAGGCAAATCCGAAACCAGCACGGCGGAAGCGCGCGCATCCTGCATTCGCGCCTTCACAGCTGCTGCGGTTTCCTTGGTGATTGCAGCGTCCAATGCCGGAATTGCATCCGCATCGGGGTTCTTGAACATGGTGGTTGCGGCAGCCAGGCGCACTTTTGGGTCATCGGAGCCTAGGGTCAGCGTCCCCAACACATCGCGGATGGTGCCACGCAGGCCGTTGTTGACCCTGATCTTGGTGATTTCGGCCTTTTGCGCCTCAGCGGCAGGCTCGCCGCTCAGCGGCTCGAAAAGACTGGCGCTTGCGCCACTCTCCTTGCCGATGAAGACGCCATTGTCGGATTTGCGGACATAGAGATTTCCTTCGGAAAGTGCGTTGAGCACCTTTTCCACCGCCGGGTCGCCTGTAGTGCCCAGTTCGCGCACCACGGCTTCAATGGCCGGGAAGCCCTTGGCGGTGGCGAATTTGGTGATGATCTGACGAAGTGCTGCGTCATCGGCTGAAGATGCAACCGCAAACATCAGCGTCAGCAGGAATGTCAGGCCAAGAGCGCGCAGAATTCTCATCGGTAAGCAGTCATCCAGAGGAACCAATAGAGAGATCGTCGACCTCTCTAAGTTTCTGTTTTGCGCAATTCCGGGCGGAAAACCGCTATACACTTTTCCTGGAATTGCTTCGAACCGAACTCCGGGCGGGCGGAGAGAAAACCCGCCCGGAGTATGCGCGACCGTGGGTCGCGCCCCCAAGAGTGTCAGTTTGTGCCCTTGCCGCCGCATTTGCCGGTGGCAACGTTGAAGTTGCCGCACGACATCGGCTTGCGCCAATCGGAGATCAGGTCCTTGGAGTCCGGCAGGTAGTCGGACCACTCGTCGCCGACCACGAGGCCGGAGGTCTGCCACACGGTCTCCATCTGGCCGTCGGCCTGGATTTCACCGATCAGTACCGGCTTGGTGATGTGATGGTTCGGCATCATCGTGGAGAAACCGCCGGAGAGGTTCGGCACGGATACACCGACGATGGCATCGATCACGGCGTCGGGATCGGTGGTGCCGGCCTTTTCGACTGCCTTGACCCACATGTTGAAGCCGATGACATGGGCTTCCATCGGATCGTTGGTCACCCGCTTCGGGTTCTTGGTGTATTCTTTCCACTTGGCGATGAAGTCGGCGTTCTCGGGCGTGTCGACGGACTGGAAGTAGTTCCACGCAGTCAGGTGGCCGACGAGCGGCGCGGTGTCGAGGCCGGCAAGTTCCTCTTCGCCGACCGAGAAGGCGACGACCGGGATGTCTTCGGCCTTGATGCCCTGGTTGCCAAGTTCCTTGTAGAAGGGAACATTGGCGTCACCGTTGATGGTGGAAACGACGGCGGTCTTTTTGCCGGCCGAGCCGAATTTCTTGATGTCGGAGACGATCGTCTGCCAGTCGGAATGGCCGAACGGCGTGTAGTTGATCATGATGTCCTCGGACGCGACGCCCTTTGCCTGGAGATAGGCTTCGAGTATCTTGTTGGTCGTGCGCGGATACACGTAGTCGGTGCCAGCAAGCACCCAGCGCTTCACCGAGCCGCCTTCTTCGCTCATCAGGTAGTCGACGGCGGGAATGGCCTGCTGGTTCGGGGCAGCACCGGTGTAGAACACGTTGCGCTGGCTTTCCTCGCCCTCATACTGGACCGGATAGAAGAGCAAATTGTTGAGTTCCTCGAACACCGGCAGCACGGATTTGCGCGACACGGAGGTCCAGCAGCCGAACACCGCTGCCACCTTGTCCTTTTCGATCAGCTCGCGCGCCTTTTCAGCGAATAGCGGCCAGTCGGAAGCCGGGTCCACGACCACTGCCTCGAGCTTCTTGCCAAGAAGGCCCCCCTTCTTGTTCTGCTCGTCTATGAGGAAGAGCATGGTGTCTTTAAGCGTGGTTTCCGAAATCGCCATCGTGCCCGACAGTGAATGAAGAACGCCGACTTTGATGGTTTCTTCCTGCGCGCGCGCTGGCAAGGACGAGATCAGGCTCGCGGCAATTGCACCCGCCGCAACTATTTTACCAATGACTGAAAAACTTCCCCTCATATGACACTCCCAACTGGTTGTTGCACCGCAATAACAGAAGCAACCACCGTGCCAGTCAGGAAGAGATGGTCTGGGTTTCGTTTGAGAGAAGTCTTTTCAATTACTTATCCGACTTTGCCGGTCTGGCTTCCGGTGGTGAATGATGCGGGCGCGTGAGGGGTTGCGGGTTTTATGCGCACTGCAGCAATCATTGATTATAAAATAGGCAATCTTGCCCAATGCATATATTTCCATCATATGTTAGGAATCTTTACCGGCTCTGGCTGCCAGTCACATCCCCCATCGAAGTGCCGCTGTATGAACGGGCGCGTCCCAATACCCGACCAACTCGTCATCGAGCCTGCTCAGCGTTATCGAACATCCGGCCATGTCGAGCGACGTCACATAAGAACCGACGAGCGAGCGCACTACCGAAACGCCACGCTTCTCGAAGATTTTTCGGGCGCTGTTGTACATCAAATAGAGTTCCATCAGCGGTGTGCCCCCGAAGCCGTTGAGAAAGAGAAGGGCAGGGCCTCTTGCCGCGTCGCCTAGATCAGTGACAATCGTCGAACATATCTCCTCGGCGATTTCGTCAGCGCTTCTCAGCCGTTCGCGGCGGCGGCCGGGCTCGCCATGGATGCCGACACCAAACTCCATCTCGTTGTCGCCGATGTCGAAGGTCGGTTTGCCAGCCGCCGGAACGGTGCAACTGGTCAGCGCCACGCCCATGGAGCGTGTTGCAGCATTGACGCGATCGCCCAGCGCCTTGAGGTCCTTCAAGCCCATGCCCTGCTCGGCAGCCGCACCGACAATCTTTTCGACAACCAGCGTTCCGGCGACACCGCGGCGCCCGGTGGTGTAGGACGAGTTTTCGACCGCCACGTCATCGTTGGTGACAACCTGCACGACGCCTTCCGACATTTCCGCAGCCATGTCGAAATTCATCATATCGCCTTCATAGTTCTTGACGATGAAGATACAGCCAGCGCCGGTGTTGACGTCGGCGGCAGCAGCCATCATCTGGTCGGGCGTCGGCGAAGTGAAGATCTGGCCGGGGCAGGCCGCATCCAGCATGCCACGGCCGACCAGCCCGCCATGCAGTGGTTCGTGGCCCGAACCGCCGCCGGAAATGAGCCCTACCTTGCCGGGTTTCAAGATCTTGCGGCGGACGAATTTATGCTCGTCACCTAGCGCCAGTATGTCGGAATGGGCCGCGACAAAGCCGTCAAGGCTCTCGGTCAGCACGGTGTCTATCGAATTGAGAAACTTCTTCACGGCCGTCCTCCCGAGTTGGCCGGGCAAGCAAGAAAGGTCAGGTTCCGCCTTTGCCCGTGATGCTGGTGATGCGCTGGATGAATTCGTTTATGGCGCGGTCGAGCGCAGCGTTCTGCTTGTGGTCGCCGAGATCGGGAACCGTCAGCGAGATATGCCGCGTTTTCTTCATGCCCGCAGCCGGTGAAATCTTGCCCGGATGTGCCTTGCGATAGGCTTCCAGGAACTGTTCACGCTCGGCGGGGCTGAAGTGGCAGACCGAAACGATCGCCGTCAGGTGCTTTAACGGGATCGGGGTCGAATAGGCCGGGCTCGATATCTGCGTTACGAAGCTGCGGTGCTTGCCGAGGGCGTCGGCGAGGCGCTGGCGCATTCCGGAAGGCCGCTGATCGATGACATTCGACAGGATCGTCTTGTAGGCGCGGATCGCTTCTTCCGATCCGGTATCATTCAGTTTTTTCATATCGGCCATATGTCGGTACCTACACCGAAACTTCTGTAATGGCTGCCTTGGCCATCGCGAGTTGTGCTGGAACGACAGAAAGGTCGCGCAAGCCGGCGCCCAGCAGGGCAGGAATCGTTGCCGGGTCGCCACCGGCGTCGCCGCAGAGGCTGACGGGAATGCCGTTTGCCGCGCCGTATGCCGCTACTTGCGAAATCAATCGCAACACTGCCGGGTGGCGGACGGCATTGAGGGCGGCCACCGCGCCATTGTCACGGGCGGCCGCCATTACATATTGCGTCAAGTCGTTGGAACCGATCGAAAAGAAGGCAACGTTTGCAAAACCTTCGGGCGTAATCGCTACGGATGGCACTTCGACCATGATGCCGAGCAGCGGCAGCTTGTGCGGAACGCCGCTCGCCTCCAGCTTTGCACGTTCTTCAGCGAACAGCGCATAAGCGCGCTCATATTCTTCCGGCACAGCGATCATCGGGAACATGACCTTGAGATTGCCGTGAACACCGGCGCGCAGCAGCGCCCTGATCTGGACACGAAAAATTTCCGGGCGGGCCAGCGACAGGCGAATGCCGCGCAGGCCAAGAAACGGATTGCTCTCCTCGACCGTGAAGCCGGGAACCGGCTTGTCGCCGCCTGCATCGACGGTGCGGATTGTCACGGGCTTTTCCCCCGCCCATTCAAGTACATGGGCGTAGGCCCGGTACTGGGTTTCCTCATCCGGCAGGCCAGAGGCGCGGCCGAACAGGAACTCTGTCCGCATCAGGCCGACCCCGTCGCAGTTGGCTATATCGATAGCATCGACATCGGATGGGTCGGCGATGTTGATCTGAACGCGCACCGGCGTACCGAGCTTCGTGACCGCCGGCTGGGCGAGATAGGATCGAGCCTTGTCTTGCCGCACGGCGAAGGATGAAGAGAATTTCCGAAATTCCTCGATCTCGAGCTTCGAAGGTGCGAGCACGATGCTGCCATGCTCGGCATCGAGGAGGGCAAGGCCGGCGATTGCGACATCGCTGGAACCTAGACCCACCACCATGGGAATGCCGCGAGCGCGGGCAAGCATGGCGACATGGCTGGCCGTGCTGCCGCGCATGAGCGCGATGCCGCCGCCTTTGCTCCAATCGGTTTCGAGAAAGTGTGTAGGCGCGATATCGTCGCCGTAAAGGATCGCACCGGTGGGGGCGGTGGAACCGCTTTCAGCAGAAAGCACTCGCAATACCCGGTCGCGAATGTCGCTTATGTCTGCGGCACGCGCCCGAAAATAATCCTGATCGGAATTTTCGTAACCGGAAATCTCTGCGTTCAATGCCTGCTTCCATGCTTCGTCGGCAGCCAAGCCTTGCGCAATGGTGGCATAGGCAGGTCCTGTCAGGGCATCGTCTTCAAGCATGGCGATCTGGAATTCCAGAATCTCCATGGCATCGCCTTCACTCGTTTCGATCAGGGCAGCCAGCCGCTCGACGGCGGAGCCAACTGCGGTCTCCAGCGCTGCTCTTTCCAGATTGGGCAAGCCGCTTGGAGAATAGCCTGAGCCGACCTGTTCCAGGCTGTGGAGAGGTCCTTCGGCGTAACCGGCCGACGCGGATATGCCCTTTAATCTAAGCGGAGCGGGCATGGTCCGCGCCTTCGTCAAAATCCCGCCGCACCAGATCCACCAAAGCGCCCAGGGCTTCTTTCGCTTCGTCTCCTGTTGCCCTGAGATGCAGCATCGTGCCTTTCGGCGCCTTCGCGGCCATGACCTTGACGATGCTCTTGGCGTCGAACCACGGACCGCTCGCGGCAAGCGCGATTTCCACCTGCGCGGAAAAGCTCTTGGCAAGCTTGGTAAACTTGACCGAGGGACGGGCGTGAAGCCCCACCTCATGGGTTATCAAAACGGTGGCCTCGGCAGTTGCAGACATTCTCAATTCCTGTTCGTTCACGCCGGCGACAGCTCATGCGCCGTCGCCACGACTTCTCGGAGCGATGCGCCACCCGAAGCCTCGGTTGCCGCCATCACCGCGCCCTCAACGATCGGTGCATTGCAGATAACGATCTTGGCCGCGCGCGGTTCGCCGATCATTTCAACGGCCATCTCGCTGTTGGTTTCGGCGCCGCCGAGATCAACGAGGATCGCCACGCCTGCCTCGGACCAGGCAGTGTCGATTGCGCCTATGATCGCTTCGACATTGGTGCCGAGACCGCCATGGCCGTTTCCGCCGCACCATGCAAGAGGCACCTCATTGCCGACCATCTGGCGCACCATGTCGGCGGTGCCTTCCGCTACCAGTGGCGAATGCGAAACGATGACGATCCCGACATTGCTCATGCGTCTTCTCCAACGGTCTCCACGACGGCGCGAACCAGCAACGCGACCGAGCGCGCGCCGGGGTCCATATGGCCGATCGAGCGGTCTCCCAGGAACGAGGCGCGGCCGCGACTGGCTTTCATTGGAACGGTTTTTTCGGCAGCCGCCTCGGCCGCAATGGCGATCTCGACGCCGGATGCGCCGGCAGCCATTGCTGCCTGAACCGGATAGAGCACGTCGAGCATGGACTTCTGGCCCAATTGAGATTTACCGCGTGCGGCGACCGCTTCTATCGCCTTACCAAAGGCAGTTGTGAATCCGGCGCGATCCGGCTCGTCTGGAAGCTCCTTGCCGAGTGCCATGAACAGAGTGCCGAACAGCGGGCCGGACGCACCACCCACCGTCATCACCAGTTTGGTGCCGATTGCCTTCAGCGCCTCGGGCAATGGCTTTGCAGCGATTTGATCTGCATCCGCTCGCACGGCCTCGAATCCGCGCTTCATGTTGAGGCCATGATCGCCATCGCCGATCGCCTGATCGAGCACCGTGAGTTCTTCCGCATGCGCTGCCACCGTGTCGGCAACAGCCGTTATAAGCGCTTTCAGGTCAATTTGCGTCATCGTCTCCGCGCTCATCGGTTTGCGATCCTGTTGCCTGCCGCGTCGAAGAAAAGCGGCGCACGATAGCGGATCATGATCTTGTCGCCCTTCGCCAGATCCGTGTCGGGATCGGTCAGCGTCACCAGCTTTTTGGCTCCGACCGTCACGTGCAGATGGTTCTGGTCGCCCAGATGCTCGACCCAGTCGACAGTGCCGTCGGCATGCCCGTTCACCGCTTTCTCGATGGTGAGATGCTCGGTGCGTGCGCCGATCGTTTTCGTTCCCGTTGGCGCGTCTGCGTCCGGCAGAAGCCCGGTAGGCAAAAGGTTGATGGCAGGCTGACCAAGCCGCGCTGCGACATGCAGGTTTGCCGGTTCGGTGTAGATCGTTTTCGGCGTACCGATCTGCACCAGGACGCCGTCTGTCAGGATGCCGATGCGGTCGGCCATGGTCATCGCCTCGATCTGATCGTGCGTAACATAGAGCATCGTTGCGCCGAGCTCGGCCTGGATGCGCTTCAGTTCCAGACGCAGATCGGCGCGCAGTTTGGCGTCGAGAGACGACAGCGGCTCGTCCATCAGATAGATCGCCGGCTTGCGCACTAGCGCCCGCCCGATGGCGACACGCTGCATCTCGCCGCCGGATAGTTTTGTTGCGCGGTTGGAGAGCTTGTGGTCGATGCGCACCATCTTTGCGACATCCTCGACGCGGCGGCGCACGGCCTCCTCGCTAAACCGCCGCGCCGGTGAGCGTAGCGGAAAGGCTAGATTGTCGAAGACCGACAGATGCGGGTAGAGCGAATATTGCTGGAAGACGAAGGCGGTGTCGCGCGCTGCCGGTTCCAGGTCGGTGGCGTCGCGACCGCCGATGTGAATCCGTCCGGCCTCCGGTTTCTCCAGTCCTGCGATCAGCCTAAGCGTCGTGGTCTTGCCCGCACCGGTCGGGCCGAGCAGGACGACGAATTCGCCATCCGCAATGTGCAGGTCGAGATTGCTGACGGCTGCCCGCTCGCCAAACGACTTGGTTACGCCGTTGATGCGCACCTCAGCCATGATGCACTCTCCCCTCGGAGGCCAGGTCATGGATCGAGGTGCGGACTGCGCGTCCAGACTTCTTGTCGAACAGCGACAGCCTTGCGCTGTTGAACGAAAGACCGACATGGTCGCCGGGATTGAGCCTGATCTCGGCCGGCACTCGCGCCTTGATGATACCGTCCGCCGTCTCCACCGCCGCGATCTGCGTTGTGCCGAGATATTCCGTGCCGTAGATGGCGCCGCGCAGGCCGGACTTGTCGTCGAAGCGGATATGCTCCGGCCTGATGCCCAGCGCCATATCGCTCGGCGCAATATCCTCGCGAACCTCCGGCACGGCAACTTTTGCGCCCTGCACGGTGATTTCCTTGGCGCCTCTGGCAAGCCCGCCGCCAAAGCCCAGAAAGTTCATCGGCGGCGAGCCTATGAAGTCGGCAACGAACATGGTTGCCGGGCGATCGTAGATTTCGCGCGGCGTGCCGAACTGCTCGATGACGCCATGGTTCATGACCGCGATCTTGTCGGCCATCGACATGGCCTCCATCTGGTCATGGGTGACATAGACGGTGGTTGCGTGGATGCGGTTGTGAAGTTCGCGCAGCTCATGGACCATGAGGTCGCGGAACTCGGTGTCGAGCGTTCCCAGCGGCTCGTCCATGAGGAAGCATTTCGGTCGGCGCACGATAGCACGGCCAAGCGCAACACGCTGGCGGTCGCCGCCAGCAAGGCCGGATACGGATTTGTTGAGCAGATGGTCTATGCGCAGCAGCTTTGCCGTCTCCTCCACGCGCTGCCAAATTTCGGAAGCAGGCATTCCCTGGGCAAGCAGGGGGAAGCCGATGTTCTTGCGCACATTCATATGCGGGTAGAGTGCGAAGAGCTGAAATACGAAGGCTATGTCGCGTTCGCGGGCGCGCCGCATGGTCACGTTCTCGCCACCGAGCAGGATTTGTCCGCTGGTGGGCAATTCGAGGCCGGCGATCATGCGCAGCGTCGTCGTCTTGCCGCAGCCGGACGGTCCGAGCATGACAAAGAACTCGCCATCCTCAACCACGAAATTCGAGTCCTCGACCGCGGTGAACGCGCCGAATTCCTTCCTCAGATTCTCAACCCGGATTTCCGCCATGGCCCTACTCCGGAAACTTAGAGACGACGATGAACATGACGGTTCCGAAGAGCATCGTGATGAAGGACAAGGTGTAGAGCGACAGCGCGAAAGGCTGGAACAGCATCAGGAAACCGAGACCGATGATGATCGTAGCGATGTTTTCCAACAGGCCGCGCCGCAACCATATGGGCCATCGAGATTTGCGTTGGACCGTGCTCATTTGCGCACCGCGCCGAATGTGATACCGCGCAGAAGCTGCTTTCTGAGCAGGATCGTAAAGACGAGTATCGGAACCAGGAAGATTGTCGTTCCGGCGGCGACTGCCGGCCAGTCCTGTCCACCTTCGCCGATGATGGTTGGGATGAAGGGCGGTGCAGTCTGTGCGGTGCCAGAGGTTAGCAGTGCTGCGAAAGCATATTCGTTCCACGCGAAGATCAGGCAGAATATCGCAGTGGCGGCAATGCCGGTGGTGGCTTGCGGCAACACGGTTTTCCAGAACGCCTGAAGCCGCGTATAGCCGTCGATCATCGCCGCCTCCTCGTATTCGCGCGGGATTTCGTCGATGAAGCCCTTCAGCAGCCAGACGGCGAGTGATACGTTGACCGCTGTGTAGAGGAGGATCATGCCGAGTGCAGTGTCGGAGAGGCCAAGCTCGCGGTACATCAGGTAGATGGGGATAGCGACGGCGATCGGGGGCATCATTCGAGTCGACAGGATGAAGAACAGCAGGTCGTCGGCCAGCGGCACCTTGAAGCGCGAAAAGCCGTAGGCTGCGAGCGTACCTAAAAACACCGCGCAGAAAGTGGAGCCGAAGGCGATAACCAGCGAATTGACAAAGCGCGGCAGGAAGTTGGACGGACCGGCGATGACCATGTTGCGCTTGCGGGTGGTTTCGTCGCAGAAGGTCGTCGCCGGTCCCAGGGAGTTAATGTAGTCTGGCGTCTGCCGTGTCCGCGTCGTGAAGAGGTTGCAATAACCCTCAACGCTTGGCTGGAAGAGGATTTTCGGCGGATATGCGATGGAATCCGGCGGCGTCTTGAAGCTGGTGGCAAATATCCACAGAAGCGGCACCATTGAGATTAGCGCATAGACGATGACGATCGTACCGGCGACGCGTTTCGACGTGGTGGTAGGCGCGACGACTGAATGGGCGGTGGTAAGGCTCATCGCTGCTTCACCTTGTTGAGCGCCTTGACGTAGATGTTAGCCAGCCCGAACACCGCGACGAAAAGGATGATGGAGAAGGCTGAGGAATAGCCCGTCCGCCAGCTTTCGAAGGCCTGTCGCTTCAGCGTGATTGAGGCGACTTCGGTGGTCGAGCCCGGCCCGCCGCCAGTGAGCAGATTGACCATGTCGAACATCTTGAAATTTTCGATGCCGCGAAACAGCACTGCCAGCATGATGAAGGGCAGGGCCATCGGCAGTGTGATCGACCAGAACTGGCGCCAGTTCGAGGCACGGTCGACCTCGGCGGCCTCATAGATATATTCGGGAATGGAGCGCAGTCCGGCCAGGCAGATCAGCATCACGTAGGGCGTCCACATCCAGGTATCGACGATGATGATCGACCATGGCGCCAGCGAAACGTTGGAAAGCATTTCGATCTGCGTCGGCGGGATGCCGGTGACGAACGAGACAGCATAGGCAAACAGCCCGATCTGCGGCTGATAGAGAAAGCGCCAGAAATTGCCGACCACTGCCGGCGACAGCATCATCGGAACCAGGATGATCGTCGTCCAGAAGGCATGGCCGCGAAACTTGCGGTCGATGAGATAGGCGAGCGAAAAGCCGATCAAGGTCTGCAGCACGATGGTCCAGAAGACGAAATGCGCGGTCGTCTGCATGGCGATCCAGATGTCAGGGTCGTTGAGGATACGCTGATAGTTGGAAAGGCCGACATTCTTGACAAGTTCGTTGGGGCGATTGGCGCGGTAGTTGGTAAATGAGAGCTGGATCGCCCAGATCAGCGGGAAGATATTGATGGCGAGCAACAGCAGTATCGTCGGCGAAATGAACAGCCAGGCGAGGCCCTTGTCGCTGATGCCGCGCACCTTGCGGGCCAACGGCTCAGGCGTCGCCTTGGCGGCGCTGTCGACGGTCCGGTTGATCATGGTGAGTCCGGTTTCGGTCACTTGGTCGACTCTGTGATGGATTTTACCTGAACCATGTCCCGTGCCAAGCATGGCACGGGACGGTTGTAGCGGCCGTCAAATCACGACCAAGTCCCGGGAGGGATCACATCTTACCGTCGTCCTGGAACACTTCGGTCCAGTCTTTGACGAGGCCGTCGAGGGCATCCTTGGCGGTACCGTTGCCGGCGACGACGTAATCGTGGAAACGCTTCTGGGATGCCTGAAGCAGGGACGCGTAGCTTGGCTCGGCCCAGAAATCCTTCACGATGGCCATGGAGTCGAGGAACGTCTGCGCGTAGGGCTGGCTGGCCGGGAAGCCCGGGTCTTCAACGACCGCCTTGAGGCATGAATAGCCGCCCAGCGACCACCATTTTGCCTGAACGTCCTTGTTGGCGAACCATTTGATGTATTTGAGGGCCGCGTCCTGGTGCTCCGAATAGGAAACGACCGAGATGCCTTGCCCGCCAAGCTGGGCGAACTGCGCCGTCTCCTTGGGGTTGACGAAGAAGCCGATCTTGTCACCGCCGACGGCTTCGTCCTTGTAGAGGCCGGGCCAGGTGAAGGCGAAGTTCATATGCATCGCAACCTGACCGGATTTGAAGGCGTCGACGCCCTCGCCCATGTAGCTGTTGGACGAACCGGGCGGGGTGCAGCAGTCGTAAAGCGCCTTATAGAATTCGAGCCCCTTCACTACGCCTTCGGAATTGACGAAGCCTTCCATCTCGTAGGGCTTGTCCGGGTTCTCGTATTTGAAGCCGAAGCTGTAGAGCACGTCCATCACGCCCATCGTGACGCCTTCGGAACCACGCTCGGTGTAGATCGAGGCACCATAGACCGTCTTTCCGTCGATCTCACGCTTCTGGAAGAACTCGGCAATCTGCTTCAACTGGTCGAAGGTGGTCGGCGGCGCCAGATCCCAGCCATATTTCTCCTTGAATTCCTTCTGCAGTTCCGGCTTCTCGAACCAGTCCTTACGGTAGGTCCAGCCGACGACGTCGCCCATTGCCGGCAGCGCCCAATAGTTCGGTGAGTTCTTCGGCCATTCCGAATAGCCGACGACTGTTGCCGGCACGAAGTCGTCCATGCTGATCTTCTCCTTGTCGAAGAAGTCGTTCAGCTTGACGTAGTGGCCGTTTTCAGCGGCGCCGCCGATCCATTGGCTATCGCCGATGATCAGGTCGCAAAGTTTGCCTTTCGAATTCAACTCATTCAGAAAGCGGTCGGCATAGTTCGTCCATGGCACGAACTCGAATTTCATGCCGATGCCGCTTTCCTTGGTAAAGTCCTTGGACAGTTCCACAAGCGCATTGGCCGGGTCCCAGGCGGCCCAGCAAAGCGTCAGATCTTCTGCCTGCGCGACGTTGGAAATGGCGGTCGAGGCGAACAGCGCCGAGGCCAGTCCAAGCGTCATCTTCGATAACGGTTTCATGCCTTCCTCCCATATGCGGGACGCGCCCGGATGGCGCTCCCAAGAACCCTCAAACCCCTCCTCCGGGGCCCAAACATCGGCTGCTCTTCGGGCAGATCACATGTTTAGTAATTTGTTTAGTGATACAGATATTACTAAACAATGCAAACAGAATCGTTGCTGCGTTGCAACATGGAAAGCCGCCTGCAATAGGTGTTCAGGTCTGTCATCGAAGTCTCGGCGATCATTGTCTTGCGGTGGCTGCGTGATAATTACTAAACATTCTCAGCTACATGACTGGTTGAATTCGTTGACGTTTTGTCAGCCGGCTGATCAGGCTGGAAAACCCGCTTGCGCCGGTGCACGAGATCGCTCAAACAGTTCCTTCCGCGCGACGCCGCAAAGGGATGGAAAAACAATGACGAATTCTATGCACCTGCCAGGCAAGGGCGTTTTTCTTGGCCGTGCAAGCGTGCCGGGCATCGCATATCCGCTGATGGTCACAGTGCGCGATGGAAGTGTCGTGAACATAACCGCAAGCACAACGCCGACGTCGCGCGACATTTGCGAGATGGACAACCCGGCTGCCTATGTCCGTTCGGCAGAGGGCAGGGCGATCGGCAGTCTTGATCAGATCGCCGCAAACAGCTTTGAAGCGACACGCGACCCCCGCAAGCCCTTCCTGCTATCTCCGGTCGACCTTCAGGCTGTGAAGGCCTCGGGGGTCACCTTCGTCGTCAGTCTGCTGGAACGCGTCATCGAGGAACAGGCGCGCGGCGCACCGGAAAAGGCCGACGCCATTCGTGCGGACATCGCATCGCTGATCGGCGATGATCTTTCGAAGCTGAAGCCGGGGTCACCCGAGGCGATGGCCTGCAAGCAGAAACTGATAGAGCGCGGGGTATGGTCGCAATATCTGGAAGTCGGCATCGGACCGGACGCCGAGATCTTCAGCAAATGCCAGCCCATGGCCTCGGTCGGCTTCGGTGCGGATGTCGGCCTCCACCCGATATCGACCTGGAACAATCCGGAGCCGGAGATAGCAGTTATAGCCTCAAGCAAGGGCCACATCGTTGGCGCGACACTCGGCAACGATGTCAATTTGCGCGATGTCGAGGGCCGTTCGGCGCTGCTGCTCGGCAAGGCTAAGGACAACAATGCTTCGGCTGCACTCGGGCCATTCATAAGGCTGTTCGAGGAGGATTTTACACTCGCTGCCGTGAAGCGCGCGAAGGTGAACCTTACGGTCGAAGGCGAGGATGGCTTCTCATTGGAAGGTTCTAGTTCCATGGCCGAGATCAGCCGTTCACCGGAGGAATTGGTCGCTGCCGCGATGGGCCCGCATCACCAATACCCCGATGGCATGGCATTGTATCTCGGCACCATGTTCGTGCCGTCAAAGGATCGTGGTGAGAAGGGCAAGGGTTTCACCCATCGTGCAGGGGACATCGTGACGATCTCGACCGACGAGATCGGCACACTGACAAATCGCGTCAGGCTTTCGACTGAGTGCGCGCCTTGGACCTATGGCGCAAGCCATCTCATGCGGGATCTGGCCAAGGCCAACCTCATCTAGAGCCACCTTTCATCAGAGGTGGCTGGATAGATGCGGCCTGCGATGTCGTATTGCTCATGTGAAATGCCAGGGCCGCGCGATGCTCGGCCCTGGCATGAAAAGGCTACGACTTGTGACCTAGACCAAGTCGCGACTTGGGATCAGGAGATGCCAAGCTTTTTCTTGAGGTCTGCGTTTTCCTTTCGAAGCCTTTCTGCCAGAAGCTTCTTCAGTCGTGCATTCTCGGTCTCGAGCTTCACGAGATCCTTAAGTTCGCCCGACTGCGATTCCTTCGCTGCCGGTTTCTTCCACTGATAGTAAGTCTGCTCGGAGATGCCGGCTTTCTTCGTGGCGCCTCGTACGCTTTCGCCTGCCTTGATGAAATTCTGAATCTCGCCAAGCTTTTGGCCTCGTTCCTTTTCGGAGTATCTCTTTCGGGTCGATCCAGAGATTACCGGTGCGGCGACTGTCGCCGCTGCAGAAGCTGACGCCTTGGCTGGCTTCGCAGCCTTTGCCCGCACGATCTTCGGTGCGCGCGTCTTCGGCTTGGCGGCCTTCGGAGATTTTTCCGCAGTCTTTGGCTTCTCCTGCCCAACAGAGGCGGCTTCTCCAGCCTCTTTGACAACTGCTTCCTTGACGTCCGGCATTTTATTTTCTCCTTGATACTTTAGTGCCCGTTCTAATGCTCGACTTTAAGAAGATGCGCATTTGAGTCAATCGGATAACATAAGCCTCTGAAGTTTAAGTAAACAGCGTTTCCATCAGCTGGGCACGTTTCGATGAAGAATATTCAGCGGTTCCCTTCATCCTGAATCGCAATCGCCGTTGACTAAGGTGGCTCAACAATGCAGCTGCAGCCCTATCAGTCGAACATCAATTTTGGCTTTGATTGAGCGACAGTTGCTACAGACACCTTCGTCGATTGTTGCCGCGTCGCTTACTCGATGTCGAATGAAACGCCCTGTGCGAGGGGAAGCGCCTTGGAGTAATTGATGGTGTTGGTTGCGCGTCGCATATAAGCGCGCCATGCATCCGAGCCGGATTCACGGCCGCCGCCTGTTTCTTTCTCGCCGCCGAAAGCGCCACCAATCTCCGCACCCGAAGTGCCGATATTGACGTTGGCAATGCCACAATCAGAGCCTTCTGCTGACAGGAAGAGTTCGGACTCCTGCATATCGAGCGTGAAGATAGAGGATGAAAGTCCTGCGCCTACCGCGTTGTGATCTTTGAGGGCCGCCGAGAAATCGCTGTACTTCATGACATAAAGGATCGGAGCGAAGGTCTCCTCAAGAACCGGGCCTGTCTGTTCAGGCATCTCGACCAGAGCAGGCTTCACGTAGTAGGCACTTTCCTTGCCAGCGTCGGTGATGCGCTCGCCGCCCGTGACGACGCCACCTTTCTTCTTGGCGGCGGCGAGCGCCTTTTCCATGCCGTCGAAAGCCGCCTTGTCGATCAGCGGGCCGACAAGAGCGGTGGTCTCAAGGGGGTTGCCGACAGAAACGCTCTGATACGCCTTCTTGAGGCGGGAGACGAGTTGATCGTAGACGCTTTCATGGACAAACAGGCGGCGCAGCGTCGTACAGCGCTGACCGGCCGTACCCATCGCGCCAAAGGCAATCGCGCGCAGTGCCATGTCGAGATCGGCCGAAGGGCAGACGATGCCGGCATTGTTGCCGCCGAGTTCCAGGATTGCGCGGGCGAAACGCTTGGCCAGCCGCGGGCCGACATCTTTGCCCATGCGTGTCGATCCGGTTGCCGAGACGAGCGGTACCTTCGGGTGATCTACCAGCACCTCGCCAATTGCGCGGTCGCCTATGAGAACCTGACTGAGATTATCCGGGGCCTCACCGAAGCGGGCGATAGCACGCTCAAGGATTGCCTGGCAGGCAAGAGCGGTGAGTGGCGTTTTTTCGGAAGGCTTCCAGACAACGGAGTTGCCGCAGACGAGGGCGAGAGCCGCATTCCAGGACCAGACAGCAACGGGGAAGTTGAAGGCCGATATAATACCCACAACACCGAGCGGATGCCAGGTTTCCATCATCCGGTGGCCAGGACGCTCGGTTGCAATGGTGAGACCATAGAGCTGACGCGATAGACCGACGGCGAAATCACAAATGTCGATCATTTCCTGAACCTCGCCCAAACCCTCGGACGTTATCTTGCCGGCCTCGATCGATACCAGCCGCCCGAGATTGGTCTTGTGCGCGCGCAGTTCCTCGCCCAGCAGGCGGACCAGTTCGCCACGACGAGGCGCCGGTACCACACGCCATTCCTTGAAGGCTTCATGAGCGGCATCGATGACTGCAGTCGCCTTGCCCGGTGTGATGGAGATGAGTTTTGCGATTTCTTCACCGCTGACGGGGGAATAGGAGGGCATGTCGCCGTCGCTCCAGGCCGCGCGCGCAACACCGAGCTTTTCAAGAAGCGCGGCGGTTTCTTTTTTCACGTCGACGGTCGTCTTCGCGTTATCCATCTCACTATTCCCTTTGTTCAATCATTGTCAGCAGCGATGCGATACTTTGCAATCGCCGCAATTCTTCAGCGTCATTCAGCTACAATAGCGGTCGACAATTTCCTTGGCCATGGCAAGGTCAGGACGCCTTCGATTTCGCTGTTTATCAGGTTTGAGGCTGCTTGGAAAAGGCACGAGCTTCTTGGGCGGGGGTCAACCGTCGGTTGGGCTCAATCTCGCGAATACTCGCTGGACAAGCGCAAATAGAAAGGCGCCAGAACCGGCAATGCCGCCGTTAGTTTCTCGGCGTCTTCACTTGAGAATGGATCCCTGGACCGGCGCGCATCAAGAAGCTGGGCATGCAACGTCACTTGCTCGGCAGTAGCATTCGGCAATACCGTGGAAACCGCGACGGCTGTCGTCTTGCCCTTGACAGTCAGCCGGTCCAGTTCGAAAATCGGAAAGCTGTCCCGCACCAAGGCGGCAGTCGTTTCACCGATGAGCAGCGGCGCGCCGACATCCTTGGATGCGCTTTCGAGCCGTGCGGCGAGATTGACCGAATCTCCCAGCGCCGAATAATCGAAGCGGCTGGTCGAACCCATATTGCCGACGACGCATTCGCCTGTGTTCACGCCTATGCCGATACCGAGTTTCAGCGCGGGTCTGCCAGAAGCTTCCGCCTCCATGAGGAACTCGGCATTCAGAGCGTTCAGAGCATCGAACATGCCGAGTGCGGCACGCACCGCGTGAACGGCGTGATCCGGATCGTCCAGTGGCGCATTCCAGAACGCCATGATGCAATCGCCGATATATTTGTCGATAGTGCCGCCAGTGGCCAGCACGACCTCCGAAAGCGGCGTCAGCAACCGGTTGATCAGGCGCGTCAGGCCTTCTGGATCGTCCTTCATTGTCTCGGAGATGGTAGTGAAGCCGCGAATATCGCAGAAAAGAATGGTCAGCGTACGCACCTCGCCGCCGAGCCGAAGCTGTGATGGATCGCGCGCCAGGCGCTCGACCAGCGGCGGTGAGAGATACTGCGAGAAGGCGCGAGTGATACCTCGCCTCAACCGTCGTTCGGAAGCAAAATCCAGTGCGCCCTGTGCGCTCGCCGCCAGCATGAAGGCCAGTGAAGGCGCAAATGGTGGGATGAAGATGCGACCGAAACGAAGGCAGAGATAGCTGCCGGTGAGTATGGCCACAACAACGGCTGCACCGCCCGCCACCGTTTTCCAGCCGGTACGGCGGCGGATAAGCAGGGCAGCAAGCCCCGCGCCGATCGCGATCGACAGCAGTGAGATCAATACAGGCGTACGATTGATGGAGAGACCGGCTGCAAGATTGTCGAAAATCGTCGCGTGGATCTCGACGCCGGCAACCAGCCTGCCGGTACGAACGGTGAATGGTGTGGCGTGAACATCGGCACCGCCCTCGGCGATCGTCGGCGCATTCTGGACGCTCAGCCCCACCATGACGACACGGTCATGGAAAAAGCCTTCGGGCAAAAACTGATCGGGATCGAGCGCCTGATAGTAAGATACGGTTTCATAGGTGCGCGACGGCCCGAAGGTCTGTAGCAGGGCGTTGTGCGGCACCTCTGTCGTTTGGCCCGCAGCCGCCAGCAGTCGTGCAGCAAATCCGTCACCATAAGCCGGCACGCGGCGCAATATGCCGTCGCCATCGAAGGCAATCGAAGCAATGCCGGACCGGGCTCCTGCACCTGTGAAAATCGCCAGGGGCTCGACCCGGATATGCTGGGCAGCCTGCGGTGTCTCGATAAAGGTCTCGTCGCCTGCCAGCACGACATCAGGCCCAAGGCTTCTGACAAGCGCCTCGTCCGCAGTCGGATTGGAAGGTTCGGCAAAGATGATGTCGAGGCCGATTGCCTTTGCACCGGCCTTGCGCAGCGCTTCGATCAGCTTCGCGTGCAGGTCGCGCGGCCACGGCCATTGCAAGCCGACTTCCGCAAGAGAGGGTTCGTCAATGGCAACGATAACCGGCCCGTTGGCTGGTCGGGCCGGAACGCCGCTAGTCGAAAAATAATCGAAGGCGCGCGCTTCGAGCAGTTTCCACGGCGTCAGCAAAGACAGCATTGCCGCAAGCAACGCGGCGAGCAATGTCACCATCACAACGCCGTTGCGCCTCGTGGCGGCAGCCGATGCAGAGGCGCCAAGGCCCTTCCACCATGGACCGGTCAGAAGCATCAGAAGCGAACCTTGAGCGACCCGACAAAGCTGCGTCCCCAACCTGGTACGCTTGCGGCCACGTTGAATTTCTCGTCGAACAGATTGTATGCGGCGAGTTCCAGCTCAAAACGCTTGTTGAAGGGTTCCCAGGTCGCGAAGGTATCAGCCGTCCAGTACGGGTCGATCGGATCGCCCGAAACGTCACCGGACCTTTCGCCAATATAGGTGGCGGCGAGTGTCACCTTGAAATTGGCCGGATTGACCCAGGTTACGCCAAGCCGCGCCGAGTGTTCGGGCACGTATGGCAAAGCCTCGCCGAAGCCGAAGCTGGTCGGATCCTTGTTTTCGGAGTCGGTGTAAGCGTAGGTCGCAAATGCGCCAAAACCGCCGCCCAACCAGACATTGGCCGTTGCCGCAAGGCGATCGATACGGGCCTCGGTAAGGTCGGTTGAATCAAAGGCTCCCGGGATGTCTATGGAAAGGCCGGAGAGTTCCTGGTGCTGGTAGTCGAGCGTCGTGAAGAGGCGGCCGTTCAATTCTGCGTCCCACCGGGCCGCAAACGTGTCTGAATATCCTCCCAATCCAATCGGCGTCTGATTGGATTGCAGGCCGACGATGCCGATCGGTGCAAGTGTCGTTGTGTTGACTGCTGCCGTCTCACGCATGAAGGCAGCGCGGAGCCAGTGACCTTCGACCGGCGCCCAGGCGGCACCGACACGCGGCTCCAGCTTGCCCTGCTCGAACCCCAAGCCATTCACATCACCGTCAAGATAGGTTCCGAAAAGCGCTGCCTCCAGTTTCAAAGCGGACGTAACCTCATAAAGGCCATCCATATAAGCGCGGCCAATCGTTAGGCCGGTATCGGTAGTCTCGATTTCGTTAAAAACGGGAAGAAAGGGAAAGGATATGCTGGTCGCTTTGGTCTGCTTGGAGTCGATCGTTCCGCCTTCCAAACCATATCTGAGCGTAAGATCACCAACCCCATACGTATGGTTCAAGGCACCAATATAAGCGCTTTGCTCTGACGAGCCGTCTATCGTGCCCGGGCCGGGCAATAGAATTGGAAGTCCAAAGTCGAATGCGAAAGTTGCCGCTTCCTCGCTGGTCTGGCGTGAACTGGACGCAAAGAAGGCCGCATTCACCACATTCTTATACCCAAATGTGTGGCTCCAGCCCAATCCCAGATTGGCCGATCTGTTCTCAAGCTGCCGGTCGTAGGTAGAGCCTACAATCGGAAACGGAAAACCTGGATCGATAATAACTGGTGAAGGAAACACGAACAGGCCATTGTTGAGGTTCGCTTCATCGTTCCGGATATCGACATAAGCAACCACACGGTCGTTCGGCGTCGGTCGGGCCGTCACGAATCCGGTCCCGGCTACGAGCTTGTCTTCAAGATCAAACCGGACATTTGGAACAGGGAACCCTGGATCTGTGCCTTCCCGGAATTCCCCGGAGCGCTGCACATCAAGCTTGCCGTAGAAACTCCACGGTATCGGATCGTTCACGAACCCCTGAACCTCGGCTTCGCTTGTCCAGCCGGTGTTATCGCTGGTGCTGGTGAAGCCACCGCCAATGCTCGTCTCCAGAAATGGACGCCTGAAGAGAGTGGCGCTGGTGGAGCGGCCTGAGATCATGGCCGGGTCAAGCATCAACCCCTGAAAGAACGACGAAAAGCCCGCCCCGTTCGTACCGGGATCGACTACCGTTGCGCCATAATTGAGGTCATTGACGAACGGATTTGGGCTGCCCGAAACCGTCTGGTCGACATAGCCCGCCGCGCCGAATGGATCGAACACGGCAGCACCATAATAGCGCCCCCAGGCGTCTAATCCCTGCAGGCGGTAGGCATCGTTCAGGGTCGAACCCTGATCGCGACTGGCGCTGAGCGGCGCATAGTCGCCGCCACGAGCCCGGGCTCTCCTCAAGGCTTCCTGGGCACTTCTGATCGCCTCATCGGATTCATATTCGTCGATGGCAATCGCGGTCCTGAATGACGACACGACCGGATCATTGGCATCGAGCCTGTCAGCATTCTCGATAGCTTGCGCAGCCGGTTCGTGCTCGCCGCTTTCATAGTAGGAAGCACCGAGCAACAGCAGACCCTGAGCATCCGCCGGATTGGCCGTCGTGCCGGCCAGCAGGTCCTCGCGCGCCTTTTCCAGCTCGCCGGTCTGCATGTAGTAGCGGCCGCGAATGAGCAGGGCCATGTCAAAGGAAGGGTCGACTTCCAGCGCCTTGTCGATCTCGGCGCGCGCCTCCACGACGCGATCCTGGTCCAGGTAAAGCACAGCGAGATTGATATGCGAGACGGGGTCTTGCGGATCGAGCGCGATCGCCTGCTTCAGCGCGGCTTCCGATTCCCGATATGCGCCACGGGCATTCTGCACGAGGCCGAGCCCATTCCAGATGGTCGTCGACCCGGGTGCGATTTCCAGCGCACGGGTTAGATCCGCATAGGCGCCTTCGAGATCGCTCTTGAAACCCGCACGAAAATTGGCGCGAGCTTCCAGTGCGTTTGGATCATCCGGATCGAGCGACAGAGACCTGTCGATTGCTTCCTCCATCTGCTGACGATCGTCCAGTGCCATCGCCAGCTGTGCGCGCATCGCCGGCAGGCTCGGATTCTCCGGATAGCGTTGTTCCGCCCTTTTCAGAACAGCGATCGACGCCTTGAAATCAACCAGGAAGGCAACCGTCAATGCTTCCGCCATTGCCGCGTAAGGGCCGTCCGCTTTGGGCTTGGGCGGCGCCTCGGTGCGGTTCGGATCAGCAAGTGCCCGCGCATAATAACCACCATATGTCGCCATAGCGCGGCGGCGGGGGTCCAGGTTCTGCCTCGCCTGTTCGAAAAGATGAGCCGCCTCATCATAGCGTTTCTCGGCTCCCGCAATCATCGCCTCGATGAGATCGAGGCGGGCCGTTTGCGCGCGTGTCAGTCTGAATTGACGTGCCTGAGCGGCTGCTTCGCGCGCAGCCTCACGGCCTTCGTAATTGAGGTTCACTTCGGCCAGCGTCAGCCAGTCTTCCCCGGAACGGGCCGATGGCGCCTTAGCGGTGATCTCTCCGCGGGCCTTGCGCATATCCGGGCTGGAAAGCGGCGATGCCGGCAACATGTTGAAGGAATTTCGCAGCGACAGGAAGAACAGCATCTGCTCCCGATCGTCGGGATTGACGTTGACGATCTTGGTGGGCGCCGAGCCGATATTGGCGACCGCGCCTTCGCCCTGCGAAACCGTCACCGCCCCAAATTGGTTGGCGAGTTCGACCTTACCCTCCAGCACGGTCAGGGAGGTGCGGCCATTGCTCTCAACCGTCATCGTCCAGTCGGTACCGCGAATGGCGGCAGCCGCGGCCGGCGTCTCGACGGTCAGTCCTGGTCCACCACGCTCCGCGCGCGCCCAGATCGTGCCGCTTTCGAGCGCAAAGGCCGCGTCGGTCGACGGGCCGACATTCTTGACCAGAAGCGTTGTGTTGCGGCCAAGGCGCATTTGCGTACGGTCGGAAAACAGCACGGCCAGATTGCCGGTCGCATTGGTGCGAAGATAATCGCCGGCCACGACATCCTGGCGTAGATCAACGAAGCGCCAGTCCGACACATCGACGAAGCGAACTTCCTCGCCGGACTTGCGCGCGATCACGGAACCGGCAGCGGGCTGCGCGCGCGTCACCGGCTCGGCCGCAACCTGCTGCGCACCGAACACTGCCGACAGTATCAAAGAAACCGCCAGATAGCGTCGCATTGTTTTTATTGATATCCCCTCAAACCCAAGGGGCGTTATGACCGGAGCGGGACAGAACTGTCAATAATCCCTTTGCACTAGCATGTGGAATGCTGCATTCGTTACTCGGGCTTTACAGTGAATCGCATCAAGGGCTAGGGGAAATGGCAAGTTCGCTTAAATTCGATTCTTCCATGGGAAATACCGAAGTTTCATCGTCCATTCCGGGGAAGGACTATCTGGAACATCTGAAGAAGATAAACGACGTTTTTTACGATCAGATAAAGATCGCCGACCAGAAGGCGGCCTACATCTTCACTTTCATGCTGGCTTTCATGATCAGCTCGTCGGAAGGTCGAATGGCGTTTCAATGGCAGCGTTATATAGAGGCACAGTTTCCGCTGGTGCTTTTCTCCGGCTGCATGGCCGTAGCCGCCACCTTCACGCTGGTTTCGGCCATAGTCGTCGTGCTGCCTCGGCGCGGTCTGCGATCAACATCACTGTTCTGGGGCGGCTGGGACGCCAACCGCACAGCTCTGCTTGCTGCCGGCGAGCGCAATGATCCAACGTTTCTCTATCAGGAATATCTCGGCAACATCGATACGCTGTCGATCATCGCGAAGGCGAAATACCATTTTGTCAGCCTGGCATTTCGCGGGCTGATCGTCCTGGTAATCTCATATGTGTTGTTGCTGATTGCTACCGGTAGCCGCTGACTGGAGCCTAACAGCAACGTCAGCGAACATCCCGCAGGATCATCTCCGCCGCCTTCTCGGCGATCATGATGACCGGCGAGTTGGTGTTGCCGGAGACGATGGTCGGCATGATGGAGGCGTCCACCACCCGCAGGCCGTCGAGCCCATGGACCCGCAGGTGGTCGTCAACCACCGCCATCGTGTCCGAGCCCATCTTGCAGGTGCCGACCGGATGGAAGATCGTCGTGCCGATGTCGCCGGCCTTGCGGAGCAGATCTTCATCGCTGTCGTATTGGGTGCCGGGCAGCATCTCTTCCGGCGCAAAGCGGGCTACGGCTTTGGCCTTCATGAGGCGGCGGGCATGACGCAGCGAGGCAATGGCGACGCTGCGGTCGCCCTCGGTTGAAAGGTAGTTCGGCCTGATCTTCGCCGCCTCGCGCGGGTCGGTCGAGCCCATATGCACGGTTCCCCGGCTTTCGGGGCGAAGATTGCACACCGACACCGTTACCGCCGGAAAACGATGCAGCGGCTCGCCAAGCCGGTCGGTGCTCAGCGGCTGCACGTGATACTCAAGATCCGGCGTTTCGAGACGTGGATCACTCTTGGCGAAGATGCCGAGCTGGCTCGGCGCCATCGACAACGGGCCGCTGCGGCGGGCCGCATATTCGAGACCCATGGCGGCGCGGCTGATCAGATTGTGGTAGCGCTGGTTGAGCGTCGCCGCGCCGGTTACCTTGAAGACGGTGCGAATCTGCAAATGGTCCTGCAGGTTTTCGCCTACGCCGGGTAAGCCATGGCGCACTCCGATGCCGAGGCGCGAGAGCAGGTCCGGCTGGCCGACGCCTGAGAGCTCGAGGATCTTCGGCGAGTTGATGGCGCCGGCGGCGAGGATCGTCTGCCCCGCTTTGACCTGACGCAAGCCGCCGTCCTTTCGGAAAACCAGCCCGGTGACGCGGCGGCCGTCGAATTCGAGCCGCTCGGTTTCGGCCCCGGTGACGACGCGCAGGTTCTTGCGGTCCTTAATGCCGCGCAGAAACGCTTTGGAGGTGTTCCAGCGCACGCCCTTTTTCTGGTTGACCTCAAAGTAACCGGAGCCCTCATTGGTGCCGGCGTTGAAGTCGTCGGTGCGCGGGATGCCGAGTTCTTCGGCGGCGTCGCGGAAGGCATCGAGGATTGGCCACGACAAGCGCTGTTTTTCGATGCGCCATTCGCCGCCAGCACCATGCATGGCGCTTTTGCCGCCGTGATAGTCTTCCGACTTGCGGAAATAGGGCAGGACGTCGTCCCACCCCCAGCCGACATTGCCGGACTGGCGCCAGCCATCATAGTCGGCGGCCTGGCCGCGCATATAGATCATGCCGTTGATCGACGAGCACCCGCCAAGCACCTTGCCTCGGGGATAATTGAGACTCCGCCCATTGAGCCCGGCTTCCGGCTCGGTCTTCATCAGCCAGTCGGTGCGCGGATTGCCCATGCAATAGAGATAGCCGATCGGGATATCGACCCAGTGATAACGGTCGCTGCCGCCGGCCTCGAGCAGCAGCACCCGGTTACGTGGATCTGCAGAAAGCCGGTTGGCGAGCACGCAGCCGGCCGAGCCGGCACCAACGATGACGTAGTCGTATTCGTCAAATGAGGAGGATAAAGCTTCGGTCACTTGCACGCCTGCTGGATGGCGATGCGCTCCCACATAGGGGTCATCGCCTGATTGATCTCGCCATACAGGCGATAGCGCTGTGCGTAAGCGGGGGCAATCGCATTGTTGGGCGTATAGTGCCGGGCAGCGGATGTCATTGCCGCCGCACCCGCCCCGTAGTCTTCAAAAATACCCACGCCCGTGCCCGCTGCGATTGCCGCGCCAAGCGCCCCGGTCTCGCGGCTGCGCGCCACGGTGACGGGAACGCCAAGCACGTCGGCAAAGATTTGCGGCCATATTTCACTGCGCGAGCCACCGCCTGACAATACTGCCTGGTCGAAGATGGCTCCGGCCTTGTGCAAAGTCTCGATGTGACGCTTGTGTTCGAAGGCGACACCCTCAAACAAGGCGCGCAGCATATGGGCACGGGTGTGCCAGCCGGCGATGCCGTAGAAGCCGGCGCGTGCACGGCCGTTCTGCTGCGAGCCATAGAGGAAAGGGTGGTAGATCGGGATGTCGCTGTCTGGATCAACCGACGCGACGAGTTCACTGCACAGCTCGAACGGCGACTTGCCTGGCTCGTGGCCGTGTTCGAGGAATTCGCGGACGATCCATTCGAGATTGGCCGCCGAAGTGGCACTCGATTCAATCGCCAGATAGCGTTTGGGATCGAAGGTCGAGACCATGAAAATCGAGGGGTCGCGGATTGGCTCGTCGGTGATGATCTGGTTAATGCTCCAGGTCCCGGCGATGATCGAGGCCGCACCGGTGCGGGTGACGCCCGAGCCGATAGCGCTGGCAACCACATCGAACAACCCGGCGACGACAGGCGTACCGGTGAGAAGGCCGGTCAGTGCTGCGACCTCGGCGGTGATGTGGCCGGCGATATCAGCCGATTCCAGAACTGGCGGCAGCAATGCCATGCAATCGCCCAACCCGTAAGCCGCAAGCAAATCCTCGTCGTAGCGCCGATCGGGAATTTGCAGCAGGCCGCAGCCCGACATGTCCGAAGTGTCGGTCGAACGCGCGCCGGTTAGTCGGTTGACGACAAAATCCTTGCACAGAAACACAGTGCCGATCCTGGCGAACAACTCGGGCGAAAAGCGCTTGAGCCAGGCAAGCAGGGTCGGCGTCTGCGCCGCCCATGGCCTTTGCAGGCAATGCCCATAGGTGCGGTCGCCGACATTTTGTTCGGCCCATTCGGCGACGATTCCGACCGCTCGCGTGTCGAGCGACTGGATGCCGATCAGCGGTGCGCCGTCACGGTCGAATGCGTAAAGGCCATTGCCGTGACCGGCACAGCCGATGGCGACGATCTCGCCTGGATCGATGCCGGCCTTTTCGATGCATTGCCCGATGACCGCGACGGCGTTGCGCCAGAGCTCGTTAAGGTCGCGCTCGACATGACCTGGCTTGGGCATGCACGAGCGGCCGTCGCAGGCAGCGAGCGCAAGTTCGCGCCCGGACAAGTCGAAGATGATTGCCTTGATAACGGTGTTACCCGCATCGAGGCCAAGAATGTAATTTCCCATTGGCTCCTCCCGATGCCGCAACCTATGCCTGCTTGTACAGGTCCCAGGCGGCAGCGCCATCCGCGTCGTCATGAATGATCGCCATCAAACCGCGCACCACGGCGCTTGGATTGGCGTGTTGGTAGATGTTGCGGCCATAGACCATGCCTAGCGCGCCCTGCGCCATCAGGGCAGCCGACTTGTCGAACACGGCGCGCAGATCCTCCTTGCCGCCGCCGCGTACCAGAACCGGGCAGCGGGCGGCTTCCACCACGCGGTGGAAATCGTTTGGATCGGTGGTCGGATCCGCCTTGATGATGTCGGCGCCCATCTCGCGGGCGAGCCGGGTCAGCGTCACGATCTTTTCCGCGTCGCCATCGACCATGTAACCGCCATGTTCTGAGACTGGCAGCATGGCCAGCGGTTCGATCATCAGCGGCAGGCCGTATTTCTCGCAGTCGGCACGCACGCGGGCGATGTTCTGCACGCATTGGCGGAACAGATCCGGCTCGTCGGGCAGCATGAACAGGTTGACGACGACGCAGGCCGCATCCATCTCGATCGCGCCAAGCAGCGGCTCTGCTTCGTTCTGAACAACCGCCCACATCGCGCGGTGGCGTATCTTGTTGTAGGGATTGCCCATGTCGATGCGCATGACGAGAGCCGGTTTGTCCTTGCCCGGCACCGCCTGCAGCAGGTCGGCCTGGCCGTAATTCATCTGGATGGCGTCAGGGCCGGCCTTGACCAACTGGCCTACCACGCTGGCCATGTCCTCCAGTCCCGCCAGAAAGCTCGGCTCGTTGCAGACGCCGTGGTCGATGGCGACATCGAGACAGCGCCCGCCGCCGAACAGTCGGTTCATGCGGACTTTCTTGTTCACGCGCATAGGGCGCTCCTTTTGTCGTTCGTCTGAGATAGGTCCGATAGGTCGACGCCGTGCTGGTGCGCCAGCAAGACGAGGAAGGCAGTGCGTTCGGTGGCTGCCTGGTCGACATCCCACCCTTTGTGTGCGGCGAGAATGTCGAGCACGGCATCAATGAGCGCGAGACTGAGGCCGCCCGAGATGGCGATGGTGGTGCGGCGTAGAAATATGTCGGCCAGGCATTCGACCTGTTCGCGCTCGATGATGAGCCGGACTTCACCAACCGAATAATCTGATCGCGGCAGCATCTGGTCCGCGGTGAGTTGTGCGAAACCCTCGGCAGAGGTGCCATAACGCTCCAGAAGCATATGCGCGCGTTCTAAGGACAGCCTGTGCTGTTCTGCCAATGAGGCGCACCATTTTTCCGGATCAGCCGGGAAATTCCGGCCGCCGCCGATGGCGAGGTCTTCGGTGCCTTTGCTGCGGTTCAGGCCGAGCCGCTCCAGCGCCATGTTGGCAGCCATTTCGCCGAAGGAGCGGAACGTCGTCCATTTGCCGCCGATCATGCAAAGCGTTGCCGGCAGATGTCCGCTTGGTTCGACGAACTCACAGAAATGATCGCGCGGGATACGGCCGGTGAAGCTGTCCTCGCTGGCGGGCAGGGGACGCACGCCGGCGAAGCGGAAGACGATCTCATTGTCGGCGATCACGATCGAGGGAAACACGAATGCGAGCGATTGAAGGATGTAGCTCCGCTCGTCGTCCTCGCAGCGCACCTCGTCCGGGTTGTCGACGCGGATATCGGTCGAGCCGATCAGCACCTTGCCGAGATAAGGAAACAGGATGCAGATCCGCCCGTCCTCATTCTCGTAATAGACCATGTGGCCGCCGAGCGCGTCGTAAAGCTCGGCGTTGTCCACGATCAGGTGCGATCCTTTGGTACCGCCCATCATCTTTTGCGCGGTGGCGCCGATGGCATTGTTGGTCAGGTCGATCCAGCCGCCGGTGGCATTGACGATCAATTGCGGGCGCAGCGGCAGCGTCTCTTCGGTCAAGGTGTCGATGAGGGCGAGGCCCGCATCGGTTGAAGCGACCGCGGCGTAGTTCAGGGCGCGCGCCGATGATGCTGCCGTGACTGTATCGAACAGCATTTCCAGTCCGAGGCGCTCAGGCCGGCTGACCCAGGCGTCGTAATAGGTGGCAGAGCTGCGAATTGCCGAGTTGATCGCCGGCCACGTTTTCAGCGTGTCTGTCCGCCCCCGGAATTGGTGCGTCGGCATCAGCCGCCGGGCTGCCGTGAACAGATCGTACATGGTGAGCCCGGCCTTGATCACCAGCGCGCCGCGCCGGCTCGGACGGCGCGTCAGGCCCAGAAAGCGCACGGCGCCATTGGCGATCCCGGAAAACGTATCGAAAATCGGTACTGTCGTGGGCAGCGGCGCCACATAATGCGGGGCATTCTTCAGCAGGCGGTCGCGCTCGACTAGCGATTCGCGCACCAGCTTGAACTCACCGTTTTCCAGATAGCGCAGACCACCATGCACCATGCGCGACAGCGCCGCACTCGCACCGCTGCAATAGTCGCCCTTGTCCGCCAGAACGACGTCGACGCCCTGCAAGGCAAGCTCACGAAAGACGCTGATGCCGTTGATGCCGCCGCCAATCACGAGCACGGCAATATCCGGCCGCTCGCGCAGAGCGGCGAGTGTTTCATTGCGGTTCATTTGAACTTTGCCTTTCGCTCAGGCATCCATGGCTACGAGGTGCGCAACGATGGCGGCATCGATAGCGGCAAGTTCGCCGGCTTCGAGCGTGATCTCGCCAGCTCGTGCATTCTCAAGCGCCTGTTCTGCATTGCGCGCACCGCACAGCGCGAAGGTGATTCCGCGCTGCGCCAGCGTCCAGGCGATGACGATCTGCGCCATCGAAGCGCTGTGTTGTTCGGCAATCGGAGCGATGGCTCGCTTAAGCCTTGCCACTTTCTGCCGGTTGGCGGCCGAGAAGCGGGGATTGCCCTTGCGCTGGTCGTCGCCGGTGAATTCGCGCGTTGGGTGGATGGCACCGGTGAGCAGGCCGAGCGCCAGCGACGAGTAGCTCAGCGTGGCGATATCGTTTTGGCGGGTGATCGGCAGCAGGCTGTCTTCGATCTCCCGATCGATCATCGAATAGCGCTCCTGGATGGCGTCAAGCTGCCCCGCTTCGACATAATGCTGGAGATCCTCGGCACTGATGTTCGAGGCGCCGATGGCGCGTATCTTGCCCTGCGCCTTGAGCTTTTCGAGTGCGGCAACCGTTTCCGTGATCGGCGTGGTCGGGTCCTGCCAATGGGTGATGTAGAGGTCGATATGATCGGTTCCGAGACGGCGCAGGCTCTGCTCAAGCTCATAGGCAATCCCGTCGGCGCCGAGATAGCGATGGACCGGCTTGCCGTCCTGGTCGAAGAAATGGTTGCCCTTGCCGGAATGCCAGTTCAGTCCGCATTTGGTGGCGATGACGACCTTGTCGCGCTTGCCTTTGATGGCCTTGCCGACAATCTCCTCGCTGCGACCGAGACCGTAGGCAGGCGCGGTATCAATCAGGCTGATGCCGGCGTCTATCGAAGCGTCTATGGCGCGGATCGACGCTTGCTCGTCGGTGCCGCCCCACATCCAGCCGCCTATTGCCCAGGTGCCGAGGCCTACGGCCGATGCTGAGACGTCGGACCTGCCGATATGGCGTTGGATTTGTCGGGAGCTCATGCTGCCTCCTGCTTGGCAAGGTCGAGGATCTGAAGGCCGGTGGCCTCGTCGGTGACGATGGTGTCGAGATGGTTGCCGCGCATGGCGCTGAGGATAGGCGAGACCTTGCTTGCGCCGCTGGCTATGCCGATCGATCGCGGGATCGTTGCGAACTCGTCGAGTGTCAGCGACACCAGAGACCGGTTGAGCGTATAATCGCAAAGCCTCCCGTCGCGGTCGATGAGGTGAGCAAGCAGTTCGCCCGTAGCACCTGAATGTTCAATGGCTTGGCGGTCGGCGCTCGATGACGGATGAAGGTCGTAATAACTCGAATCGTCGCTCAGGATTGAACCGATGCCGATGACGGCAACGTCGGCCTCGCGCGCCTTGCGGAACACATCGGCGACGGAACGCACGCCCATCAGCATTCCGCGTTGCTCTGGCGAGTCGGCAAACAATGGCGCATGGACCTGATAGGCACGACCGCCGAGCTTGTCGGCCATCAGCGAAGCGACGTGATTGACGTCGGTGTAGTGCTTGCCCTGGACGAGGCCCGTCGCGGGAATGACCTCGACATCATAGCGTCGTCCGGGCTGAAGCCCGGCGACCAGCGCGCTGACGCCCTTGCCGCCGGTGATGGATATGGTGTCGCCGTCCTTGATAGTGTCGAGCAGCAGCCGTGCCGCTGCCTCGCCGACACGCTGCAGGGCCGTCTGCGGATTTTCGGAAACCGACGGCACGACCACTGCGCGCTCGATGCCGCCAAGTGCCACAAGCTGTGCCTCGATGTCTATCAAGTGGTCGATCGGCGATTTGATCTTGATCTCGACAAGGCCGAGTTGATGGCCCCGTTTGATCAGCCGGTTGACCGTGGCATGCGAGATACCGAGTTCCTTTGCGATCTCTGCCTGGGTCTTGCCTTCGACATAGTGCAGGACAAGCGCCTGGTGCATTTGGCGGACCGTCGAGATGTCGTCGCGTGTGTTGTTGGGGGCCATGATCTTGTTTCGATGCGCTTCTTGAATTCAGGACTTCTTGCGATGCAGGAAGTGGTCGATCGACACTGCTGCGAGCAGGATGCACCCCTTGATCATGTCCTGCCAATAGACGGACACGTCGAGCAGGATCAGCGAACTCGTCACGACGGAGAGCAGCGCCATGCCGAGGATCGCGCCGAAGATGGTGCCCGAGCCGCCATTCAGCGACGCACCTCCGATCACGGCTGCGGCGATGATGTTGAGTTCCATGCCGGCACCGAAGGTTGGTGTCGCAGCGCCAAAGCGGGCCATGTAAATGACACCTGCGAGACCGGCGAGGGTGGAGCACAACACCGTGACCCAGAACTTCACCTGCCTGGTCTTGATGCCCGAGAACTGCGCGGCCTTCTCGTTGGAGCCGGTGTAGAAAACCTTGCGGAAGGCGGTGGCTCGTCGCAGCAGGAAGTCGAAAATCGCAACGACCACGACAAAGATCATGATCACATAGGGAATGCTGTTGAAGCTGCCCTGGCCGATCGCCTTGAACGCCGGCGGCAGCGTGAACAGCGACAGTGGCGTGCCCTTGGTGATGACCAGGCACATGCCGCGCACGATGACCATCGCCGCAAGAGAGGTGATGAAGTGGTTCAATCCGACCACCGTCACGAAGAAGCCCATGGCAGCCCCGATCAGCGCGCTGACGCCGATGCCGATCAGGCTGGCGGTCCACGGATCGAGACCGGCCAGGAACAGCGCGCCTGAAACCACCATCGAGAAACAGACGACCGAGCCGACCGACAGGTCGATGCCGCCGACAATGAGCAGGATGGTCATGCCGACCACGACGATGCCTTCGATGGAGAAGCTCATCAGCATGGCGCGGAAGTTGCCCCATGTCAGGAAATGCGGCGATGCGAAGCTCATGGCGATGCACAGCGCCAGGATGATGACGATCAGCCCTGCCTCGCGCATCGATGCCAGGCGGGCAAAGTCGATGCGCCGCGCTTCGCTGGGTGCCTTGATATCGGCGTGCATGAGGGTTTCTCCGGCTTCCCTAGGCGACATTCTGGGCCTGCATTTTCTGATTTGAACCGCTCTGGACGCCCGACGCGAGCATGATGATGGATTCTTCGCCGAGCTCGTCTGCGGCGAGTTCGCCGGCAATCCTGCCTTCGCGCACGACCATCACGCGGTCGCACAGGCCGATCAGTTCCGGCAGCTCTGACGAGATGACGACGATGCCCACGCCCTTGCCGGCCAGCTGGCGCAGCAGCCGGTGGATCTCGACCTTGGCGCCGACGTCGATGCCGCGCGTCGGTTCGTCCATGATTATAACCTTGGGCTCGATCGACAATTGCTTGGCGATGGCCACCTTCTGCTGGTTTCCGCCGCTGAGCGTCGATACGGCTGCCCCGATGCCGGCCATGCGAACGCCCAGACGCCTGGTCAGATCGGCTGCCTGGCGGTCCTCTGCCTTGCGGTCGAGAAGCCCGAGCGTCCCGGTCAGCTTGCCGAGGTCGAGAGCCGAGATGTTTGCCGCGATTGGCATGTCGAGAAACACGCCGGAGCCCTTGCGATCCTCGGAGAGATAGACGAGCCCTGCCTTGACTGCATCGCTGTAGTTGCGGATACGCAGGCTCAGGCCGTCGAGCGCAATGGTTCCCGAAACCGCCGGCCTCAGGCCGCAAATGGTCTGCGCGATCTCGCTGCGGCCGGCGCCGATGAGGCCGCCGATGCCGAGAATTTCGCCGGCGCGGAGCTGCAGGTTCACGTCAGTGAAACGGCTGCCGTCGGAAAGATCTTCGACAGTCAATAGCAGACGCCCGGGTTCCTTCGGCGCCAGCTTGTCGGGATAGAGCTGGGTGATCTCGCGGCCGACCATCTTGCGGACTACGTCGTCGGGCGACACGGCATTTATTGGATCGGTGGCGACGTAATGGCCGTCGCGGAAGACGGTGACGCGGTCGCACAGCGAAAAAATCTCAGCCATGCGATGGCTGATATAAACCACCGAAATGCCGCGTTCCTTCAGGCCGCGCACTATCGAAAACAGTCGTTGCGCCTCGCTTTCGGTCAGGGCTGCGGTTGGTTCGTCGAGCATCAGCACCTTGCAGTCGAGCGTCAGCGCCTTGGCGATCTCGACGAGCTGCTGGTTGGAAATGGAAAGGTCGGCGACCTTGGTGCGCACCGGAATGGGGGCGAGAAGGTCCATCACCTTCTGCGCGTCGACATAGAGCTTCTGGAAATTCATCAGCGGCGCGCGACGGGCATTGATCGCGGCCATGTAGATATTTTCGGCGACCGTCGCGTCCTGGCAGAGCGCGATCTCCTGATGCACGAGCGCTATGCCGAGACGCTGGGCTGCTGCCGGCGAGGGGATCGAAACGCGCTCGCTGTCAATCAGTATGTCGCCCTGGTCAGGCTGCAGCACGCCTGCGATCATATTCATCAACGTCGACTTGCC
This sequence comes from Mesorhizobium sp. YR577, assembly GCF_900116595.1. Lineage (NCBI taxonomy): Bacteria > Pseudomonadati > Pseudomonadota > Alphaproteobacteria > Hyphomicrobiales > Phyllobacteriaceae > Mesorhizobium > Mesorhizobium sp. YR577. The sequence goes on along the minus strand of NZ_FPBI01000002.1, from coordinate 253,901 downwards.
CGCGCCATTTTCGCCGCACAGCGCATGGATTTCACCGCGCTTGAGCTCGAACTGCACGTCGCTCAGCGCCTTGACTGGGCCGAACGCCTTGGACAGGCCGTTGATTTCAAGAATGGGCGTCTGGGTCACGCCATGCTCCTGCAATGGGCGCTGCGAGGGGAAGGGGGCTGCGACCCCCTTCCGACTTGGTTGTCCTGACAATCTTGGGATGTCGAGATTATTCCTCGATGCCCTTGGTGCCGCGACGCTTGAGGTAGGTGTCCCAGTAGAAGTCGTCGGCATTGTCCGCAGTGACGATCGAGAAGCCGTTGTCGACGAAGGGCACGCTCATGGCGTTGGACCCCGAACGCCTGGCGTCGTTCATCGGGTCGATCAGGTCGGGGTGCTTGGCCATCCACAGGAGCATGAAGCCCATGTAGCCCTGCATGCCCTGGTTCGGGTTGACCGAGCCGAATATCTCGCCAGCTTTGATCATGTCGAGGATCTTGGCGTTGACGTCGGCAAGCATGATCTTGATCTTGCCGCCGCCTTCCTTGGCTGCCTGGGCCGCACCGATCGCCGAGTTGGCTTCCGGCATGAACACGGCACCGAGATCGGGATGCGCCTGCGCCAGGCTGAGAACTGCCTGATAGGCCTTGGTCGGATCCTGGTTCGATGCCGCGCGGCCGACGAGCTTCATGTCGGGCCATTTCGCTTCCATGCGAGCGACGAAGGCGTTGACGCGCTTGTCGTGGTTATCCTGGCCGGGGTTTTCCAGCACGGCATATTCGCCCTTGCCGTCCATCGCCTTGGCAACGGCGTCGGCGGCATAAGTGCCTTCGGCATTGTTATCAGAGGTGATGTAGGAGACCCGTTTGGAATTGGGCGAGTCGGCCGCAAACGTCACCACTGCGGTGCCCTGCTCGATGGCGCGATTGATCGGCTCGATGAATGGATCGGAGTTCATCGGATGGACCAGTATGCCGGCCGGCTTCTGTGCCAGTGCCTGGTCGAAGGTCGCGATCTGCTTGTTGACGTCATATTCGGGCGTGCCGGTATAGGCGGTCTCGCAGCCGAATTGCTGGCCGGCCTGCTTGAACATCTCATAGACCGGGAACCAGTATTCGACGCCCGAAACCATCACGTTCATGACGTATTTTTCACCTGGCTCGCATTTGAACGGGTTAGGGGTTTCGGCGAGTGCCTGCATAGAACCCAAGCAGGTCGATGCAGCCGCTGCGATTGTGAGCGTTCTCAGAAATTTGCGCAAGTTTCCTCCCTTGGCCGAAGCCATCCTCAATGACCGTCGCGAGCGCTCCAGGAGCGCTGCCGTATGGATTGATTAGTGTCGAACTCCTCCCGAAGCCCGACTTCGGCTACATTGCAGCCTCTGAAACTTATGTCAATAAAATTCATATACTGAAATATATTTCATAATAGAAAGGTTATAGGTGACTTTGCTTGCTGGTGCCGCAGCCTTGCGCGGGGCTCCTCGTCGCGTAGCGCAGGTATCTCATTGCTCATCTTAGGGCATCACAGAATTCAACCAGCTCCGTTACACCCCGCGTCGAGATAGCCCTTTCGCCGCTTTGTCCGTTCGAGACGGGCGAGGGCGCCGTCCGCGTCTTCCGATGCGTCAAAGGTCTCCATCATCGATTGGCCATTGGTGCCGATGCGGCCCCAATGGCGTATGAGCGATGAGCCGCCGAACAGTGTCGGCTGGATGGTGAGCGTATAGAAGCGGCGCATGTTCTGGGTCGGGTCGACGCGGCGCAGATGAAGCGGTCCGGCTTGTTCTTTCGGCATGGACGGATTTTCGCGTTTCGCGAAAGCGGCGTCCAACGAGTTCCATGAATCGATCCGCTCGGATCGATTCATGCTGCTGATGCTTCACGTCTCCGGTCAAAAGCAGCCGGCGGCGATAGGTTATCGTCCGATCTTCAGATGCGAGGCAACCAGCTCGGCAACCCTGGCGAACGGGATGATCCCGAGTTCCTGTCCTTCGATGCCGGGTCCAGTGACCAGCACCGGAACGCGCTCGCGCGTATGGTCGGTGCCATGCCAGGTCGGGTCGTTGCCGTGGTCTGCGGTGATGATGAGAAGATCGCCGTCTTGCAGACGGCCTGTCAGTTCCGGCAGCCGTGCATCGAAAGTTTCGAGAGCGCGAGCATAACCCGAAACATTGCGCCGATGGCCCCAGAGACTGTCGAACTCGACGAAGTTTGCGAAAATCAGATCGCCTGATGCGGCTCGGTCGCACCAGGAAAGCATATGGTCGAAGAGCGCCATGTCATCCTTGCCCTTCGAAACATCGGTAATGCTCTTGTACGCGAAAATATCCCCGATCTTGCCCACTGCGTGGACCGCGCCACCGGCCGCCACGACGTGGTCGCAGATAGTGCCCGCGGGCGGAGCGATCGCATAGTCCTTGCGGTTCGCGGTGCGGGCAAACGCCCCTGGCGTTTCGCCGATGAACGGACGCGCAATGATCCGCCCGACATTCAGGGGATGAAATATCTCCGCAGCAATCCGGCAGACGTCGAGCAATCGTTCAAGCCCGAAATGCTCCTCATGCGCGGCGATCTGCACGACGCTATCGGCCGACGTGTAGACGATCGGCTTGCCGGTCGCGATGTGCTCGACACCGAACTGGTCTAGCACCTCCGTTCCCGAAGCATGGCAATTGGCAAGCGTCCCCGGAATGCCGGAGCGAGCGACCAGTTCGGCCATCAGCTCATCCGGGAAAGCCGGAACGGTGCGCGGAAAATAATGCCAGTCACGGGTTACCGGTACGCCGGAGAGCTCCCAATGGCCCGACTGGGTATCCTTACCGGCGGAGATTTCCTCTGCTGCCCCCCAACTTCCGATCGGCACAGCACCGAGACCCGGAGCTGCCTTGCCGGATGCAAGCCGGATCGCAGCACCCAGCCCGAGCGCATCGAGGTTGGGAACCTTCAGCGGCCCGCTTCGCCCTTCCTCAGCATTGCCGGTAGCACAGGCCTCGGCGATATGCAGTAGCGTATTCGACCCTTCGTCGCCGTAGCGCGCCGCATCCGGCGCGCCGCCGCATCCGACGGAATCGAGGACACAGAGGAAAACACGCGCCATTGTCACCGGCTCAAGAGAGTTGGAAGCGGCCGAGCGATCGGCGGCGGATCAACTCGATGATCTCATAAAAAGCCCCGCCGATCAAAGAGAGCAGCAGAACCATGCCGATGACGACTGCGGTGTCGCTGTTTTCCTGACCGGAAGACAGGAGATAGCCGATGCCTTCATTGGCGCCCATCAGTTCGCCGATGACCGCTGCGGTCATGGCAAGCGTGGTGGCAACTGCCATGCCGGCGAGCACCGCCGGCAGGGCCGAAGGTAGCTCGATATGCCAAAAGCTCTGCCAGGGGCTGAGCTTCAACACGGCGGCGAGATCGCGGAAACTGCCTTCCCCGTAACGCAGGCCAGTGACCATGCCGGACATCACCGGGAAGAAGGTGACGATCGCGATCAGCACGATCTTGGGCGTCGGCCCGATCCCCAGCCACAAGAGCAGCAGTGGTGCGATCGCGATCTTCGGTGCTGTCTGCAGCAGTAGGATCAGCGGCGTGGCAAAGCGTTCGACGCGCGGCAAGCGTGCGAAAACGACGCCGGCAAGAATGCCGGTCACCGTTCCGAGCACGAAGCCCGCGACGATCTCTGTGAGCGTCACGCCAATATGCCGGAGAAGCTTGGCGTTCTCGAAGAGGAAGACGAGACGGTTGAGCACTTCCATCGGTCCCGGCAGCAGAAAGCTCGGAACCTGAAAAATGAAAACGATCGCCGTCCACAGGACGAGGGTCGCGATAAGGCCCGCTATGCCACGCAGCAACATGTTTTACTGACCGATCGTGGACGGATCGACGACGAAGCCTTCCGCCTTGGGTGCTTCGTCGATGACCTTGTATTCGGCCAGGATGTCGGCGTTTTTCTGCCAGCCGGCGAAGTCAGCCGCACCCAGGCCCTTTTCCTTGGTGAGCGGGCTCTGCCAGACGGTTGGTACGAAGGTCTGTTCGAAGGCGGTCGTCAAAATACCCTTCTGATCCTTCGGCCAGGTCGGTGCGTACTTGTCGAGCGCGATATCCAGCGCTTCTTTGACATGGCCGTCGATGACCCATTCATAGGACTGCGTAACGGCCGTGGTGAAGCGCTTCACCAGATCGGGGTTCTCGGCCAGCTTGGCGGCATTGGTGACGACCACATTGCCGAAGGACGGCAGGAAGTCGTTGGAGAGAACCATCGTGACCTTGGTACCGTCGGCTTCAAGATTGTACTTGCGAAGCTCGGAGAAGACGATCGCGTCGACCTGTCCGGCCTGCAGCGACTGGACGATGGCACCCGTCTGGACGACCTCGACGCTGACGTCGTCGAGCGACAGGCCGGCCAGCTTCAGGCCGACCTGGAGCTGGAGATAGTTCGGGCTGGCAAGGCTGGTGACGGCGATCTTCTTGCCCTTCAGGTCCTTGTAGCCCGTAATGCCGCTATCGGCCTTGGCAAGCAGTGCGCCGATGCCGCGCTGATAGGTCGTGTGGACCACCTTGACCGGCAGGCCGTTAGCAGCAGCGGCGACCACGGCATCACCGTTCGGGAAGCCGAAATCGACATTGCCGGCAGCGATGTTGGTCAGGATGTCTGCGGCAGCAGCATAGATGAACTCGACCTCGATGCCGTTCTTCTCGAAGACGCCGTTTTCAACGCCGGCATAAAGCGGTGCGTAGAAGGGAGCGGCTGCGCCGTCGATCTGCATCACGACCTTGTCGGCCGCGTCGGCGAGGGATGCGAAAAATGGCGAAGTGAGCAAGGCGAGCAGGCTTGCCGCGGTTGTCACGCGAAACTGGATCATGGTTGGCTCCTGAGTTCCCAATCTGTGGAGGATAATGCCCTTCCTGCAATGCGCAGAAGGTTTCGCTGGGTTGCCTCATAGTCGTCGAGCCATTCATCGGTGGCGCGATTTCCATGGACACCAAGTAGGCAGCCGGTTTCGAGGCCGATCGCCCCGCCGACGGTCAAGATGATCTCGCTCTCCATCTCGACGCCGACGACGCCCTGAGCCTGGAAGCGGTCGATGAAATTGCCGTAGGCATCGTCGCTGCCTTCGATCGAACGAAAGCGGCGGTCCTGGCCGAAATAATAGCTGTCGGTCGAGGCGACCTTGCCCGGGCTGCAGGCGAGGCCAAGCTCAGTCGCTGCGTTCACGAGGCCCTGCGTTATCTGTGGCGAAGCCTTCGCCTCACCGCCGGCGGCGCGATAGGTGAGGGCAGTTCCGGTATCGCCGATGGCACTGTCGACGGCGATGAAGGTGCCGACCGCATAGTCGGCAACCAGCGAAGACATGCCCCCGATGCGCACGACACGTTTGGCGCCGAGCATGGCGAGCTCCACGAGAGCGATTTCCGTCGACGGTCCGCCGATGCCGGTCGAGCAAATGGTCAGCCGCTTGCCTTCATAGGTGCCGGTGATGACGGCGAACTCGCGCTTACGGCCGAAATCGGTCACGTCCTCCATCATGTCGGCCAGCAGCCGCACGCGATCCGGGTCCCCCGGTGTCAGGACGTTTTCGGCAATGTCACCGGGGCCGCACGGCAGATGCGGCGGGCGGCCGTTCTTCCAGGGGAATGCAGCGCTGGTCCTAGCCATTGACCGCTCCTTTCCAGGACAGGAGCCGGCGTTCAAGAATGGTCAGCGCGACGTGCAGAAGAAGGCCAAGAACCACGGTCATGAGGACGGCGGCAAACAGGAGCGGTGTCTTGTAGGTGGCCGCCGCGAAGGTCATCAGATAGCCAAGACCCACCTTGCCGGCCATCCACTCGGCAAGCACCGCGCCGACCAGCGCCTGCACCGCGCCGATCTTCAGGCCGACGAAGATTTCCGGCATCGCCGCCGGCAACTCGATCTGCCGGAACCGCTGCATGGAGCTGAGGCCGAGAAGCTTCGAAAGATCCTTCATCTTCGGATCGAGTGCACGGAAGCCGGCGACCGCACCGACAAAGACCGGGAAAAACACAAGAGAGAAAATCAGGACGATCTTCGACAGGATGCCGAAGCCGAACCAGACGATGAAGAGCGGCGCGAGCGCGATCTTCGGGGCCGTTTGCAGGATCACCAGCGGGCCATCGAGCCAGACTGCAAGCTTGGGAAACCGCGTCATGACATAGGCGATCGCAATGCCGGCAATGCAGCCGAGGATAAGGCCGAGCACAATGTTCTGCAGCGTGAAGCCGAGATGCCGCCACAGCTCGCCGGTGAGGGCGATCGTCACCAGCGCATTCCAGGTCTTGAGCGGCGAAGGCAGAAGGTAGGTCGGCAGCGCCATGGGGCCGGTCGCGAACCACCAGGCAAAAAGGAGCACGGCGAGTGCCAGCGTATAATCGATCGCCGCGGAAAAACGCCCGCTCATCAATGCGCCTCACCAGCAGGCGTCCTGAGGTCGCGGCGAAGCTGGGCAACCAGAGCATGATAGGCCGGATCGAGCTTGGTCTCCTCGCCACGCGGACGGGGAAGCTCGACGTTATGAACGCATTTCAGCTTGCCGGGACGCGCCGTCATGACCATGACGCGGTCAGCGAGATAGGCGGCCTCTTCCACGCTGTGTGTGACGAGCAGGATCGTCTTGCCGGTCGACTGCCAGATGCGTAGCAGTTCGTCGTTGAGATTGTCGCGGGTGAGCAGGTCGACAGCCGAAAACGGCTCGTCCATCAGCAGGATCGGCGGGTCGTCGGAGAGTGCGCGGGCAATCGCCGCGCGCTGGCGCATGCCGCCGGAAAGCTGGCGCGGCAATGCCTTCTCGAAACCGGCGAGGCCGACCATCTTGATGAGGTCGAGCGCGGTCTTGTCGCCCTGGGCACGGCTGACGCCCGAGGTATCGAGCGGAAAGCGGACATTATCGATGATGCTTTTCCAGGGGAGCAGAACCGGCTCCTGGAAGACGAAACCGACAGGGCGCTTGCGGCCGGAAACGTCGAGCCTGATCGAACCACCGCTCGCCTGATCCAGACCGGAAATCAGCCTGAGAAGCGTGGATTTTCCGCAACCCGAAGGGCCGACGATCGAGATGAACTCGCCTTCCCCGATAGTGATGCTGACCGGCTCCAGCGCGGTTACCGTGCCATGGTCAGCCACGAATGTCTTATGGACACCCGCGATATCGATCATCCGCTCCGATTGCGACACCAAAAACTCCATGCCTTACCAGCGGGGAACAATTGGTCATCGAGAGGACAATATCCTCTTCGATTACCCGTCCAACCCCGGAAAGGAGCCAAGCTTTCACAAAACTTTCACGGAAGCAACCAAAATCTCAAAGATGAGATTTGTATCAAAATTGTTTCTGCGCTTCGGTTTCCCGTACTGATTGCCGTCAGGCTGCAACCCGCTTCTTGAGCACGGTCTTTTCGATGAAGTCGGCCGCCTGGTCGCCCTTGAGGCTTCGCCGCCATAGCCTGTCGGTCATGCCGCCGTAAAGCTGCACCGCCTCTGCCGCCGCCGTAATGGTCGCAACGCCGACGCGGATATTGGCAAAAGATCCGAGGCGGAAGGGGCTCACGGCAACCTGCGCCTTGTCGGCCCGCTTGAATATCTGGAAGCTCGCACCGGGCATGGAATCGATCACCACGCCGATCTGCACGCCGATCGGCTGCTCGCGCAGCATGTGAACGATGTTCTCGATCTCGTCGCGCGCGGCCTTCTGGCGTTCTGCCAGATTGACCGAGGGATGATTGTGTGCGCCGACAAACCCGACGCGGCCGAACTCGTCCAGCTCCGCGGCCGAAACCAGGCTGACGATGCTGGGCGTGCGCCGCCGGAAGGTTTCCTTGCGGGTTTTGAGGATATCCATCAGCGCGCCGATCTCGCGAATGGCGGTCTTCCGGTCGCCGACATCCTCGGGAATGCTCTCGTCCAGAACCTTCGGCAGCAGATCGTCGTAGCGATCCGTGGTGAGCAGATAGGAGATCGGCCCGAACATCACGGTGATCTGGTCGACATCCTCCTCGAGCTGGCGCATGCGTTCGAAGAAGCTCACGGCCGAAGCGACGTATTCGATGCCGACACCGAGCAATGTGGGCAACGAAACGCCGAGCAGGTCGGCGATCTTGCCCAGCGTATCGACCTTGGGCGGCTTGCCGGATTCGTAGCGATAGATCGCAGCACGCGATACGCCGGCCTTGGCGGCGAGATCCTCTGGAGTAAGTCCTGCGCCCATGCGGAATGCGCGAAGGCGGCGCCCGACATCCGCTGTGGAGCTCATCAAGTCCAAGGCGATTCCTCCCGTCATTCTGTTGCTAAATCTTCGACTCATTAAACAAAAAATGGAAAAATCGCAATGAAGATAATTTTTACGCGAAAAATCTCATTTTTGAGAATCGTCTTGACAGCTTTCGTGTTTCCACAATAGGCTCTGTTTTTGGACCCCGAATGCAGGGAGCACCCTATGACGTCCGACCGTCACTCTCTCCGACGCTGACCCTCAAGCGTAGGCCGCGCGCGACAGCCTGGGCGATGTGCTGAAGCCCGAAGTCGCCATCCCAATCGACATTTTCATCCGCCCGGCGGTCAAATCCGCCGACGGAGCCACTTTTCCTTGATTCCGGAAACCGTCATGCCCGCAAGCCCTTGCGTCGTTCCCGATTCCATTTCTCGTCCGTATTCCGTCCATGAGGTCGAATGTCGGGTTAAAACCCACGACCAGGTGAACGGCGAATACCGGCGCCTTGCGCTCTCGGCGCCGCGTTCCGTTCTCGATTGCGAGGCGGGGCAGTTTTTCAATCTCCTTTGCCCCCAAACGGATCGATTCCAGCCTTATCTGCGCCGGCCGATGAGCATTTACTCCTATGATCGTGCCCGGGGAGAACTTTCCTTCCTCTATAAGGTAGCGGGCACCGGAACCGGGGCGCTGGCAAGCCTCGAGCCGGGTGAATTCCTGAACATCGTCGGCCCGCTCGGGCAAGGTTTCGAGATCAGACGTGAATGGCGGCGGCCGCTTCTTCTCGCCCGCGGTGTCGGGCTCGCGACGCTGGCACCTCTGGCAGGCGAATGCGTGCGTCTCGGTCGACCGCTGACGGCTATCTGCAGTGCACGCTCGCCCGATCTGGTGATGTCGACCGATCTCTTCCGCTCCTTCGGCGCCGAGGTGATCACCGTCACCGATGCCGAGAGCAATTCGGATGTCGGGAGCCTGACACCGCTGATCGAGGAACTGATCCGTATGCGCGGCATCGATGCGTTCTTTACCTGTGGCTCCGCGCGTCTCCTGCGCATGCTGCAGCAGATCGGTACCCGCCACGGCATAGGCGGACAAGTGGCGGTCGAGCAGCACATGGCCTGCGGTATCGGCATGTGCCAGGCCTGCGTGCGACCCTTCCTGCGCGATGGCGGCGCGGTCAATCTGCGGGTCTGCCGCGAGGGCCCGGTTTTCGATCTTCACGAGGTGCTGTGATGGCGGACCTCAGGACGGCCATTGGCAGCCTCACGCTCAAGAATCCGATTATGCCGGCTTCCGGAACTTTCTCGGAGGAACTCGCGGAGGTCTTCGATCTCGATTGTCTGGGAGCGCATGTTACCAAGACCATCACAAGGGGAAAACGGGCCGGCAATTCTGTGCCGCGCGTCTGCGAGGTCAACGGCGCAATGCTGAATTCGATCGGCATTCCCAGCAAGGGCGCCCCATGGTTCCTCCAGAACACCCTGCCGTTCTACCGGGATTACGAGGCGCCGCTGGTCATCAGCATCTCCGCCAATACGGCTGATGAATTCGCGCGCTTCGCTGAGGAAGTCAGCGTGCCGGGCGTGGCGGCGATTGAAGTGAACATCTCTTGCCCGAACATTGAGGATGACGGAAAGGCCTTCGCCATGAAGCCGGGCCCAACCGGTGACGTCATCCGCCGCATACGCTCAGCCACTCACCTTCCGCTCTGGGCGAAGCTGTCACCGAACACCGGGGAGGTGGTGGAGGTGGCGCTTGCAGCCGAGGAAGCCGGGGCCGACGCTCTCGTCACCGCAAACACCATGCTCGCCATGGCGATCGACAGCCGCACCGGCCGTGCAAGGCTCGGCAACATCATGGGCGGGCTCTCCGGCCCGTCGCTCAAACCCATCACACTGCGCATGACCTATCAATGCGCGCGTGCGGTCTCCATTCCGGTGATCGGATGCGGCGGCATATCCACCGTAGACGATGTGATCGAATATCTGGTCGCCGGCGCCCGTGCCGTCCAGGTCGGCACGGCCACCTTCATCAGCCCGTCCACGATGCTGCGTCTTATCCGGGAGCTCCGCGAGGCGCTCGACGTGCGCGGTCTTCCCTCCCTCGATGCGCTGATCGGTACGGTTGACGTCACAGACGAAGCCATTGTGGTCGCGGAATATGCGTGATGGGTGGAATGTTGCTCGATAGACCCGCATCCTCCGACCTCGGTGCGCTTGCAGCGCGGCTTTTCAGCGAAGTAGCCGAGCGAACTGCCGATGTCGAAGGCGTCAGCCGTCCGGCCTTCTCGACGATAGAAACAGAGACTCTTCAGTTTTTACTGGATTTCGCCCGTTCGGAAGGGCTTGCCGCTGATTGGGATGCCGGCCGCAATGTCGTCTTTTCGTTGCCCGAGCATGAGCGCGGGGATAACTACATCCTTGTCGGCTCCCACGTGGACAGCGTGCCATGCGGCGGCAATTTCGATGGCCTCGCAGGCGTTCTGGCTGGGCTCCTGTGCCTTGTCAGGGCCAAGAGGGAAGGTGCGCGTTTTGCGCAGCCCGTAAAGGTCATCGCCATGCGCGGCGAAGAAAGCGCCTGGTTCGGGCCTTGCTATGTTGGGTCGAAGGCGCTGCTCGGTATCCTTTCTGAAACAGAACTTGCGGCCCGGCACAAGGAAGGCGGCAAGACCCTCGACGCTCATATGGAGGCCGTCGGCATCGACATGACGAGTGTCCGGGCCTCCCGGCCACTTCTGGATCGAAAGGCTGTCACGGCCTATCTCGAAGTGCATATAGAACAAGGACCGGTGCTGATCGAACGGAACCTGCCTGTCGCAGTGGTTTCCGGCATTCGTGGCAACTTCCGCTACAAGAAAATCGCCTGCTTCGGCGAAGCCGGTCACTCGGGCGCGGTGCCACTCGCCTACCGTCACGATCCGGTGCTTGCCATGGCGGAACTCTTGAATGGTCTCGATGTCGCTTGGCACGACTTTGCGTCCAAGGACGGGGATCTGGTTGTTACCAGCGGGATGGTTTCTACCGACCGGGCAAAGCATGCGCTCTCCCGAATTCCCGACAGCGTCGAGTTCAGCCTTGATATCCGCAGCCAGGATGCCGGGATGCTCCAGAAAATGCACGATCTGGTGCTCCGGCATGCAGAACGCATCGGACGTGAACGCAATGTACGATTCGATTTCGGAGATGGGCTCTGGACAAAGCCCGCGCTTTGCCACCGGCAACTCATCGCTGAACTGACGCGTTCAGCGGAAGCGCTCGGCCTGGAGCCCGCAATCGTTCCTTCTGGCGGTGGGCATGATGCGGCGGTCTTCTCACAGGTTGGGATTCCCACCGGGATGATCTTCATCCGCAACCGCAACGGCTCACATAACCCACACGAGGCAATGGAGATCGGCGACTTCGAGATTGCCACCTCCGTGCTCTACGAATTCCTCATCTCTCCGCAGAAGAGCGGGCCTAATAAGCAAAGGAAAACGGTCCCATGTTAGCAGCGATCACCAACATCATCCGCGACAAGGGCAATGCAATTCCAGGCTATCGCGAGGCAGCCAGGACCGCCCGTCAGCAGGCGACGAAAGACATAGAGCGGTCGGTCGGTTATTTCCTGCTTGGTAAGGCAGCCCAGGAATTTGCCGACGCCTACTGCGAAGAACCCCTGCACGCAGACACAGCCGAGCAACAGCTCGCCAGACTGGAGGGCTTTGCCTGCGTGCTCGATGAAGCGTTTGAAGCACCGGACCTTCAACGTCGCCTGGAAGCGCTTTCCTATGTGGCACGGGCGATGAGCGGGGACTGCGCGACAGCGACAACCTGACCACCAGAGCAGCCAGCCTTCGGAGTCGATCCGAACGGCTGGCTACCAGCATGCCCTTTCTTGTTGTCATGCGAGGTTACGGTTACCCTTGCTCAAAAGTAATACTATATGATAGTAACACTTTTGACCGTCGCCGGGAGGAGCCCGCGACTGTTCCCAAGGGAGGAAGTTGAAATGAAATTCGTGACACGTTTGCTCGTCGGAACCGCGTTCGGAATGGTGCTCGCCGGTTCCGCAAATGCAGCCGGACTGACAGTGGGCTTTTCTCAGATAGGCTCGGAGTCGGGCTGGCGCGCGGCTGAAACCAGCGTGACGAAGCAGCAGGCTGAAAAGCGTGGCATCGACCTCAAATTCGCCGATGCACAGCAGAAGCAGGAGAACCAGATCAAGGCGATCCGCGGGTTCATCGCGCAGGGCGTCGATGCCATCCTCGTCGCGCCGGTCGTCGCTACCGGCTGGGAAACCGTGCTCGGCGAAGCCAAGGATGCCGACATCCCGGTCATCCTGCTCGATCGTGGCATTGATGGTTCGCCCGACCTTTACATGACCATGGTCGCTTCTGATCAGGTTCTGGAGGGCAAGGTCGCCGGCGAATGGCTCGTAAAGGATGCCGCAGGCAAGGATTGCAATGTGGTCGAGCTTCAGGGAACCACTGGCTCTTCACCTGCCATCAATCGCAAGAAGGGTTTTGAAGAAGCCATCGCCGGCACTTCCAATATCAAGATCACCCGCAGCCAGACCGGCGACTTCACTCGCGCCAAGGGCAAGGAGGTCATGGAAGGTTTCCTGAAGGCTGAAAACGGCGGCAAAAACATCTGCGCGCTTTATGCCCACAACGACGATATGGCCGTCGGTGCGATCCAGGCTATCAAGGAAGCCGGCCTGAAGCCTGGCACGGACATCAAGGTCGTGTCGATCGATGCCGTTCCGGATATCTTCAAGGCCATGGCCGACGGTGAGGCGAATGCGACCGTCGAACTGACGCCAAATATGGCCGGACCGGCATTCGACGCCCTCGAAGCCTTCAAGAAGGATGGCACTGTGCCCGCAAAGCAGATCATCACGGAATCGAAGCTCTACACGCCAGCCGATGAACCGATGAAGGTCTACGAAGAAAAGAAGGGCCTCGGCTACTGATCCTCCCAAGCCGGCGGGGCTGCTTAGCATGAAGTGCGCAGCAAGTTCCGCTGGATGATTTACAGTATCGAACCGCGCTTCGAAGCGCGGTTCGATGGCGAAAGCGGAGGCAGCGCATGGATACCACTGATGAGTTGGTCAGCGCGCGCGATATCAGAAAAGCGTTTCTCGGTTACAAGGTTCTGGACGGGGTGGATTTCTCCGTGCGGCCGGGTGAGATTCATGCCCTGCTCGGCGAGAATGGTGCCGGAAAATCGACCCTGATCAAGATTCTGACAGGCGTCCATCGCCCGGATTCAGGCACCGTCCGCGTTGGCGGCGAGACCGTAGTCGTGCGCGATACGCTTCATGCCCAGCAGCTTGGCATCGGCACTGTCTATCAGGAAGTCAATTTGCTACCCAATTTGACCGTGGCGGAAAATCTGTTCATCGGCCGCCAGCCGAGACGGTTCGGCCTCGTCGATCGAAAGACCATGGGCGAACGTGCCAAGGTGTTGCTTGCGCAGTACGACATCCATATCGATGTGACCGCGGACCTCGCGCGTTACTCGGTGGCCATCCAGCAACTCGTCGCGATCGCGCGCGCCGTCGACCTTTCCGGATCGGTGCTCATCCTGGACGAGCCGACCGCGAGCCTTGACCGCCACGAAGTCGAGCTTCTCTTCAGCGTCATGCGCAAACTGCGCGACCGCGGTCTTGGCATCGTCTTCATCACGCATTTTCTGGATCAGGTCTACGAGGTCAGCGACCGCATCACCGTGCTGCGCAACGGACGGCTGATGGGAACATCGCCAACCGCAGCCTTGAGCAAGGTGGATCTGGTTTCCATGATGCTGGGACGCACTCTGGCCGCTTCGACAGAACGTGAAAAGCAGCCAGAGACCGAACGGCGCCAGCCACTCGTGTCGTTCTCCAACTACGGTCGCAGCCGTTCCATCGCACCGTTCGATCTCGACATTGCGGCAGGCGAGGTGGTCGGCGTCGCTGGCCTGCTGGGCTCTGGTCGTACCGAAACTGCACGTCTCCTATTCGGCGTCGATCTTCCGGAAAAAGGTAGTGCAACCATGGACGGCAAGGCCATTCGGATTGCTTCGCCTCGCGACGCGATCAGGCTTGGTTTTGGCCTGTGCCCTGAGGATCGCAAGATCGACGGCATCATTGGCGATCTCTCCGTACGGGAAAACATCGCCCTGGCGCTGCAGGCGAGGCGCGGTTGGCTGAGGCGCATGTCGAGCCGCGAGCAGGCCGAGCTGGCGGACCGGTTCGTCAAGGCGCTCGACATTCGCACCACCGATATCGAAAAGCCGGTAAAGCTTCTCTCCGGCGGCAACCAGCAGAAGGTGATCCTCGCGCGATGGCTGGCGACAGGCCCGCGGTTCCTTATCCTTGATGAGCCAACCCGTGGCATCGATGTCGGAGCCCATGCCGAGATAATCGAGTTGATCAAGCGGCTCTGCCATGAGGGCATGGCGCTGCTGGTCATCTCGTCCGAGCTTGAGGAAATCGTGGCTTACTCGACCCGCGTGCGGGTTCTGCGCGACCGCGTGCACTGCCAGGATTTGACGGGCGACGAGATTTCAACCGACGGAATCATGCGGGCCATCGCCGCTCAGACGGGAGCGACCGCATGAACAGCAGCATTGCAAGCGGTCTTCGCCGTGCGGCGCCTCAGTTGATCTCGCTGGCCGTCATACTGTTCCTGAATTGGCTGGCATTTCCGGGTTTCTTTGACCTCCGCATTCAGGACGGCCGTTTGTTCGGCAGCCTGATCGACGTGCTTAACCGCGGCGCGCCGGTCATGATCTTGGCCATCGGCATGACGGCTGTCATCGCCAGCAAGGGCGTCGACCTTTCGGTCGGCGCAGTGATGGCCATATCGGGCGCGGTGGCGGCGACGATGACCGTAGACGGTTATCCGCTGATGGCTGTGATACTGACCGCGTTTGCGGTCGGCATAGCCTGCGGCCTTCTCAACGGGCTTCTGGTGGCAGTCTTCGATCTACAGCCGATCGTCGCCACGCTCATCCTCATGGTGGCCGGACGTGGCATCGCCCAGCTCATCACGGAAGGTGTTATCGTTACCTTCAACGATCCGGGCCTAATGTTCTTCGGGACAGGCTCTGTCATAGGCCTGCCGATGCCGATCGTCATTGCAGCTTTGCTAGCAATTGGCGTCATACTGCTGATGCGACGGACGGCACTCGGGCTGCTGATCGAGGCCGTCGGCGTCAATCGCAGTGCCAGCAGCTACGCCGGCATTAACAGCACGCTCCTCCTGATTTTCGTCTACACGCTGTCGGGATTTTGCGCAGCGCTTGCAGGAATTATCGCCGCCGCAGATATTCGCGGCGCAGATGCCAACAATGCGGGCCTGTGGCTGGAACTCGACGCGATCCTGGCCGTGGTCATTGGCGGTACATCACTGCTGGGCGGCCGCTTTTCCGTCCTGATGTCCGTGCTCGGCGCAATCATTATCCAGGCGATGAACACCGGAATCCTGATCTCCGGCTTTCCGCCGGAATACAACCTCATCGTCAAGGCCGCGGTCATCATCATGATCCTGCTTGCCCAGTCGGCGTCTTTCGCCGGCGTCGGCAGCCTGTTCGTTCGCGACCCTTCTGCCGCCAAGAAGGTGGACGCTTCATGACCAATCGCCTGCTGCCATTCTATGCGACCCTGATCATCTGCGTGCTGGCTTATGCCATCTGCGTGTTTCAGTTCCCGAACATGTTCTCGACGCGCGTGCTCGGCAATCTGCTTACCGACAATGCCTTTCTCGGCATTGCGGCGGTCGGGATGACCTTCGTCATCCTGTCAGGCGGTATCGACCTGTCGGTCGGCTCGGTAATCGCCTTCACCGGCGTGCTTATCGCGGTTCTGGTCGGCTGGTACGGTGTTCACCCGCTGATCGCCTTCGCCATTGCATTGGCGATCGCCACGGCCTTCGGCGCCGGCATGGGCGCGATCATCCATTATCTCGACGTGCCGGCATTCATCGTGACGCTGGCGGGAATGTTCCTGGCGCGGGGCATGTCGTTCGTTATCACCACGGAATCGATCCCCATCAACCACGAGTTCTATACCGCGCTGCAGGGCCTTTATTATCGCATGCCGGGCGGCGGACGGCTGAACTTCGTCGGCGGGGTCATGGTGCTGGTTTTCCTCGTCGGTATCGTGGTGGCGCATTTCACCAAGTTCGGTTCCTATGTCTACGCTATTGGCGGAAATCGCACGTCGGCAGAATTGATGGGCGTCCCCGTAGGCCGCACCACCATAGCCATCTATGCCCTATCGGGTTTCCTCTCCGGCCTCTCCGGCATCGTGTTTTCGCTCTACACCTCGGCGGGGTATTCGCTGTCAGCCGTCGGGGTCGAACTGGACACGATCGCGGCAGTGGTGATCGGCGGAACGCTGCTGACAGGCGGCGTCGGCCTTGTTGCTGGCACCTTCGTCGGCGTCATAATCCAGGGGATCATCCAGACCTATATCGTCTTCGACGGCACCTTGTCCTCCTGGTGGACCAAGATCGTCGTGGGCTTTCTGCTCTTTGCTTTTATCGCCCTGCAGCGACTTCTTGTGTACTTGTCGAGTCGTAGGGCTTTGGCAGGGGAGCATTGAATGCCGTCGAACAAGAAAACCATCCCGCGAATGATGAGCACACCGACACCCCGGACCCAACATGGCCATGTCATCCGAGATCTCGGTATCGGCATCGTCAGTGGCCGCTACCCCGAAAACACGATCATGCCGGGCGACGCCGAATTGCAGCAGCAGTACGGCGTGTCGCGCACCGTGTTGAGAGAAGCCTTCAAAACCTTGGCCGCAAAGGGGGTGGTGCAACCCAAGGCGAAGATCGGGACGCGCGTTCTGGAAAGGCGCAACTGGAACATGTTCGACCCGGACATTCTCCATTGGTATGTCGAGACAGGCGTCGACAGCGCATTCCTGATGTCGCTGCAGGAGATGCGGCTAGCGCTGGAGCCCGAAGCCGCGCGACTGGCTGCCCAGCGCCGAACCAAGGATCAGATCGCCAGGCTGCACCACTGGGTAAACCAGATGTCGGATACTGTCGCTGCCTCGTTTGTCGAAAGCGATCTTCAATTTCACATCACGGTCGCCGAGGCGTCGGCAAACCCTTTCATGCGCTCGATCAGCACGCTGGTGGAGGTCGCTCTGGCGACGACATTCACCATCAGCTCGCCGATCCCGAACTCCGAACGTCACGCTCTAACGGTTGAAAAGCATCGCCAGATTGCGCTCGCCATCGAGAATTCGCAGGAAGAGGCTGCCAGCGCTGCCATGCGTGCGGTCATCAATGAAGGCATCGAGCGCATCCGCGTTGTCATCGGCAAAGAACAGCGTTCGCCCGATGGCGTGGAGCGTGTTGATTAAGCGTCGCCGTCCTGTCGGCTTGCCGGTTGGACAACAGGCGCGCGAATGGAAATTTAGTTGGTTGTTGGAAACGAGACGGTAATGACATTCAAAAAGGCCGAATGGCCACGCAAGCTACGTTCCCAGGAATGGTTCGGCGGAACCGGCAAGAACGCGATCATGCATCGCTCCTGGATGAAGAACCAGGGCCTGCCGGCCGACACATTCGATGGCCGACCGATCATCGGCATCTGCAACACCTGGTCCGAATTGACGCCGTGCAACGCGCATCTGCGCGACATCGCCGAGCGCGTGAAGCGCGGCGTTTATGAGGCCGGCGGCTTTCCGGTCGAGTTCCCGGTTTTCTCCTGCGGCGAGAGCACGCTGCGCCCGACTGCCATGATGTTCCGCAATCTCGGCGCGATGGATGCCGAGGAGGCGATACGCGGCAACCCGATCGACGGTGTGGTGCTTCTTGCCGGCTGCGACAAGACCACGCCTTCGCTGATGATGGGCGCTGCGAGCGTCGACATACCCGCAATCGTCGTGTCCGGCGGCCCGATGCTGAATGGCAAGTGGCGCGGCAAGGATGTCGGCTCAGGCACCGCCATCTGGCAATTCTCTGAAATGGTGAAATCCGGCGAGATGACACTGGAGGAATTCATGGATGCCGAGCAGGGCATGGCGCGCTCCGCCGGCAGTTGCATGACCATGGGCACCGCTTCGACAATGGCCTCGATGGCGGAAGCGCTTGGCATGACACTGCCAGGCAATGCTGCCATTCCTGCTGTGGACGCCCGCCGTCGCGTGCTGGCGCAAATGTCGGGCCGGCGCATCGTCGATATGGTCAAGGACGACCTCAAGCCGTCGGATGTGCTCACGCGCGAAGCCTTCGAGAATGCAATCCGCGTCAACGGTGCGATCGGCGGTTCCACCAATGCTGTGCTGCACCTTCTGGCGCTGGCCGGCCGCATCGGAATCAATCTTTCGCTCGACGATTGGGACAGACTCGGCCGGGATGTGCCGACCATCGTCAACCTCCAGCCTTCCGGCAAGTTCCTGATGGAAGAGTTCTATTATGCCGGCGGCCTGCCTGCGGTGATGCGCGCCGTCGGCGAGCTCGGGCTGCTGCACAAAGATGCTCTCGCGGTGACCGGCGAGGCGATCTGGGAAGGCGTGAAAGCCGTCGAAAACTACGATCACGACGTCATACTGCCGGTAGAGAAGGCGCTGACGCGATCAGGCGGTATTGCGGTGTTGCGGGGCAATCTCGCGCCCGGCGGTGCAGTCCTGAAACCGTCAGCGGCCTCAGAGCATCTCATGCGCCATCGCGGCCGCGCGGTCGTCTTCGAAAGCATCGAGGACTACCATGCGCGCATCAACGACGACGCGCTCGACATAGACGAGAACTGCATCATGGTACTCAAATACTGCGGCCCAAAGGGCTATCCGGGCATGGCCGAAGTCGGAAATATGGGGCTTCCGTCAAAGGTGCTGAAGAAAGGCGTGACCGACATGATCCGCATTTCCGATGCCCGCATGTCAGGGACAGCCTATGGCACCGTCATCCTGCACACCGCACCCGAGGCCGCCGCCGGCGGACCGCTAGCCATCGTGCGCAACGGCGACATGATCGAGGTGGATGTGCCGGCGCGGACATTGCATCTCGACATATCGGACGCAGAAATCGCCGAGCGTCTGGCCGCATGGAGGCCGCCCTTCGACAAGCCGGAGTCCGGCTACGCCATGCTCTATGTCGATCGCGTGATGCAGGCCGATACCGGCGCTGACTTCGATTTCCTGCGCGGAAATCGTGGGTCGCATGTGGAGCGCGACTCGCACTGACGAAAGGGCTTGATCAAATGACCTTGCCGGGATTCATGATGCCTGCCGGATCCACCACGTCTTTCATTCGCCGCATGAGATCGATCGCAACCGGTGGCGCGGTCTCGATCAACTCCTGACGCTTCATGCGGCCGATGCCATGCTCGGCCGAGATCGATCCCGAAAGCGAGCGGACGACATCGTGAACCGCCTTGTTCATGGCCGGGTAAAGATTGAGGAATGAAGCATCGAACGCGCCGGCAGGCTGGGTCGCGTTATAGTGCAGATTGCCGTCGCCCATGTGCCCGAAGCAAACCACGCGCGCATCCTGACAGACCGAAGCGACCGCGCGGCCCGCTTCATCGATGAAGCGCGGAATGTCCGCGACAGGCACGGCGATGTCGTGCTTTATCGAGGCGCCTTCAGGCCGCTGCGCCTCGGTCATGCTTTCCCGCATGCGCCAGAATTCGGCTGTCTGAGCCAGATTTTCTGCCATTGTTCCGTCGAGGATAAGGCCGCGCTCGAAACCGGCGGCGACGATTTCCTCGGCAAGCCCGCGCGCGTCGTCGGCCGACCGGCCAGAGGAGATCTCGACCAGGATGTGCCATGGAGCAGCCGACGCAAGCGGCGCACGATGACCGTGCATATGCTTGATGACGAAATCCACGACGCATTCCTGCATTAGCTCGAAACCGGTGAGCGCGCGGGCAGCGGTGGAGGATGCGATCTCGAACAACTCAAGCGCATTTTGGGGTGATGCGACCCCAAGCCAGATAGTTTCGCGCCCTCTGGGTTTGGGAAACAGCTTGAGAACTGCGGCGGTGATGACGCCGAGGGTTCCTTCGGCACCGATGAAGAGGTTCTTCAAGTCGTATCCGGTGTTGTCCTTGCGCAGTTTGCGCAGATCATCGAACACTTCACCGGTCGGCAGTACCACTTCGAGGCCGAGGCAAAGATCGCGTGCATTTCCGTAAGCCAGGACGGAGGTGCCGCCGGCGTTGGAGGACAGGTTGCCGCCGATCTGGCAGGAGCCCTGCGAGCCGAGCGATAGGGGAAACAACTTGTCCTGCGTGTCGGCGATATCACGCAGACGCTGCAGGATCACGCCGGCCTCGGCAACGACGACGCCCGAGCGCAAGTCGATCTCGCGGATGCGGTCGAGCCGGCCTAGCGAAAGGAGGATTTCGGTCCCACCGACATCGGGATGCTGCCCGCCGACGAGCCCCGTATTGCCGCCCTGCGGCACGACGGCGGTTCGCGTCTCGGTCGCTAGGCGCAGGATGCGGGAAACTTCCTCGACGCTGCCGGGCCGGAGCACGAGCGGCGTGTATCCCGAAAAGAGGCCACGCGGGTCGGTCACATAGGGCGCAACCGCATCTGTGTCACGCAGCGCGTAGGCAGGTCCGACGATCGCCGCGAAAGCGTCGAGTACGGCGTCTGAAGGACGCTCCAGCATTCTCCCTCCCGGAACCAATATTGAGACGGCTGCCGCGTCAGCCTTTCACTTCGCGCCTTTCGCGCTCGGCGACAGGATGACCGGCCTTCTTCCACTCGGAAAAGCCGCCGCGCATGCTCATGCTTTTCAAGCCCATCTCCTGTGCGACCTTGGCTGCCAGCAGTGATCTCCAGCCCGAGGCGCAGAAGAACACGAAGGTCTTGTCTTCAGCAAAAGCTGGCTTGTGGTAGGGACTTTCCGGATCGATCCAAAACTCCAGCATCCCGCGCGGCGCATGCATCGATCCGGGGATCGTGCCGTCGCGCTCCAGCTCGCGCACGTCGCGGATATCGACGAGCGTGTATTGGTCATCGCCGGCAAGCGGAGCCATGTCGGCGGTGCTGACGGATTGAACAACAGCATCCGCTTCCGCCAGCATGTCCTTGTAACCTTTGGCCATTATCTCAGCGCCCCATCGCGTAGAATTCGTCGTTGGGGCGCATGCTCGTCACATTGGCGAGCCTGTTGGACATGCCGAAGAAGGCAGAGATCGCGGTGATGTCCCAGGCGTCTTCCTCGGTGAAGCCGTGCTCCTTCAGCACCTCGACATCGGCGTCGCCGACCTCATAGGCGCGCGTCGAAACCTTCATGGCAAAATCGAGCATTGCCATCTGGCGCGGCGTGATGTCGGCCTTGCGATAATTGACTGCGACCTGATCGGCGATGAGCGGGTTCTTGGCCCGGATACGCAGGATGGCCCCGTGGGCAACAACGCAATACTGGCATTGGTTGGCGTTGCTCGTCGCAACCACGATCATCTCGCGCTCGGCCTTGGTGATCGGGCCGGGCTTGTCCATGAGCGCATCGTGATAGGCGAAGAATGCCCGGAATTCGTCCGGCCTATGGGCAAGCGTTAGAAAGACATTCGGGACGAAGCCGGATTTCTCCTGAACCGCCAGAATGCGTTCGCGGATGTCGTCGGGGAGATCCTTGATCTCCGGGACGGGGAAGCGGCTGATGGCGGGTGCGTTCACGGTGACCTCCAAATAATCGTTTCAAACTGCGTCAAGCGCTTCGAGCGCGTTCTGATAGGTGCGGTGCGCGTCCTCGACGTCGCCGCCATAGGGTTCGACATGAACCAGGCAGGTGTGGGCCGAGCAGCCCTGGCCGAAACTCGACGTTGGAACGTCGAGCGTCAGCACATTAGGATTGCCCGCGATATCGAGACCGCTATTGCCGACCGGCGTGAGCCACGCACCGGTCGGAAGGACAATGACGCCAGCCCTGACTGCTTCTGTTACCGTCGCAGTGGCCAGGCATGCGCCGCGCTCGTTCCATAGGCGGATCGTATCGCCGTCCGCGATGCCGAGCCGACCGGCGTCCTGCCCATTGATCTTTGCCTGCTCTCGTCCGTTGCGCTTGTGCTTGCGGCTGGCAATTCCGGTCTCGAGCTGGCTGTGCAGACGGCCTTCCGGCTGGTGCGAGACGAGATGCAACTCATTGGGTGTCGCCTTTCCCAGCCACTCGGCCGGCTCGATCCATGCGGGATGACTGAGGCAATCCTGATAGCCAAGCCGTGCAAGCGTTTCGCTGCCGAGAACGATGCGCCCGCTTTCGGTAGCCAGTGCGTTTGCATCAGGGTCTTCGCGATATTCGGCGAGATAGGTGTGATGGGTCTTTACGGGAACGCGCGCATAGCCGGCTTCCCAGAAGGTCTCGAAATCCGGCATTTCGAAGCCGAAACGCTCGGCCGCGTCCTCACGGCTTGCATCATAGAGATGGCGTAGCCAGCCCATTTCGTCGCGGCCTTCGCTGAAGGCGTTGCCAACGCCCAGTTCCTGCGCAATTCCATGGAAAATGTCGAAGTCGGAGCGTGCCTCGCCAAGCGGTTCGATGGCCTTGTGCATGGCCAGGAGGAAGTCCGAGCGGCGGTTTCCGGCGAGGTCGTTGCGCTCGATCGACGTACTCGCTGGTAGGACGATGTCGGCGCGCTGCGCCGTCGCCGTCCACATCGGATCCTGCACGATGATCGTTTCAGGCCGCGTCCAGGCGTCCGACAGGCGGTTGATGTCCTGATGATGGTGATAGGGGTTGCCGCCAGCCCAGTAGACGAGGCGGGCATCCGGGTAGGTTCGAGTCTCGCCTTGATAGGTGAAGGGCTTGCCGGGATTGAGCAGCATATCGGTGATGCGTGCGACAGGGATAAAGCTGTCTATCGGCTTCTGAAGCTGCGAGATCGCCGGCGATTTCCCGATATTATAGGGCGCCCCGACGCCGCCTAGCGAACCGTAGCCATAGCCAACGCCGCCGCCTGGCAGGCCGATCTGGCCCGTCACTGCTGCCAGACCGAGGGCTGCCCAGAATGGCTGCTCGCCATGATGCGCCCGCTGAAGGCTCCAGCTCACGGTGATCATGCTGCGCGTGGCAACAAGTATCTGCGACAACTCGGCGATCTTATCGGCGTCCAGACCTGCGATTTTTGCTGCCCAGGCCGCATCTTTCGCCGTGCCGTCATTCTCGCCTTTCAGATAGGCAAGGAACTCGTCGGACCCGCTGCAGCATCGCGCCAGAAAATCGGCATCGTGCCTGCCAGCTTTGACGATCTCGCCGGCGAGGCCGAGCATCAGGGCGGTATCCGTGTTGGGACGGATAGGCCACCATTCGGCACCGACCCACCCCGGCAGATCGTCCTTCAGTGGCGATACGAGAATGACCCGCACCTTGCGTTCGACGATACGGCGGAGATAACCCTCCAGCGAATGAGCGCCGATGCCGCCAGCTTCGGTCTGGGCGGTTCTGGGCGACAGCGCGCCGAAGATAACGAGGGTTTCGGTGTTCTCGGCGATGGAATCGAGTGTATTCGCCTGCCCGCCGCAGGCGGCCTCGCTGCCGAGCGTATGCCGCAGGATCACCGGACCCGCCGCGATGCTGTATGTGTCGACATGGCCGGTGAAGCCGCCGACGAGATTGAGGGTTCGCTTGAGCAGCGACGAAGCATGATGGAATCGGCCGCAGCTCGTCCAGCCATAGGAACCCGCGAAGATCGAGGCATTGCCGTAAGTCTGGCTCACCCGGGTGATCTCGCCGGCGACGAGGGAAAAGGCCTCTTCCCAACTGACCGGCACGAATTTTTCATTCCCGCGCCCACGGCCGTCGCTGGCCTCGCGCTTTTCCAGCCATCCGGAGCGCACCATCGGCTGCAGGACGCGGCGTTCGGGATTGGCCCATTCAGTAATCGAATGAATGATCGGGGAGGGCGCGGGGTCGTGCTCAAAGGGTTCCACCCCGACGATCTGGTTCCCGTCGACGAGGATCGTGTAGGCACCCCAATGGCTGCAATGCGGGACGCGTCGAATTGTGGTCATTTCACCCTCGCTGATGGTGAGCCGCGGTTCAAAGGACAGCCTCGATCAGGAATGGGCCGCGCTTTGCGCAGGCCATTTTCAAAAGATCTGCGAAGGCTTCGACAGTTTCGGCGCGCGCCGCTTCAACGCCCATGCTTCCCGCCATCTTTACCCAGTCGATATGGGGATCGTCGAGGTCCAGCATGCGGCTGGCGTTTCGGCCTGGCGTTCCGGCACCGACCTGGCGCAGCTCGCCATGCAGGATCGCATAGCGGCGATTTGCAAAGACGATCGTAAGCGTATCAAGCCGCTCGCGCGCCTGTGTCCATAGCGCCTGGACCGTATACATGCCGCTGCCATCTGCCTGGAGGGTGATGACCTTGCGGTCGGGACAAGCGATGGCAGCGCCCGTGGCAAGCGGAAGGCCGATGCCGATCGCGCCGCCTGTCAGTTGCAGGAAATCATGCGGCTCCGCGCCGTAGGTGCTGCGGAAAAAGTCGCGGCCGGAAGAAACGGATTCGTCGCAGATGATTGCATTCGCCGGCATGTGGTGTGCCAGCGCAACGGCGATCGCCTCGGGCGTGAGCTTGCCGCGAACGGTTTCCGGCTTCCAGCGTTCCGCCAGCCGCGGCTCGATGGCTGCGCCGGCGCCGGTTTCGTCGGCAAGGGCATCGATTGCCTCGACGATGTTCGCGCCCTGTTCAGCGAGATCGATGACCTGGCAATCGTCCGGCAGCATGCTGCTCGGCTTTCCCGGATAGGCGAAGAAGCCGACCGGTGCGTTGGCCCCGACCAGCACGACGAGATCGGTATCTGCGAATGCAGCGACAGCGTGCTCGACCACATAGGGCACGCGGTCGACCTGAACCCGTCCCGAACCACGCTCCATGCGGCCGTTGGATTGCTGTGCCATCAGTCGCGCATTCGTCTTTTGCGCGATCCGGTCGAGGGCGCGCAGCGGCGCGTCCCGCAGAGCGGCTCCGGTTACCAGAATCGTCGGCTTGCGCGCATTGCGAAGTGCTTCGGCAGCAGCCTGGATTTGCGCCTGATCGAAGGGCTGCGGCCGGTCATGTGTAATTGCAGCAGGTATGTCCGAGGAGGTCGTGTCGGTCCAGGCGGCGTCGGCAGGCAGGATCATCGTCGCGATGCCGCCCGGAAGCTTGCGGGCCGCGCGGATGGCGTCCTCGGTCACCTTGCCAATGGAGTCGGCGTCCGTAGCGCGCCCGACCCAGTGCGACATCGGCCGCGCCAGCGACTCGATATCGGAGGTGAGGGGCGCATCGTATTTCAGGTGATAGGTGGCATGCTCGCCGACCACATTCACCATTGGGGTCCGCGCGCGCCTGGCGTTGTGCAGGTTGGCAAGGCCGTTGGCGAGGCCGGGTCCAAGATGGAGCAAGGTGGCCGCAGGCTTGTCAGCCATGCGCGCATAGCCATCGGCCGCCCCGGTCACCACGCCTTCAAAAAGGCCGAGCACGCAGCGCATCCGCGGCTGCCTGTCGAGTGCCGCCACGAAATGCATCTCCGAAGTGCCCGGATTGGCGAAGCAGACATCGATGTCGTTGGCGAGCAGCGTCTCGCAGAGAAGATCGGCACCGTTCATCAGGCGCATTCCTTTCGAAGTTCCGTTGCCCGGTCGCCGAGAACGCCAAGCTCTTCCCACAGGGGAGACACGGCGTCGACAAGGCGCGAGAAGATGTCGAATTTTTGTGCCGCATAGTCCGCGACCCGACCGATATCCGGTTCGATCCGCGCGTCCGTCACGCCGATCCAGAGCGAGGCGATTTCGCTGGAGTTTGCCCAGCCGAGTGTTACGGCAGCGATAGCGCCGAGACCGCGCAGGCCGGCATGAGCGCCCGCCATCGTTTGCACGCGGGCTTTCATGGTCGTGGCCAGGAATTTGCCAAAGTCCGGGTCGGCGGCAAGCCCGCCGCCAAGCGCCAGCTCACCGTCCGCATGTCCCATCATGTCGTGGCTCTTGCGCGCAACGAAGGCGAGCGCTTCTCGCGCAGCCCAGGCGAGTTCTTCCGGACGCGTAGCGGCGGAGAGACCGAAGGCAGCGCCGCTTGCATATGGCGACGTGTAGGGCGCGCGTTCGCCGCCGGGCTCGAAGAAAGGGTGAAGCACCATATTGGAATAGGCGGGCTTGCCGCTGCCGGCGCCATCCTGGCCGACAAGATTGGCGACATGGCGAAAGAGCGTTGCGCCGTTGAAGCTGGGGTGAAAGCAGAGAAAGCCTTCACCGAGGACGAATTTCTGGACCATCGCGCCAGCCGGTTTTTCCGGCATTGCAAGCGGGTTCAGGAGGTGGCGGGCGTGGATTGCACTGGTGCCGAAGATCGAAGCACGTGCAACACCCGGTCGGGTGCCAAGGCCGAGCCCGATCAGCGTCGCCTGCACGTCGCCGGGGCCGAGCAGCACGGGCAGGTCGGCAGGCAGTCCCAACGTGGCGGCGACAGCGACTGCCAGACCGGCAGAGCATTGACCGACCTCTTCCAGCTCGGGAAGAAGCTCGATGCCGCGCTCAAGTCCGAGTGTTTCCTGCGCAGTGCGCGTAAGCTTGCCCGTCCGCCAATCGCCCCAGACCGGCAGGACAGCACTTGGCTCAGCCTTGAGGGTGCCGGTGAGGCAAAGAAAGAGCCATTCCTTAAGGCGCAGAACATGGCTTATGCGGCGCAGTCTTTCGGGATCGTTCTGCTGCAGCCATAGAAGATGCAGACTTTGCGAGGCGGCGGTGGGCTGCGAAAAGGTGACGGCTTCGATGGCCTCAAAGCTGCCGTCGCGCCTGCGTTCGGATGCCAGCGAGCGGGCACGGCCGTCGAGCCAGGTGATGGCGTTTCCGACCGGTAGACTATCAGCGCCTATCGGCCAGAGGCCGTCGCCCTGACCGGTGAGGATCAGCGCCTTGACCTTGCCGCCGGCCTTTGCAGCGCATTCCACAATTGCGGCAAACGCATCGTCGCGCGTCGCAAGCATATCCTGCTCAACGCGGCTGCCATCCCGGCGCAACGCAGAGTTCTCACGCTGCGCTGTCGCGACAAGACGGCCCTCTCGATCGAAGGCGGCGGCCTTGACCGCGGTCGTTCCGGAGTCGAGACAGATCAGCACGGATGGTCCTCGAATCGCTTGCCTTATCCTCGCTTAGGAGGCCTGACGCAGTCCCTCAAGCGCTTTCGTGCTTTGCTGGCCATAGGTCTTGAATTTCTCCAGCACGTCCGCGATTTCTGCGTCGGACAGGACCGGCGGCTCGCCGAGAGGCAGACAGAGCAGGTATTCCTGCGCCAGCTGCTCGACGGTTACCGCCAGCGCAAGCGCGCGGGCGATGGAGACATGTGCGGTAATCACGCCATGATGCGCCATCAGGCAAGCCCTGCGGCCCTCAAGCGCCTTCACGACCTGATCGGCCAGTTCCTGCGATCCGAAGATTTCGTATGGCGCACACCGGATCGTCGGACCGCCGGCGGCCGCGATGGAATAGTGGATAGCCGGTATGTCCTTGCGCAGGATCGAGACGCTGGTCGCGTAGACGGAATGCGTATGAACCACCGCATTAAGATCCGGCCGCGCCTTGAGGATATCACGATGGAATCGCCATTCGCTCGACGGCAGCACGTCGCCCTCGTAGGTCGCGTCCCAGTTCATGGCAACGACGTGGTCCGGCGTCAGTTTTTCGTAGGGAATGCCGGTTGGCGAGATCAGGAAGCCGTTGCCATGGCGCACGCTGATATTGCCGGCCGTGCCTTTGTTGATGCCCAGACGGTTCATGCTGCGGCAGGCTTCGATCAGCTCCGTTCGCAGGGAAAGTTCTTCGCTCATGGCTTTGCTCACTTGGTCGGATAAAGAGGCGGTTCGCCGTCGAGGATGCGGCCGATGTCCTCGGCGATCATATCGGCGGCCTTGATGATGGAATAGCGGGACGCGCCGGCGATGTGCGGCGACAGCGTTACATTCGGTAGCTTCAGCAGCGGCAAATCGGCGGGCGGCGGCTCGGGATCGAACGTGTCGAGCGCTGCACCCTTGAGATGACCGGAGACGAGGGCGTCATAAAGTGCTGCGTAATCCAGAACCTGCCCGCGCGTCGTGTTCACGATATATGCGCCGCGCTTCATCATCTCGATCCGTGCCCTCCCGATCATGCCCTTCGTCTCGGGCGTGACACGCGGGTGAAGCGTGACGACGTCGGCGCTGCGCAGCAGATCGTCGAGTTCCACCTTCTCAATGCCGGCGGCGCGGTCTTCGTCAGTAAGCTGCTTGAATGGATCGGACACCAGTATCTTGCAGCCGAACGGGCGAAGCAGGCGGGCGACTCGGGTGCCGATGTCGCCATAACCGACGATTCCGACGGTAAGCTCGCACAGTTCCGGGCCGGTGTGGTCGAAATGATAAAAATCGCGCTTGAACTCGCCGCACGCCACCGACAGATGGCCGCGGATGAGATTGCGCGTTTCGGCAAGCAGCGAGGCGACGGTGAACTCGGCAACCGCCGAGGCGTTGCGGCCGGGCGTGTTGATGACGGTGACGCCGCGCTCGCGCGCTGCCGGCATCTCGATGTTCACTGGCCCGCCGCGTGACACCGCGATGATCTGCAGCTTTGGCGCATGGCGCAGGCTATCCGACGTGATCGGCGCCAGATGGGTGACGAGAACGTCGAGGTCGGAGAGGAAGTCAAAATAATGTTCCGGTCGCCCGACGAACTCCGCCACCGGCAGCACCGGGTCGCGCTTGGTCGACTGCACCTTGAGCGGCCAGTCGAGGATCATGTTCTTGTAGGTGACGGGCCGATCGCCGAGGCGTCGCTGAAGCGCTTCCTCGAAAAAGCGTGGCTGCATGAAGCCGTCGCCGATGGTGCCGATAGTCAGGGTTTCGGTAGCCATTTTCTTCCTCAGGCAGTCTTGGCGCGGGCCGGCTTGACCGGGTCATGTCCCGGCAGCACGTCGCTATAGCGGTCGTGGTCGATGGCGAGTGCATCGAGAATCTCGCTGGTATGCTCTGCAAAACGTGGCGGCGCCATGCGGTAACTTGCCGGGGTGCGCGACAGCTTGATTGGACTGCCGGTGCCGCGATAGGCGCCGATGTCGACGACCATTTCACGGTGCTTCGTATGTGGGTCGGCGACGACCTGATCGATGCTGCGCACCGCACCGCACGGCACGCCGGCCTTGATCAGCGTATCGGCCAGAACATCGCATTCATGCGCAGCGAGCGCTTTTTCCAGCTCGATCTTGAGGGCATCGCGATTGACATTGCGCTCGCCATTCGAGGCAAATCGGGGGTCCTCCGGCAGATCCTCACGCCCGATGGTACGGCATAAGGTCGAAAACTGTCGGTTGTTGCCGACTGCCAGGAAGATCGGGTCGGTGCCCGTGGCGAAAGTGTCATAAGGGCAGATGTTGGGATGCGCATTGCCCGAGGGGGCCGCGACCTTGCCCGACAGATAGTAATTTGGCAGATGGGGATGCAGCAGGGACACGCCGCAATCGTAGAGCGTGGTTTCGACGAACTGGCCCTTGCCGCTGGTTGCACGCTCGTTGAGTGCCATCAGAATGCCAATGACGGCGTTGAGGCCCGTCACCATGTCCACGACGGGCAGGCCGACGCGGAGCGGGGTGCCGCCCAGTTCGCCATTGACGCTCATGATGCCGCAGGAAGCCTGGATGGCCGCATCATAGCCGGGCAGGCCGCCAAGAGGCCCATCGGCACCGAAGCCGGATACGCGGCAATGAATGAGGCGCGGAAAACGACGCTCGATCTCCTCGCGGCCGAGACCCCAGCGCTCAAGCGTTCCGGTCTTGAAGTTCTCGATGAAGACATCTGCACCTTCGAGCATGCGCGTCAGCAGTTCGAGGCCGGCCGGCTGGGATATATCGAGCGCCATGCCGCGCTTGTTGCGGTTCAGGCCAAGAAAATAGCTTGCCGTCTCGTCGAGAAAGGGCGGCCCCCAGCCGCGCGTCTCGTCACCTGCCGGCGGTTCGATCTTGATGACGTCTGCGCCATGATCGGCTAGGACTTGCCCGGCATAGGGACCGCCCAGTACACGGCTGGCATCGATCACCTTGAGATTGGCTAGGGAACCGGGGTTAGGCGTCATATGCATTCCAGTCATCAGGCAGGGGTGGCCCCAGCCGAGATTTCACGGCGCATCTGCGCGGCGAAATCCGGATAGGTTTCGTGAAGCTCGTCCAGCACCCGGCCGCGCAACAATTTTAGTGTAACCGCATCCGGGGTAGGGGTGATCGAAGGATCGTCGTCGTGAGTAAAGTCAAACCCGGTCGCTTCCTTGATCTCCGGAAGCGAGTGGCCGGGGTGGACGCTTTCCAGGCTGAAACCGGGGCGGTCGCGATCGAAACGAAACAGGCCTTTGCCCGTCAGGAGGGCATAGGGTCCGCCGGTGCGATGGACGCCAGGTTCACTGATGCCGGGCGCGCTGATGAAATCGACGCGATCGACGAAGACACGGGGCGTATGCTCTTCGCGAAACAGGATTACGCGAGGCACGACGAAGTAGAGATAGGCCGATCCGAAGGACCCCGGCCAGCGCACACTCGACTGGGGGTAATCGCCGACGCCGACAAGGTTGATGTTGCCCACGCCGTCGATCTGCCCGCCGCCGAGAAAGAAGGCATCGATACGCCCTTGCCCTGCGCAGTCGAACAGTTCGGCCGAACCGTTGGTGAAGAAATTGTGCTCGACCGAACCCAGTATCGAGACACGCACCTTTTCGGCGCGCCTCTCATCCTTGAGGGCGCGAAGGAGCATCGCGCCAGCAGCCGGTATGGGGGAGGATGCACCGACGGCGACGTGCCGGCTGCCGTCCAGCAATTTGGCGATCGAGCAGATCAGGATTTCGCGGGGAGAAACGGGCGCCGTCATTTTGCCGGCTCCGCAGCGGCACCACTCATATAGGCCGCAAAGCCCTCGGCAGTGCGCGCGGCCTTGGCATAGCGCAGGAGTTCGACCGTATCGGTCGAATACTCGCCCCACAGGCCGTAAGGCCAGGCACCGCGCGGCGCGACGGCGATTTCGCTCACATAAAGCGCGGGAAGCGTGCCGGCGGCCAAGGTTTCGCTGGCGAGCAGACTTTCATCGACGATGCGCTCCACAGTCACAAAGGTCATTTTCGAGGCATATGCCATTGCAGCCAATTCGCGACGTCGGCCGATCCAGACATTACCGAAGCGATCGGCCATTGGAGCGTGAAAGATGGCGATGTCGGGGTGGATTGCCGGGATCAGCACGATCGGATCGCCGCTTTCGGCAAAGGGATTGTCGATGATGCGCCAGTCCTCGCGGTTCTTGAGCACGTCCGTGCCAATCAACCCACGCATGGCCGTAAACGGGCTGCCTTTCTGTGCCGCCATAAGGCCGGCGTGGATGGCAGGACAGGTCGCGTCGCGCAGGCCGATGGCCCCATCCTTCACGGCCTGATTGAAACGCGGTGCGCCTCCGGCTTCGCCAAGCGACACCGCACTTGTCTCCACCGAACGCACCAGGCCAGCGCCAACCAGCATATCGACCTGCAGGCCGCCGGTCGGCACACAGACGAGATCAAGCTCGCCCGCGCCATGACAAATGATCGGCATGGTCATCGCCATCGAGACACCGGCATAATCCACCGGCAGCGCGATGCGCATCCCAGGCTCGATCTGCCTGGCCAAAGCCTCCAGGTCAGTGTGCACGATTTCCTCCCGAGCCCTAAAGACTCACCGCGGCTCATCCGAGCCTAACATCAATTTGTTCTATAATATAGAACGCTATTCTGAAAAATAGCATAGCTGTAGCATTTGCTTTCTGTCAATCGGGCAATCGGGGCCGTAAACACGGTATCGATGGAGCCACAGTGAATGCCATTGTTTCAATTGAGAAATTCCCTCGTACTCGATGGATTGCAGACCCCGCTTGACAAGCTGATCGTCCGCCCTGAAGATAAATGCGGAACTGTGTTCTATATTATAGAACACTGGGAGGAGAAAAGATGACGGACGGATTGGCGGGGCGCGCAGAGCGCCGGCAGCATATTGCCGAACAGGCTGGCAACACTTCTGGGCGTGCCTTCCAGGCAATCGGCAGCAGCATCGAGGTTGCGAACGTCACCAAGCGCTACGGGCCGTTCTGTGCCGCCGACGACATTAGCCTAACCATTCAGCCTGGCGAATTCATCACCCTTCTGGGGCCAAGCGGCAGCGGCAAGACCACGCTGCTCAACCTGATTGCCGGTTTCCAGAAGCTCGACAGCGGTGAGATTCTGGTCGACGGCAAACCGATCCATCATGTTCCCACCCACAAGCGTGGATTCGGCATGGTCTTCCAGAGCTATGCTCTCTTTCCCAACATGACGGTGTCGCAGAATGTCGGCTTCCCGCTTCGCATGGCCGGCATGGACCGTGAGACGACGGACCGCCGCGTTGCCGAGACGCTGGAGATCATGCGCCTTTCCGAACATGCGTTGAAGACGCCCTCGCAGATGAGCGGCGGCCAGCAGCAACGCGTCGCCATTGCGCGTGCCATCGTGATGCGCCCCAAGGTGGTGCTTATGGACGAGCCGCTCAGCGCGCTTGACCGCCGTCTGCGGGAGTCGATCCAGATCGAAATCCGCGAACTCCACCAAACGATCGGCAGCACCATTCTTTTCGTTACCCACGATCAGGGCGAGGCGCTGACCATGAGCGATCGCATCGCGGTGCTCGACGCCGGAAAGATCGTTCAGGTCGCAGATCCGGTTGAGCTCTACCGCCATCCGGCGACGCGTTTCGTCGCATCTTTCGTTGGCGAATCCAACCTGATCGAAGCCGAGATCGTCCAGAAGCGCGGTTCGACCATGACCTTGAAGAATAAGGCGGGATACGTCTTCAGCGCCGAAAGCCGCAACGCGATCGATGTCGGCCGCGCGACGGTTCTGGTCCGGCCGGAACGGATCGCCATTTCAAACGAGGCTGCGTCCAACACCACGCAGGCGACCGTCAACTCTGCCATTTTCCTGGGGGAGATCCTTCGCATCGAAGCGAAGACGGAAAGCGGCGAGACGCTGCTCATCCGCTGCACGGACATCGCCGGCCGCGCCATGCCATCGCCGGGCGACACCATTCATGTCAGCTGGGGTGCGGAAGACTGCTGGGTGCTCGCATGAGCACGGCAGTCGCGGGTTCGTTGCGCGGCGCGCGCTTTACGTCCCTTTCGGACCAGCTCAGGAAACCGGCATGGCTGCTTTTGCCTGCCGCCTGTTTCCTCGCCTTCATCTACCTGCTTCCGCTGTTCGATCTCGTTCGTATCAGCCTCAGCGGACCAAGCTGGGCGACGCATTTCGAGCGCGTCTTCGCGGTATCGCTTTATTGGGACTCGCTCGTCCGCACGATCAAGATATCGGCGACGGTCGCCTTCCTGTGCCTGCTGTTCGGATATCCAACGGCGCTGCTGATCCATCGCAGCAAGGGCATTGCGCAGGTTCTGATCGCAACCGCGATTGTGCTTCCCTATTTCATCGCCATCCTCATTCGCACTTACGCCTGGATGGTGCTGCTCGGCCGCAACGGACCGATCAACAAGCTCGCGATCTGGCTCGGAATTTTCGACGAGCCTGCGCAGCTGTTGTTCAACCGCGGAAGCGTGCTCCTTGGCATGACTGCCGTCCTTCTGCCTTTGATGGTTCTCAGCATCTATTCGAGCGTCTCGCGACTCGATCCGGGCCTTACGCGCGCCGCACTTGCAAGCGGCGCCGGCCCGCTAGCGGTATTCTGGCGCGTGTTGCTACCGCTTACGCTTCCCGGCATCGGCGCAGGCGTCCTCATCGTGTTCGTCACGGCACTCGGCTTCTTCATCACGCCGACCCTTCTCGGCGGCCCTGCCGACCAGATGTTTGCGATGCACATCACGCAGCAGGCCGACTTCGCCACGAGCGAAGGCTTCCTGCAGGCGCTTGCCGTCGTGCTTCTCACGATCACGCTCCTTGTGGTGGCGGTTGCCGGAAAGTTCCTCGGCTACGAGTTCATCTGGGGCGGCGGCAAGCTCGTCGAGGCGACACCCGGACCATCCGAAACCCGCGGGCGTGAGAAGAGCAACCGCCAGCGTTCCATCAGCACATTCTTCGCCGATGCGATCGGCTGGCCGCTTCTGCGTCTCGTCGGGCAGCTTCCCGCGAGTTTCGGGGCCTGGACGGTCCGTCTCATGGGCGGCTTCGTCGTCCTGGCCCTGATGGTGCCGATCATCGTGGTCATGATCATCTCCTTCAGCAAGGCAAGTTTTCTCACCTTTCCGCCGCCCGGCTTCTCGTTGCGCTGGTACGAGAAGTTCTTCTCGGATCCCGAATGGATGGCAGCGTTCTTCAATTCCTTGACGATCGCGCTGATGTCTTCTGCTCTTGCCGTGATGCTCGGCACTGCGGCGGCGATGGGCGTTGTTCGCGGTACCTTCAAGGGCAAGACGGCTGTCATGCTGCTTCTGGTCAGCCCGGTTATCGTTCCGCCGGTGGTGCTCGGCCTTTCGCTTTACAGCCTGTTCCTGCGCTTCGACCTGGTCGGCACCACCTGGGGCCTGGCGGCGGCTCACGCGATTGGCGGCATTCCGCTCGTGGTGGTGATCATCGCCGCATCTCTGCAGGGCGTTGACCCCAAGCTCGAGCAGGCTGCCGCGGTACATGGCGCTTCACCGTTGCGGGTGTTTCGCACGGTCACGCTGCCTGCGATCGCGCCGGGTGTGGCCGCTGCCGCCTTCTTTGCGTTCCTGCATTCGTTCGACGAACTCGTGCTCTCGCTCTTCTTGTCGAGCGCGCAGCTCAAGACGTTGCCGCTCAGGCTTTGGGCGGATGTGAATTATCAGCTCAACCCGGTTCTGGCTGTCGTCTCGACGCTCGAGGTGTTGCTGGTGGTGGGTGGAATCGCCCTGGCGCGACCTGTGCTGGCACGGTCTCGCGGGGCGATTTGAGAGAAGTATTTCAATCGGAGGGAAATGAAAACATGACTTTTACAAGCAGATGGAAGCGCCTCGCATCCGGCATTGCCGGCACTGCGCTTTTGACCATGGCGGCTGGTGCCGCCCTGGCGCAGGACAATGTCGTCATCATGCAGGACCCGGGCGGCGCTTATGGCGAAGCCCTGCGCCAGGTCATGTATGACCCATTCGAGAAAGAGACCGGTATCAAGGTGGTCACCGTGCAGGAAGCCCGCAGCGGGCCGCGCATCAAGGCGCAGGTCGATGCAGGCAAGACCGAATGGGACCTGACCTTCATTTTCGACCAGGAGACGAAGCTGCTCGGCGATTGCTGCCTCGCCGACATCGACTATTCGAAGCTTTCCGAAGGCGCGCAAAAGACGCTCGCTTCCATGCCTGACAATCTGAAGCGCCCGAAGGGCGTCGCGCTCCAGGTCATCGGTGTTACGCTGGCCTATCAGACGGAAAAATACTCGGGCGAGACGCCGCAGAACTGGGCCGACTTCTGGAATGTCGAGAAGTTTCCGGGCAAGCGCTGCCTGCCGGCATGGCCGCGCTTCGTGTTCGAGGCTGCCCTGATGGCTGATGGCGTCGAGAAGGAAAAGCTCTATCCGATCGACATGGAGCGCGCGCTGAAGAAGATCGCCGAAATCAAGCCGCATGTCTCGAAGTGGTGGACGACCGCCGCCCAGGCGCCGCAGTTGTTGCTCGACGGCGAAGCCGACATGTGCATGGCCTATGCCGGCCGCATCAACAACCTCATCGTTGTCGAGGGTGCTCCGGTCAACATGACCTGGAACGAGGGCTTCGTCTATTACGACTTCTTCTCGATCCCGAAGGGCTCGCCGCATTACGACAACGCGCTGAAGCTGCTGTCCTACCGTCTCGACGCCGAACGCGCTGCGGAACTCACCACGCTCTACCCTGTGGCTGTTCCTTCGCCGCTCGTTTTCGCAGCCGCGGATCCGAAAGTCAGTCTCTACTGGGCCAACAATCCGGAAAACGTCGCCAAGGCTATCGAGTGGAGCCCGGACTATTGGGGCGCACCGTCACCTGACGGCAAGTCGACCAACGAGGAATACGGCCAGGAAAAGCTGAACGAACTTCTTGCTCAGTAAGACCTGAAAACCAGTGGCCGCAGCAAAAACATTGCTGCGGCCACTGCGGTTGGAACCATTCGACCACCGTGATAGAGCGAAGCGGGAAGAGTTACTCAACGGTTGCGGAATGGACAAAGCCTTCATCAAGGGACTGCGCCTGCTGGAGACCCTTGCGGTCAGCGAGGCACCTCGCGGCGTGACCGATCTCGCGACCGAGCTCAAATTTACCAAGAGCAATGTCCACCGGCTGCTCGTGACGCTTCAGCAGCAGGGCTATGTTCGTCAACTCCCGCCCTACAGCACCTACGAGCCGACGACGAAGCTTTGGGAACTGGGCAGTCACGTCATTCGCCGCATGGATCTGACCAAGGTCGCACGGCCGGCAATGACCAGGCTCGCCGAGATTACCGGCGAGACCGTACACCTGTCGGTGCTGGAGGATACCGACGTGATCTATCTCGACAAGATCGAGAGCGCCCATCATATCCGCGCCCATACCAGTGTTGGATCGCGCGCGCCGGCCTTCACGGTCGCCACCGGCAAGGCGATGCTCGCCCAGATGCCCGACAGCTATCTCGATCGCTTCCAGCCGCATCTGAAGCACTATACGGATACGACCCGCACAACGATCGAAGAGTTGAAGCAGGACATCGAGCTGGTGCGCCAGCAGGGTTATGCGGCAGTTCTCCACGGCGAATGGCGCGATGGCATCGCAGCCGTCGCCTGTGCCGTCCTCGGCCGTTCGGGAGAGCTCATCGGCGCGATCGGCATGTCTGGCCCCGATTCACGCATCAAACGCAAACAGCTAAGACAGTTCTCCGTCGATGTGATGGAGGCTGCCCGTACCATCGGCATTGCTCTCGGCTACAGCGACCATCGTTGATCATCCAGCCGCTGAGCCAGGGAACAGGCGGCGACCTTTCAAAGTCGTCGCCGTCTGAGAGCTTATCGTTGCGTCGACCAGCCGTAGCGATCATCAAGCGCGTCATAGGCCGAGAGTCCGGTCAGGTCGCTGAACTGCGCATAGGTTACCATGTCGC
This sequence comes from Mesorhizobium sp. YR577, assembly GCF_900116595.1. Taxonomy (NCBI): domain Bacteria; kingdom Pseudomonadati; phylum Pseudomonadota; class Alphaproteobacteria; order Hyphomicrobiales; family Phyllobacteriaceae; genus Mesorhizobium; species Mesorhizobium sp. YR577. The sequence goes on along the minus strand of NZ_FPBI01000002.1, from coordinate 216,711 downwards.
TTTGACGGTTCTTGGGCGTGCCGTCGCGCTTCATGGCGGCAAGCGTGTCTTCCACCGCCTTGACAGCGCTGAACAGGGCCGACAGTGCATAAAAGACAACGTTAAAGCCCATTTCCTGCAGATCGGCAGCGGTAAGCGCGATGGTTTCGTTGCCGTCGACGATGCTGACGACCTTCGGGCCAGAAACATGCTTCGCGACAGCTTCGACGTCAGCGATCTTCTTGATACCGTCGACAAAGACGAGGTCTGCGCCGGCACCCTGGTAGAGTTTTGCCCGACGGATGGCCTCGTCGATGCCTTCGCTCTGGATCGCGTCGGTGCGGGCGATGATCAGAAGCGGATTCTGCTTTCGCGATTCTACGGCGCACTGAAGCCGGCGGACATTCTCCTCGGCCGAAATGACGCGAACGCCGGCGCGCTGGCCGCAGCGCTTAGGAAGCTGCTGGTCTTCGAGATGGATCGCGGCAACACCGGCCTGGATGTACTCTTCGACCGTACGCATGATGTTTGCCGGACCGCCATAGCCGGTGTCGGCGTCAGCGATGATCGGAATGTCGACCGCACGGGCCATATCGCGCGCATGGGTGGTCATTTCCGTCTGGCTGAGCAGGCCGATGTCCGGCAATCCGAGCCGGGAAGCGGTGGCGCCGAAACCGGTCATGTAGACGGCGGGGAAACCGGCGCACTGTACCAGCCGGGCGACGAGCGGGTCCGGCGCGCCCGGAGCCTGGACGATGGTGCCGCTGTCGATGAGTGCCTTGAGTTCGAGGGCCTTGTTCATGATCAGGTTCTCTCCCTTGCGTGTTCTTATCGGCCGCCTGAAACGTCCAGCACCACGCCGGTAATGTAGGCGGCAGCATCAGAAAGCAGCCAGACGGCGGCATCGGCGACTTCCTCGGCCGTTCCCAGCCGCTTCAGCGGAATGAGATTGGCCATGGCCTCGATGTTGGCCGGATCGGCGAACACATCCTTCTGGATTTCCGTGTTGATGACGCCCGGCGCCAGCGCATTTACCCGCACATGGGGGGCGAGTTCCTTTGCCAGCGCGTAGGTAAAGGACGCGGCCGCTCCCTTGGTCGTGGCGTAGGCGATGTTGCCGACCATGCCGCCTGTGCGGGCCGCGATCGACGACAAATTGACAATAGACCGCCCTGACTCTGCGCCCGATGCGCGTATGAAGGCACTCGAAACGTAGAACATGCTCTTGAGATTGACCGCAAGAACGCGATCGAGCTCGTCGCCATCGAAATCCTGGACGGTCATGCGCTGGCCGATGATGCCGGCATTGTTGAGCAAATGGTCAACGCCGCCCCAGGCCGTGGTGAGTTCGTCCATAGCCTTCGAGACAGCGGCCTTGTCGGAAACATTAACCGATCGCGTCAAAACACGGTCGCCGTAGCGTGCCTGGCATTCGTCGAGGCGTTCCTTCTGGATATCCCAGATGGCAACTTTGGCGCCCAGGCTGACAAGCTTGCCTGCAACCGCATATCCGATGCCCGACGCGCCGCCGGTTACCAAAGCTACGCGATCCTTGAAGAAAGCAGATTGCACTGCATGCGGCTGCAAATGCTGCATTGGCTTCTCCCTATGCCGAATGAATTTGGCCGCACAAAACGGCACAGCCTGCCAAATGTCAACTAGGGTTCTAGTTTATGTACCCCACTTGTGCGTTTCAATTTTTGGACCTATAGCGTGCACCGGGAGAGGTCTGCCGGGCAGGCCTGTTTGTTTTTTAAGGGAGGTTGCCAATGGCCAATGCCATTCACGCCGAAGGCGCGTCGAGCGATACGAGTCTTCGCGATCGCACCATCAAGAAGTTGAACCTTCGGATCGTGCTGTTTTGTTTTATCTGCTTCATCGTCAACTATCTCGATCGCGTGAATATCGGCTTCGCGGCCCTTCACATGAACGAGGATATCGGGCTGACGCCCTATATGTTCGGTCTTGGCGCCGGCATTTTCTTCATCGGCTATCTCGCCTTCGAGATTCCCAGCAACATGATCCTGCACAAGATCGGTCCGCGCATCTGGATTGCCCGCATCATGGTGACCTGGGGCATCGTTTCCTGCGCCATGGCCTTCGTCCAGGGCCCGACCTCCTTCTACATTCTGCGATTTCTGCTTGGTGTCGCCGAGGCGGGTTTTGCGCCCGGCGTGCTCTTGTACCTGACTTATTGGTATCCGGCGAAGGAGAGGGGGCGTGCAACAGCGCTTTTCATGGCGGCCACGGTTCTTTCCATCGTTATCGGCGCACCGATTTCCGGTTGGCTGATCGATGCCGGCGAGGGGCTCTTCGGCCTTCATGGCTGGCAGGCGATGTTCATACTTGAAGGCCTGCCTGCGGTGCTGCTTGGCATCTTCACCTTCTTCTACCTGGTCGATTCTCCGCAAAAGGACAGCAAGTGGCTAGCTGAAGACGAAAAGGCCTGGCTGCTGCGCGAACTCGCGGCCGACCAGAAGAATGCGCCGGCAGACACACGTCACAGTCTGCGCGAGATCTTCAGAGACTACCGTATCTGGATGCTGACCATCGTCTACATGTTCAACGGTATCGCCGTGTATGGCGTGATCATGTGGCTGCCGCAGATAGTCAAGAGCATTGGTGATCTGACCACGGTGCAGGCCGGTTTCGTCTCGGCGATCCCGTTTGTGTTCGCCGCGATCGGCCTTGTCGTCATTTCGCGAAATTCCGATCGAACCGGCGAGCGCAAGATCCATACCGCCATCGCTGGTCTCTTCGGCGGCCTGTTTCTGGCCGCCTCCGCGCTGGCGCCGAATGCCTATATAGGCCTGCTTCTGCTCTGCGCCTGCGCGTTCTTCCTGTGGTCGTATCTCGGTGTCTTCTGGACGCTGCCTACCCAGTTCCTGAGCGGCGCAGCCGCGGCAGGCGGGCTGGCTGCGATCAACGGCTTCGCGCAGATCGGCGGCTTCACCGGCCCGTATATCGTTGGCTGGGTGAAGACGTCAACTGACAGCTTCTCGCTGGCACTCCTCACGCTGGCGGTGTTCCCGATCATCGGCTTCTTTGTTTGCATGAGCCTGAAGGCGCGGCGAGACTAGACGATCGTTGGTGCCAGCGGCTACGAGAGGCGGCTGGCACAACTCTTATGAACACTTGATCGAGCGGGAGTGGAATGCGAAGACCGACTGCGAAATCCGAACCGGGGCTGGCGGTCACCATCGCCGACAAAATCCGCGTTGCCATCGTCGACGCGGAATTCGAGTTTGGCGAGAACCTGTCGGAGGACACGTTGGCCACGGCGTTCGAGGTCAGCCGCACCCCGGTTCGCGAAGCGCTCAACCTGCTGCAGGTCGAAGGCCTCGTGAATATCGTCCCAAAATCCGGCACGTATGTTTTCACCCCGACGCTGGAGGATATCGCGGAACTTTGCGACTACCGTACCGGACTGGAGCAGCAGGCCATCGCCCTGACGCCGGCATCCGACATCGCAGAGACGATCCTTTATCTGCAAAAACAGCTGTCGGTCATGACCAATGCGGTGGCTGCAGAGGATATGCAGGCATACGGCCGCGCCGATACCGAGTTCCACCTAGCTTTCTTTCACAGCTGCGGCAACCGCTATCTGCAACAGGCTTACAATATGATTCTGGGACGCGTCGCGGCACTTCGGACGCATCTGGCCATCAGGGCGGAAGGCGAACCCGACCGCTCATTCAAGGATCATGCGACGATGATCGAACTGCTGGCGGACGATAAGCGCGATGAGCTGGCCACGATGCTTCAGGCGCATATCCTTCGGACGAAGGACAATTACATCAATGCCTTCGTGCGGTTTGCCGCAGATCGAGGCAATGGTCGTACAGCACGGCTGCGGCGGCGGCTGGCAATCGCCAACTGACCCTTAGAGTTGATGGAAGATCAGGCGTCGTCGACGCCCATCCTGCGCAGGGCATTCTCATAAGCGGATGCAGCACGCAATATGTGCTGCCTGAGCGTCTTGTTCATCTGGGCGAGCTTTCCCTCCGAGAAGGCCCCGACCATCTGCAGGTGCTCTTCAAATGAGGTCGCCTGCTCATTAGCATGGGAAACTGAGAGGCGCGCGCGCAGGGCTGCGATTCGGCCAGAAACCGTATGGTAGGCGTTCGCCAGGTAAGCGTTGTTGCAATTGGCGAAAAAGCTCTCATGGAATTCGGTGTCGGCACGCGCATAGGTTTTTCCGTCTCCGGCAGAGCGTGCCGCGCGCATCGCCTCCACTGCTGCTCTCATCGACTTCACCGTGGCTTCTGGAGCATGCGTGTGGCAACGGCGCACGGCCTCCATCTCCAGCGTCAGGCGGAATGAGGCCAGCTGCTCGGCATCGGCAAGCGTAGGCTTGAAGACGAAGGTGCCTTTCTTCGGCACGATGACCACCAGTCCCTGCGTTTGCAGGCGCGTCAGCGCTTCGCGCATCGGTGTCCGGCTGACCCCCATCGACAAGCCCATGCTGTCTTCTGGCAGAGCCTGCCCGAAAGCGAGTTCTGCATTGATGATGGCGTTGCGGATGCGGTCCTCGACTATCGAGGAAAGCGATTTCGGTAAATCGATCTGAAGATCGGGGAGCATGCTGCGGCAACCTGGTTGTATTCGGCGAAATTGTGCTCCCCATACGATTCGACCGCGAAGGGAACGTCCATCATCCAGTTCCACCTACAAGAAAACCGGCGCTTTGACCAAGGCAATTATTTTTGCACATTCAGTATACGGTATCCAAGGCACAGTGTATTGCCCTGTGACAAGTTTGCTGCTAGTGGAACCGCAGCTTGCGGCGATCGATCGGTATCGATGCCGTCTGGGAGGACAATTCATGGGTTTTCACGCGTCGAGCGATGGCGGCAGGTCTGTTGGCCTGCCTCAGGCAGTTGCAGAGTCGCTGGCCGCATTCCTCGGCCCGAGATTTACGCTCAGTCTCGCCGATCGCGAACATCATGGGCGCGGCGAATCCTATCACGCCGTTCAGGCTCCCGACGCTGTGTGCTATGCCGAGACGACAGAGGAGGTTTCCAGGATCGTGCGCATTTGCGCCGATCACGGGGTTGCGGTGGTTCCCTTCGGGGCAGGGACGTCGCTGGAAGGTCATGTCTGTGCGCTTCGGGGTGGCGTCAGTCTCGACCTCAGCCGCATGACCCGCATCATCGCCGTTCGTCCGGAAGATCTCGATGTAACAATCGAGGCGGGCGTTACCCGGCAACAGCTGAACAATCATTTGCGCGATACGGGCTTGTTCTTTCCCGTCGACCCGGGTGGCGAGAGCACGCTTGGCGGCATGGCTGCTACCCGCGCTTCCGGCACCAATGCGGTGCGCTACGGCACGATGCGTGAGAACGTCGGCTCGCTGACCGCGGTGATGGCGGACGGCAGCGTGGTGATCACCGGCGGGCGGGCGCGCAAGTCGTCGGCGGGCTACGATCTCACCCGTCTTCTGGTCGGCTCGGAAGGCACGCTCGGCATCATCACCGAACTGACGCTGCGTCTTTATGGCATCCCGGAAAAGGTTTCGGCGGCGATCTGCCCTTTCAATACCGTCGACGAAGCGATCGCCACGGTGGTCGGCATTATCCAGTGCGGCATTCCGATCGCGCGTGTCGAGTTGCTCGACTCGCGCACGATCGAGGCGACGAACCGTTATTCGGGGCTCAGTTACAAGGAGACGCCGACGCTGTTCATGGAATTTCACGGCTCGCCCGCCGGAGTGGCTGAGCAGGTCGCGCTCACAAGGGAACTTGCCGAGCAGAACGGCGCGCTCGATTTCGAGAGCGCGGACGATCCGGATAAGCGCGCAGCCCTCTGGAAGGCGCGGCACAATGTCCATTATGCGGTTCAGGCAATGCGCCCGCAGGCAAAGGTGTGGAGCACGGACGTCTGTGTTCCGATTTCAAGCCTTGGCCCTTGTATTGCCGAGACACAGAAGGATATCGCGTCCGCATCGTTCTTCATTTCCACCGTAGGACATGTCGGCGACGGAAACTTTCATCTCGGTCTGGTGATCGACCCGAACAATCCCGATGAGCTGGCCGAGGCCGAGGCGCTGAACACTCGCCTGGTGAAGCGTGCCATTGCGCTTGGCGGCACCTGCACCGGCGAGCACGGGGTTGGCACCGGCAAGATGAAGTTCATGGAGCTCGAGCATGGGCGCGGCGTCGAGGTGATGCGCGCGATCAAAAAAGCGCTCGATCCAAAGGGCATTCTGAACCCGGGCAAAATCATCCCGGAACCGCAATCGAGCGCAAGCCCGGAAAATTGAGAATTCACCGAACTGCAAACGCATTCAGACGAACGGGAGGAACCATGTCTGCCATCCAATCGATTTCACGCCGCACCTTTGTGAAGGGCACGGCTGCTGCCTTCGCTGCAGGAGCACTGTCCACGCCGGCCATTGCAGCCCGCGCGATCAAGCTTCGCGTTTCGTCTTCGGCCCCGCCGGAGCGTTTCGGCTCGCATTATCTCTGGTTCAAGCCGTTCCAGGACGAACTCGCGCGTCGGGTTGGCGATAAGATCGTGCTCGAATATTTCCCCAATGCCCAGCTCGGCAAGGAAGCCGACGTGGTGAACCAGGTCCGTGCCGGTTCGGTCGACATGATCATCACCGGCACGTCGATATGGGCCAATCTGGTGCCGGAATTCGGCATGCTCGACCTTGGCTTCCTGTTCCGCAGCTACGATCACTGCGCCAAAGCGCTGGATGCCGGCGTCGGCGATGCCTATGACAAGCTTCTGCAGGAGCGCACCGGCGTGAGCATCCTGGGATGGGGATTCCAGGCCGGTTCGCGCAGCATCTACACCAAGAAGAAGATCACCTCGATCGAGCAATTGCACGGCGTGAAGCTGCGCGTGCTGCCGACCAAGACCTTCATCGAGACCTTCAATATCATCGGCGCCACACCGACGCCGATCCCGATCAACGAGTGCTACACTGCGGCCCAGACCGGCGTGGTCGACGGCATGGAGCATGACCCGGGAACGGTTCTCGCCTACAAGTGGGACGAGGTGGTGAAATACGGCTTCCTGACGCGCCACATCTACACTCCGCTTCTGGCCTATATCGGCAAGCTCGGCATGTCCAAGATCCCGGACGACCTGAAAAAGGATTTCCTGGAAGCCGCGGCCGTTGCAACCCAGGCTATCCGCGCTGAGGTTCCGAAGGTCGAGGCCGAGGCGATGGACAGACTGAAAGGCGAGGGGCTCGAATATACGGAAGTGCCGGCTGCCGAAATGGCCGACCTGCACAAGCGCATGGAAACAGAGCTTTATCCGTCGTTCCTCAAGCAGTACCCGTCGACGGAGCCCATGTTCAAGCACATCATGCAGCTTTCGACGTCGCTCTGAGCAGACGCAGGACCTGAGGTGACGTCATGAAACTTGTGTCTTCCGCCATACCAGTCTCGGAGAATCCGGCTTTCTCGTCGGAAAAATTCACCGAGAGACTGCTTGCTCTGATCGAGTATGCGGGTGGTGCAATTCTGGCGATTGACGTCGCCATCGTCTTCGCATCTGTCGTCGCGCGCTATTTCTTCCACCAGCCCTTCGACTGGGCGGAGGAAGTGGCAAGCGGCCTGATGTCGACGATGATCTTTCTTGGAGCAGCATCGGCCATCGGGCGCTCCAACCATATTGGCATCGATATCATCGTGGCGCTGTTCCCGAAGCGCTGGCAGCCTTTCCTGGAATCGATCGGTTCGTGGCTGACGGTGCTGATTTCGGTGGCGCTCTGCTATGGTGTCTACACTCTTCTGCTGGACACGCAGGGCCAGACGACGTCAACCGGTCTGCCACGCTGGTGGTTCCTGTTGCCGGTGTTCGTCGGCACCTTCTGCATGGCGCTGCTGTCGATCCTGCATGCGCTGCGCTCCCCGGCGTCGTTAGCGTTCTGTGCGCTGGCAACCTGCCTGGCCGTGGCTGCGGTTGCATATTATCTCAACGAGAATCTGGAGGATGGCCTGTCGCCGCTGGCGATGCTTTCGGTTGGTGCGATTTTCGGCATCGTGCTCGGAACGCCGATCGCATTTGCGCTGGCATTCGGAGCGCTGATTTATTTCATGCTTGACCCGTCGCTGCCCATTTATGTCTGGGCCCAGCAGGTCACGTCCGGTGCCGACCATTTCGTGCTGCTGGCAATTCCATTCTTCGTGCTTGCGGGCCTCGCCATGGAGATCAACGGCATGTCCTCCCGGCTGATCGAGCTTCTGCTGCGCTGCTTCGGGCACCTTCGCGGCGGCCTGAACGTCATCGTCATCATGGCAACGGCGCTATTTTCAGGCGTCTCGGGTTCGAAATTCGCCGACATTGCGGCCGTTGGCGGCGTCATCATGCCGGCGGTGCGCAAAACCGAGAGCGACGAAAATGAAACCGCTGGCTTGCTCGCCTGCACCGCGGTAATGGCCGAAGCCATTCCGCCATGCGTTAACCTGATCATCTTCGGCTTCGTCTCGAACATATCGATCGCGGGCTTGTTCATGGCCGGCATCGTGCCTTCGATCCTGATGGCGGCAGCGCTCGTCGTCATGGCGATCATCTACGGAAAGAAGGTCGATCTGGAAAAGGTGTTCGTCGACACGCCGCGCCGTCCGCTCCTGCCGCTGATCGGTGGCGCCGGCCTGACGCTAGCGATGATCATCATGATCGGGCGCGGCGTTGCGACGGGCATCGCGACGTCAACCGAGATTTCGGCTTTTGCTGTGGTCTACGCTTTCGTCATCGGTGCGGTTTTCTTCCGCGAATTGTCGTGGCGGGCGGTCGTCGGCCTATTCATGCGCGCAGCTGCCATGACCGGCAGCATTCTCTTCATCGTGGCTGCTGCATCGAGCCTTTCCTATGCGCTGATCATAGAACGCATTCCCGACCAGATCTCCACCGTCATGGTCGACTTCGGCCATAACTACGGGGCGATCAGCCTGATGCTCATCTGCGTCGGTATCATGATCTTCTTCGGCATGGTGCTGGAGGGCGCACCGGCGATGATCCTGTTTGGACCGCTGCTCACGCCCATCGCCGTCCAGTTCGGCATCGATCCGCTGCAGTTCGGCGTCGTCATGGTCGTGGCCATGGGCTTCGGCCTGTTCGCGCCGCCGATCGGTGTCGGCCTATTCGTTACCAACGCCATGACCGGAACCAAGATGCACAATGTTGCACGTCCGATGATGAAGTACATGGCGGTACTGGCCGTGTCGTTGATCGTTCTATCATTGGTCCCGGAAATCTCCCTCTGGCTGCCGCGGCAGATGGGGATGGTCAATTGATCGTCCGCACGGCTTTCTTTGAGGGGGTGGTTCGTCCCGGCAACGAAGCCGCATTCGAAAGCCTTCTCGAAGATACGCTGATCCCTTTGTGGCGGCAGTTTCCGGGTGCCGAGGACGTCAGCGTTCTGAGGCCGGCAGTTATGGATGACGGAGCGCCGACCTATGCGCTCGTACTGGCGACCCGTTATCCGGATCTGGCTACGATGGATAGGGCTCTGTCTTCGGATATTCGCGAGGCGACCCGCGAACCGTCGAACATTCTCAAAAGCCTGTTCGACGGGCGGGTTTTCCATATCACCTTCAATGGAGACGATCTTCTCGCCAAAGCAGGCTGATCTGGAGCCTTTCGCGAAGATCCGGCTCTGCCTAGCAGCCGTGGGCTCCGTCGAAAGAGGTAGTTGTGGCTCTGGAACTGAGGGCGCACATTGGCCGCCGATCGGAGCTCATCATGTGGATACAACTCACCGGCGGCGACGGCGAAAAGATTGCCTTCGAAGCCAAACATCTCGTTTCGCTCAAGGATCACGGCGACTACACCTTATTGGTGCATACCCATGGTGAGGTGCTGGTCCGCGAGAGCCGCACAGCGATCCTGAATGCTCTCCAGCTTCCCCCGACTGAACGCATGGAGTTCTCCGGTGAACAATCATTCGGGTTGAACTGACGCTCCTCAAGCATTCGGGCCGCGGCCCTGCACGTTTGTCGAGTGAGCGTTCTGCGCAGCGGTGGTTTTTTTGCAGTCACCAGCAACCTCCTCTCGTGTTCTGCGTTTACGACGAACGAGGACTGATCCGGGCCGAAACCATGCCGAAGCAACGGTTTGATACTGGCAGGCACTTGGCATCCCGGCACGCCGTCAAGCGTGCGCTGGATCGCCATAGAGTCGTTATCGTCGACAAGAAGTTCTCCGGTGGACAGGTTACGACGCGCGTCCTGGTCGATGGCGAATATTATGATGTCGACAATCGCCAGCTCGATCTTCTTGAAATGGGCCGCACGCCAGAGCAGATATTCCTGGAGCCAGCGGTGAAACACTAGTCGGGCCAAGGGAGAACGCAGATGGATAAGCTGCAGTTCACAGTTCCGGTACGGATCAAGGCTGACCCCACCGCGCATGTGTCGGAAATCTATGATGTCGACGATGCCCTGACGTTTCTTCAGAATTGGGAGTCCGGCCGTCTTGGTCCGTTGTACCAGACTGCCATGAACTCGTGCTTTGCGGCCAAGGTCGATGAGGTGACGGCTGAACAAGCGCGAAGGGATTTTCTCAGTTTTGCTCATATCGCCGGCATCCTGGCGAAGGACGATGCCCCTTCGTCCGTTTCGGACAGCGATGATGGATTGAAGCCCGTTCCGAAGTAATAGTACTACGCCTATTGCGATCAGAATCAGGCGATGCGCCGCTGTATGATCCGCGTTCGGCTTCGGTGAAGGGCTACATGTCGGAACCCTTGCCTCCGGCTCTTTCGCGTGGACATCAAGGTAACGAGCAGATTTAAGCACCTCCTAGGGTAGCGGGTTTCGACGCCAGCAGTTGAAGGCTTAGGGCTTCGATTGCACTCAAACTTACGCTCGAAGCTTGTCGCCGCGAAAGCGCATCCTTGAGGTGGAGGTCCATCAGCTTCTCCTCCTCGCGGCCGATACGGCTCAGTTGCGCTTGGGCAGCCTCGATGTTCACACGGCTCTCCATGGTCTCCCGCGCGTAGGCATCGCAAAATTCGGCAAAGATCTTCGGATCGAGCATCCGATTCCGCGGCGCTCAGCACTCGCTCGTCAAATTAGAACTGAAACGTCATGCCGAAACCAAGCACGCGCGTCCCTGCCCGACGCGCACGGTAGGAACCGTGCCGAAGGGTTGCCCCCACGTACCGGACTGATCCAGCAAGCGTTTCCGATTCTCTAAGCTGTTGGCTTCCGGCCCAGACGGCGCTGAATCTCGTTGCGGGCAGTGCCTACCAGGGATCTTGTAAGACGTTGTTGAGGCCGACTCGAAGAGACTATTGCTGACACTGTCACCTGTGTCAGCGGTTTGAACGGTACACTTTTGAGAGCGGTGTAACGCCGCGAAGAAGCGGTCAATTCGTCCATTATCGTGGCGCCCAGCTTCTCTTCGACAAAGTGGCCTGCGACATTCATGAAGCGGACATCAATGGTTGGATTGTAGGAGACTTTATCACTGCGGAAGGCCGCCTCGACGAGTCCACTGATGCGGCTGCTCGTGCGTGCATTGATGAGCGGAAGATCTCTGAGATCGGTGGGTGTAACGAACGGCAGACTGCTCAACGGGCTTTCGATGTGGCAGGCGCAGACCATGTCGAGCGTTGCCAGCGGCAAATATTCAAGCGTGGGGCGGGGGTGTGGCTCCATCGCGAAGCCGACGTCGGCAATGCCTGTCTCGACATATTCGAGAAGGTTGTCCAGTCGCTGTGTCTCAAGCGAGATGTCGATGCCGGTGTGGATCTTGCTGAAATGAGCGACTACCTGCGGCAGCAGGGATTCCGAAAGTTCTGAGGTTGCGGCAATTCTCATCCGGCCCTTGTGCCCGCTGCGCAGATCCATTGCCGTCTGGTTTACAACCGCCTGCATGAGGAACAAGGGTTCAGCCTCAGCCAGCAAAATATGCGCTTCCTGGGTTGGGATGAGCCTTTTGTTGACCCTGTCGAACAGCAGAAAGCCAAGTGAAGCCTCGGCATTCTTGATGGCGTTCGATACGGCTGGTTGCGACATCCCCAGATCTTGAGCTGCTGCGATGGTCGAACGAGTGCGCATGACCGAGCGAAGGACTTCAAGCTGTCGAAGATTCATGGGCTGAAACCTTAGTGATTCGCTGTGTGATTTTTGACAATAAAAACAGCATTTTTTATACATATCAATTATGAAGTCACGTCATCATATAATTGATCCGCATATTGCGCCATTCGAAAATCCGACCGTATGATTGCTCAATCAATGAGCAAGGGCGATCTGTGGCTAAAAAGCGCGCAGGGCGTCGACGGTAAGGCATGGCTGCACAATGACACTACTGCAAGGCGTGAAGATCTTGAGTTTCAATCACTATCTGGCAGGGCCGCTGGCGGCCCAGACTCTTGCAGATCTGGGTGCTGACGTTATCGCTATCGAGCCGATTGAAGGCGCCTTTCAGCGCAATTGGGCCGTGGCCAACCATTTCGTGGCCGGCGACAGCGTCAACCACCTCGCCACAGGCCGAAACAAGCGCAGCCTCGCCATCGATCTGAAGCACCCGGACGGCATCGCGGTCGTGCGGAAGCTTGTCGAGGACGTCGACGTGGTCATGGAGAATTTCCGTCCGGGCACCATGGATAAGCTGGGTGTCGGCTACACGGACCTAAAGAAGATCAATCCGACGCTGATTTATGCGGTCGCGACCGGCTTTGGAGGCGATGGACCGTACAGGGATCGCCCCGGTCAGGATCTTCTGCTGCAGGCTATGTCCGGGCTTGCGGCACGTACGGGCCGGGCGGACGGCGCGCCGACGCCGGTCGGAGCGGTAATCGTCGACCAGCATGCAGCAACCCTTTACGCAATGAGCATTCTGGCTGCGCTCCTTGCCAAGGCGAAGACCGGTGAGGGCCGATTGGTCGAGGTCAATCTCTATCAGGCAGCGATCGACCTTCAGGTCGAACCGCTTACGGCTTGGCTGAATGGCGCTCCGTCGCCGACGACGCGTGGTCCCGCCGGCATCGCATCCTGGTTTAGCCCTGGCCCCTATGGCATCCATGCGACGGCAGACGGCTATCTCGCTATATCGATGGCATCTCCAAAAGTGCTGGCGGCATCGCTGGAGATCGAGGCAATGGCAGATTTCGGGGAGGCAGATAGCTTCTCGCGGCGTGAGGAGATAACCAATCTCGTTGCCACGCGTCTTTCCGAAAAGACTACTGCCGAGTGGCTACCCGTCCTGGAGGCCGGAAAGATCTGGCATGCCCCGGTACAAGACTATGCCGACCTCAAGACGGATCCCCAGCTCGCGCATGCGGGCGTGTTCCAGACCGTCGAAGGCGCAGGCGGCGAACCCATCACCATGGTCATGCATCCGGCGCGATATGACGGCCGGTCACCGGAAATAAGGCTGGTTCCCCAGGCGCTTGGCGCGCAGAGCCGCGATGTTCTGTCGGAGATCGGTTATGCGCCCGATGAGATCGAACGCCTGATCGCCGATAAAGCCATTGGAGCGAGATCGTGAACAATCCGCTCGGCATAGGCATGAAAGTGGTCAGTTTCTGTCACTATCTGCAAGGACCGGCCTGCTGCCAGTATCTTGCGGACATGGGCGCCGATGTCATCAAGATCGAACCCCTCCAGGGAGCCTTCGAGCGTCACTGGTCTGGCGGAAATTCCTGGGTCACGGATGTCAGCGCCTTTTCGCTGGCAGTCAATCGCAACAAGCGCAGTATTGCCCTCGACCTCAAATCTCCCGAGGGGCTCGAGCTGGCCCGGCAGCTCATTGCGGAAGCAGATGTAGTTGTCGAGAATTATCGGCCAGGTGTTCTCGAGCGGCTTGGTCTGGGCTACGAAGCCGTTCGCGAACTCAACCCCGCAATTATCTATGCGTCCGCTTCAGGCCTGGGCGCGACGGGTCCGGCGGCCAGCAGACCCGGCCAGGACCTTCTGATGCAGGCAAGATCAGGCCTTGTGGCTGCAACCGGCGGCGGTGAAAGAGGACAGCGTGTCGTCGGCGCGGCCGTCGTCGACCAGCACGGTGGCTCGTTGCTCGCGATGGGGGTACTCGGCGCCTATGTCCGGCGTCTGCAGACAGGGCAAGGCACGCGGATCGAAAGCAGCCTCTTTTCGGCAGCCATAGACCTGCAGGTCGAGGCACTGACCAAATACTACGCTGCGCCAGGACGCGAGACCTTGCTAGAGCGAGGCCCGAATGTCGGCAGTTGGTATCATGATGCTCCTTACGGGCTCTATCACCTGAAAGATGCTGCCATCGTGCTGTCGATGAACGATGCGCGTAAATTGGCCGCCGCGCTCGACAATGCCGACCTGCAAGCGATCGAATCGATTGACCGTTACCGGGAGCGTGATCGCTATGCGATGGTGATGGCCAACGTCTTGAGCGGCTATTTCTTCGCCGAACTCAGCGCCCGTTTCGACGAGCACGCCATCTGGTACGAGCGCGTTCAGTCCTATGAGGATCTGCGAACCGATCCGCAGGCCAATCATAATGGCGTGTTCGAAGACGCGGTCGTGAACGGCAAGACGGTGACGCTTGTCACGCACCCGCTTCGATATGATGGCGCGGCACCTGGCGTGCGCACGATGCCACTCTACGCCGGATCTGACAGCGAGGACATTATGACCGAACTTGGCCTGCCCGCGGGAAGGCAAGCCGAACTAATCGAGAGGGGAGTGGTCGGGGTTCCAAGAACATCGGCTGCCGCCTGACGCAACGCCTTCGGGCATACTGGATGCAACAATATGGTAGATTTTTCCCTGTCGGATGAAAGCCGGCTGCTGGTCGAGACTGTCCGCAAATTCGTCGAGACCGAGGTGCAGCCGCTGGAGGACGAGACAGAGCTGAACGCGGTAATCCCGCCGGAGGCTTTGAAGCGCGTCAAGGCGAAAGCCAAGGAGCTCGGTCTCTTTGCGATGAACATGCCGGCCGAAGTTGGCGGTGGTGGCCTTTCCTGCATCGATCATTGCCTCGTTGAGGAAGAGTTCGGCAAGACGTCTGATGCGCTGATCCGTCGTGTTTTCGGCCAAGCCTATCCGATGCTGATGGCATGCGAAGGCGAGCAGATCGAGAAGTACTTGTTGCCGACCATTCAAGGCGACCTGATCTGCGCCATGGCGATCACCGAACCAGGCGCCGGGTCCGATGCAGCTTCCATCAGCACGTCGGCACGCCGTGAGGGCGACTATTGGGTTCTCAACGGCACCAAGCACTTCATCAGTGACGGCGACATCGCCGACTATGTCATCGTCATGGCGCTGACGGATTCCGAGAAGCGGGCTCGCGGTGGCATCACGCTCTTCCTCGTCGACAAGGGCACGCCGGGTTTTACGGTTGCCCGTACGCAGCCCATGATGGGGCATCGCGGGTATGGTCACGCCGAACTCGTGTTCGACAATTGCCGTATTCCGACCGATGCCGTGCTCGGGGAAGTCGGCAACGGATTCAAGCTGATCATGAAGAGCGTTCTGGAAATCCGGCTAGCCCATATCGGTGCACGCGCGGTCGGAATGTCGACCCGTGCGCTCGACATGATGCGGCGCTATGCGGGCGAACGCCGCCAGTTTGGGCAGTCGATTGGCGAATTCCAGATGGTTCAGAAGCTGATCGCCGACAGCGCCATCGAGATCTTCGCCGTCAAGATGATGGTGATGAACGCAGCGTGGGAAATCGACCAGGGCCTCGAACCGCGCGACAAGGTTTCCATGGTCAAGGTTGCTGCCTCCGAGATGCAGGGCCGCGTAGTCGACCGGGCGATTCAAGTCTTCGGTGGCATGGGCTTCACCAAGGAGCTGCCCCTGGAGCGGATGTACCGCGATGCCCGCGTGACCCGCATCTACGACGGCACGTCAGAAATCCATCGCATGCTGGTCGCCCGCAGCACCATCAAGAACGGCCTCACTCTCTAAGGACAAGCCATGAATGCACACGCTCCCCTGACGATCGGCAAAAGCTTCTCGTTCCGCAAGACGATGACCGTCGCCGAACAGGCGATGTTCACCGGCATCAGCGGCAATCTCGGCCCGCTTTATGTGGACGCCACCAAGGCCCGCAAGGTCGGCGCTGCCAATCTGGTCTCCTTCGAACTTGCGGTCTCGGCGCTAGCGACGACCTGCCTTGCGCAGCTCGGCGGCCCGACGCGCCGCATCGGTGACATAGCTCTGTCGTTCGCCGCACCGGTGATCGTGGGCGATTCCGTCGAGGCAAGTGCTGCGATCACCGTGATCGATGGCGAGGAGGTCACCTGCAGCATTACCTGCAAGAATTCCGTTTCGGGTGAAACCGTCGTGTCCGGCACTGCACGCCTCGTCCCTTTCGAAATGAAGGAGTGACGAGATGTACGAACCGAAATCCTTCGACGACCTCAAGGCTGGAGACAGGGTTGCCCTGTCAAAGACCATCACGGAAGCGGACGGGGCTCTCTACATTGCCGCCACGGGAGATTTCGGGCCCGTCCACGTCGATGAGGCCTACGCCGGCGCCACCCGCTTCGGTCGCCGCCTTGCCCCCGGCATCATGGTGGCTGGCCTGTGCACCAGCATTCTGACGAGCGAACTCGTCGGAACGATCGGCGTCTCGATCGAGGATCGGTTCTGGTTCACCGGGCCGGTCTTCTACAATGACACGATCACCTTCGAGGTCTGGATCGCCGAGCAATACGACGAGACCCGCACGATCGTCTGGGAAGCAAGCGCCCGCAATGAGGATGGCCTCGAGGTTCTGAAAGCGCGTGCCACCCTCAAGTTTCCGAGAAAGAAGGTGGCGGCATGAGCCGGCCGATCAACGGTTCCGATCTTCGCGGCGTAACGGTCGCTACGCTACTGCCCTACAGAGACGATCTGTCGATCGACTGGGACGACTACGCCAGGGTGCTCGACTATTGTGTCGTGCCCGATGGCGTGACGGCCGCTCTCGTCAACGGTCACGCGGGTGAGGGCGGTTTGCTGACGCAGGGCGAGCGCCGGCAGGTCATCGAGCGAACACGCGCTCATATCGGTAGCAAGCCACTTCTCGCAGGCATCATCGCGACCTCCACCGCGGAAGCTGTTGCAGAAGCGCGGCTCGCACAGGAAGCGGGCGCAGATTGCGCGGTTCTCTTTCCGCCCGGGCCGCTCGGCGGCGGGGCGTCAGTGACCGCGCGCGCACCTGCGGCCTATGTCGGGGCGGTGTTGGAGGCGATCGACATTCCCGTCTCGCTATTCCAGTACCCGGTGACTTCCGGTTTCGGCTACTCGACGCAGACACTGTGTGAGCTTGCGACGATCGACGGAGTCATCGCCATCAAGGAAGGCAGTGACACCATGCTTGCCTATGACGATAACTGGCGTGCAATCAAGCAGCACAGCCCCGACGTCGCCGTTCTGGCATCGAACTACAACTGGATGCTGCCGCAAATGGCCGTCGGCGCTGACGGCATTCTCTCCGGGCTCGGCAGTCTCGCGCCGCATCTCTTCGTGGAGCTATGGGCGGCGACGGTTGCAGAGGATCTGAAGGCCATGCGCGCCGTCAATGATCGGCTCACTCCGATCGTCCGGGCAATCTATGGGCCGTCACCGCTGATCGATATGCATACCCGCATGAAGGCCGGCCTTGCTGCTCTCGGCGTGATCCACAACGCAGCGCCGCGTCCGCCGATGATGTTGGCTTTGCCGGATATAGCAACGAACATCGCGAAGGTTCTTGCCGCTGCCGGCAGGGCTGGTGACGTCCGAGGGTTTCCAGGAGCGGCGAGATGACCGATGAACCTTTCACCCATATTGTGCGGGTCGACATCCATCCCGACCATGAAGAAGCGTTCAACGCCTGGTATCTCGATACCCATTTCCCCGACTTGCTCGCCTGTCCCGGCTGGTTGTCGGCGCAACGATTCGTCTCGATCGGCGACGGTCCGAAATATGCGGCGGTCTATGAAGTCGCAGGGCAATGGGCTTTCGAGACGCCGGAATTTCTCGAAGTGAAAGGCTTCGGTCCCTTCGAGCCTTATGTGCGAAATTTCACCCGGATACAGTTGCGCTCCATCGGGTGAGCTCCTTGTTCCGGGCGGGGAACCTTGTGGTAATGACGTGCGGTGAGCGGCTTTCGGCGCGACGGACGTCCAATAAGAAAAACTCACATGAATGAATCAAACAAGAAAACTTCAGAGGTAAGAACATGTTCACGAAAATCATCCAGGCGGGCACCGTTGCCGCCTTCATTCTATTCCCTGCTGCCGCTTTCGCCCAATGCGCTCCGGCCGTCGCCGACAAGAACCTGACGGAGGCGGGCAAGCTCCTCCTGTCGATCAACCCGACCAACCCTCCGCAACAGTTCATCGATAAGGACGGCAACCTCCAAGGCTTGAATGTCGAACTAGCCGCCGAGATCGGCAAACGGCTGTGCATGCCGGTCGAACTCGTGCGTATGGATTTTCCGGCAATGATCCCCGCCATGAATGCCGGCCGTATCGACGGTCTCAACACCGGCATGTTCTGGACCGAGGAACGCTCCAAGCTCATGTACACGGTCCCTTACGGCCGTCAGTCGGTGTCGATCGTCGTCGCACCGGACAGCGACGGCGAATACACCAAGCCGGAAGACCTGCTGGGCAAGGTTTCTGCTGTGGAGGTGAGCTCATACCAGATGAACTGGCTTAAGAAGTTCAGCGACGAGCATGCTGCCGCCACCGGCGAAGCTGTCGACATGAGGACCTTCCCGACCGCGACGAACGTTGTCAGTGCACTGCTCGCCGGACAGGTCGACAATGCGCTGTTGGTGGACAGTGTTGCCCGTGAAGTCGTGAGCAAGGGGCGCGTCAAGGAGGCCCTGACCGATTTAGGCGCAGCACGAACTACGCTTGCCTTCAGCAACAGGACTGTTGCCGAGGCTGTCGTGAAGGCACTCAATGAGATGAGGGACGATGGCACTTATCAGGCGCTTTTTGATAAGTTCGGCCTAACGGCACTGCTGCCGGATCAGCCTCTCGAAATCGTCGGTCCGGGACCGGTCTGATCGTCCGCCTCACTCGGTAAGGAGATAAGCCGTGCGCTACTTCGATCCCGCCGCTTTCGTGGATTACCTCTTCAATCACTTCTTGCTGGGCGGCGTCCTTATCACCGTCGGCTTGACGGTGGCGGGTGTGCTTGGCGGCCTCATCCTGGGTATGGTCATCGCTCTCATGAGGATGTCCAGCAACCGTCTGCTCTACGGTTTCGCGAAGGTTTATGTATGGTTCTTTCGCGGAACCCCGCTGCTGATCCAGCTCGTGGTGATCTATACGGGCCTGCCCCAGCTCGGCATCAAGTTCGGCGTCATCGGGTCGGCACTCATCGGTCTCATCCTGCATGAGGCAGCGTATCTGGCCGAGATCATCCGCGGCGGCTTCATGGCGGTGCCCGATGGGCAGCGTGAGGCTGCGTGGGCTCTGAGTATTCCAAAGAAAACGATCTTCTGGCGCGTGACACTGCCGCAGGCGTTCCGTCTTATCATTCCGCCTTTCGGGAATTCCGTGAACTCGCTTCTCAAGGCCACGTCACTCGCCTCAGTGATTTCCGTCGAGGAGATCATGCGCCGGAGCGATATGCTGATGCAGGAGCACTTCCAGATTCTCGAAGTCTATGCCGCGGCGACGGTCTACTACCTGTTCCTTGTCTCCGCGTGGGATCTCGTACAGCAAAAGCTCGAACGGCATTTCGGGCGCTCAGTATCGCGAAATGCCAAATCGGCAGCCGTCCGCCATTGAACATCGGAGGCAGAAATCAAAATGAACAATTCCGGTATTCAAAAGGACGGCACTACGCCTCTCGCGGTGAGTATGCAGATGGTCGAGAAGCGGTTCGGCGATTTCACGGCACTGAGCGATATCAATCTCGCGGTGTCAAAAGGCGAAAGGATTGTGATCTGCGGACCTTCAGGGTCCGGGAAGTCCACGCTGATCCGCTGCATCAATCACATCGAAAAGCATGATGGCGGCGAGATTTTCGTTAATGGCATCAAGCTGACGCAAGATGAGAAATCAGTTGATATGGTCAGGCGTGAAACCGGCATGGTCTTCCAGAACTTCAACCTTTTCCCGCATATGACCATACTGGAAAATTGCGTTCTCGCGCCCATGTCTGCCGGGGGCCTTTCACGCAAGGAGTCTGTCGACCGCGCCATGCATTTCCTTGAGCGCGTGAAGATTCCCGATCAGGCAAACAAGTATCCGATCCAGCTTTCCGGCGGCCAGCAGCAGCGCGTTGCCATTGCGCGGGCGCTTTGCATGCAACCCAAGGTCATGCTCTTCGACGAGCCAACATCCGCTCTCGATCCTGAGATGGTGAAAGAGGTGCTCGAAACCATGAAGGGCCTCGCCAACGATGGCATGACCATGTTGTGCGTGACCCACGAGATGGGCTTTGCACGCGAAGTGGCGGATCGTGTTGTGTTCATGGACAAGGGCCGTATCATGGAGCAGGCGGAACCGGAGCAATTCTTCACGACACCGCAGACCGACCGTGCCCGGTATTTCCTCGACCAAATCATTCATTGACCAAAGGTTTGGACCGCTGAGGCCGGGCTTATCGTAATCCTGACCGGCAACACCACACACGTCTCTACGCTTTCGCACAGTGACTTCCTGTTTGTCTGAGGAGTCTAGTCCGCAAGGACGAACCTCATCTAGCTAGGCATCCTTCGGTCTGTCCCAGGCCACACTGGGTGGCCGGTCGAGTTGTAACCTGGATGCCGGCGGCTTGGCCTCCGGATGGACATAGGTGAAACCGAGCCAGTTGTTGGGCCGTGCGCGGATATATTGCGGTGGATAGGCTATGTCGGCGCCGAGTGCTGCGGCGGCATGGAAACCCCATCGCGGATTGTCCAGCATCGGCCGGGCCAGTGCTACAAAGTCGGCCTCGTCATTGGCTATGATGGCTTCGGCCTGTTCAAAGCGCCCGATCATGCCGACAGCCATGGCCGCCAGGCCGGTGTTCTTCTTGATCGACGTGGCGAACGGCACCTGATGGCCGGGCGTCGCGGGAGGGATGGATATGCCGGGTGCGATATTGCCGGCAGACATCACGACATAGTCGAGACCCGCTCCTTCCAGTGCCTGCGCAAAGATGACTGCATCATCGAGACTGAAGCCCTCGGGATGCCAGTCGGTGCTGTTGACGCGAAAGCCGAAGGCCTTCTCCTTTGGCCAGACGCTGCGTACCGAGCGGACGATTTCCAGCGCAAAGCGCATGCGGTTTTCAAGCGAGCCGCCCCATTTATCGGAGCGCTTGTTGGAGAGCGGCGAAAGGAAATTGTGGATAAGATATCCATGGGCGCCATGAACCTCGATGAGGTCGAAGCCGGCACGGTCGGCGCGTTGCGCGGAGCGGGCAAAGGCATCGATGATGCGCAGGATACCCTCGTCATCGAGTTCTTCGGGCACCTGCCAGTGCTTATCAAAGCCGATGGCCGATGGAGCAATTGGCTTCCAGGCGCCTTCGTCCATCGGTAGAGGCTCGCCGCGCCAGCGCTCCGGAATCGTTCTTGTTGCTGCCTTGCGGCCGGCATGGGTCAGTTGAAGACCCAGTTTGGCTGACGAAAGTTTCTTCGCAGTCGCGACGAGGTCTGCCAGGGCTCTCTCGTTCTCGTCGCTGTAGATTCCGAGGCAGCCGAGCGTGCCGCGGCCGATATCCTCGACCGCTGTCGCCTCCATGATGACCAAACCTGCTCCCGACATCATGAGATTGCCGATGTGGATCAGATGCCATGGCTGTGCCGTGCCTTCGACGGCGCTGTATTGGCACATCGGCGAGACGACGATGCGGTTTTCGACCTGAAGGCCGCCAATTCTGCCCTCGCCGAACAACTGGCTCACTATGCTTCTCCCGGCTCTCTTCGGCGACTTTTCAGAGGCCGGCATAATGGATGAACGAGGCAACGCCGCAATCCTGCTGGGGGAGGCAGCGTCAGTTTCACGGATGTGAATTGCCGAAGATCGGGCTCGATGGGCGACGTCGGCCGGCGCCGCTCAAAAGGGCAGACGAACAATCGAATTTCACAAGGGTGAAACAGGGCCGATGAGAGCTTATCGCTTTGACCGTTCCGCCCGGCCCGATCAAATTGTCCGAAGACGGCGATAGTAGGTTGTATTCATGTCGTTTGTCGGCTGTGGGAGGATGAATTGATAGCGAACCGACAAATCGCCTTTGCGGCGAGGCCGGAAGGACGGCCGGAGGCCGATACATTCACCGTGCGTGAAGCGCCGATGCCGGTGCTCGAAGCAGGTGAAATCCTGTGCCGCAACTTATGGCTCTCGGTGGATCCTTATCTACGTCTGAAGATGCATGACCGTGAGAGTTATACGCCGCCTTTGCAGATCGGCGAGACGATCCCGGGGCGAAGCGTTGCCGAGATCGTGGAGACACGCGCCGATGGATTTTCGAGAGGGGACTTGGTGGCCATAGCGGGCGGCTGGCAGGATTTCGTTGCTGTGTCGGCGACGGCGGTCAAGCGCCTTCCACCACGCACGTCCCGTCCCACTGCCTATCTTGGGCCCCTCGGCATGACCGGAGAGACCGCCTATGCCGGCCTGCTGGAAATCGGCAAGCCGAAACCGGGCGAGACGCTGGTCGTGTCTGCCGCCGCCGGCGCAGTCGGCGGGCTCGTCGGCCAGATCGGCAGGATCAAGGGTTGTCGCGTGGTCGGTATCGCCGGCTCGCAGGAAAAATGCCGTTTCGTGACTGAAGAGCTCAAATTCGATGCCTGCGTGAATTATCGCGCTCCGGATTTCGCCCGCGCACTGAAGGAAGCGTGCCCGAGCGGCGTCGATATCTATTTCGACAATGTCGGCGGGCCGGTGATGGAAGCGGTTCTGCCGCTGGTCAACAACTTTGCGCGCGTGCCGCTGTGCGGGCTGATCTCGCAATATGACGGCCAGAGGGCTGGCGATCCTCGCGCATTGGCCGAACTGATGCGCTGGATACTGGTTCGCCGGATAACGATCCGCGGGTTCATCGTCTATGACATCGCGCCCAACTTCCCCGACTTCGAAGGTGAGATGACGAAATGGCTGAACGAAGGTCTGGTCGTCAGCCGCGAGCATCTGTCCGAAGGTTTCGACAGTATCGTCCCGGCATTTCTGGGTCTGCTTGGTGGAAAAAACACTGGCAAATCGATCGTGAGGATTGCAGAGCCATCGCCGCTCGCCTGAGGGGAGTAGGAAGCTTTCAAAAGTTTAGGTAACGCCTGCCAGTTTCATGGATGTGAAACTTCCCTTCGCAATTGCGTTTTGTTTGACAGGAAGCCCGGCGGTCGAGAACTCTCCCTACAGAGCACCGCTGCCGGAGGAGACCGGGCAAGCGCGGTTGCGCTGGAGGAAATGCCTATGCTCGGTTTGATGCAGGACCGCCCGCTGCTGATCTCGACCCTTGTCGAGCATGCGGCACGCTATCACGCAGGTGTTGAAATCGTCAGCAAGACCTGCGAGGGGCCGGAACACCGCACCAACTATGCCGGCATCAGGTCACGCGCCGCCAAGCTCGCCAAGGCGTTCGTGCGGCTCGGCGTGAAGCCGGGCGACCGCGTCGCGACGCTGGCGTGGAACACCCATCGCCATATGGAGCTTTACTTCGCCGTTTCCGGTTTGGGTGCCGTGCTGCATACGGTCAACCCCAGGCTTTTCCCCGAGCAGATCGACTACATCGTCAACCACGCCGAGGGCCGCGTGCTGTTCTTCGACATCACATTCGCCGATCTGGTGGCGAAGCTGCAGCCGAAGCTGGCGAGCGTCGAAAAATTCGTGGCCATGACCGACGCAGCGCATGTGCCGAGCAATGTTGCTGACTGCCTTTGCTACGAGACGCTGGTCGAAGCGGAGGACGACGATTTCGAGTGGCCGTTGTTTGACGAAAGAACTGCTTCGTCGCTCTGCTACACCTCCGGCACCACCGGCAATCCGAAAGGCGTTCTCTACAGCCATCGCTCCACGGTGCTACACTCCTTCACCGCCTGTTCCAGTGACGGGCTGAAGCTGTCGAGTGCCGATAGCGTACTGCTGGTCGTGCCGCTTTTCCATGTGAATGCCTGGGGCATTCCCTATGCGGCGGCGATGTGCGGCGCCAAGCTGGTACTGCCGGGCCCATCGCTCGACGGCAAAAGCGTCTATGAACTTGCCGTGCGCGAAGAGTGCAATTTCTCGCTCGGCGTACCGACCGTCTGGCTCGGTTTCTTCAAGCATATCGAGGAGAACCCCGATCTCGATCTTTCGCAGATCAAGCTGGAGCGCGTAGTTGTTGGCGGGTCGGCGGCACCTCGCGCCATCATCGAAAAATTCCACGAAAAATTTGGCGCCTTCGTCATCCATGCCTGGGGGATGAGCGAGACAAGCCCGCTCGGCTCCATCGGCAATCTCCTGCCCAAGCATCGCAATTTGCCGCTGGCTGAGCAGGTGACGATCCAGGCCAAGCAGGGCAGGGCGATCTATGGTGTCGAACTGAGGATCGCAGGGGAGGATGGAAAATCGCTTCCCCATGACGGATCTGTCGCCGGCGATCTGATGGTGCGCGGACCATGGGTCAGTTCCGGCTACTTCAGGGGCGAAGGCGGCGATGTTCTTGACGCGGATGGCTGGTTCGCGACGGGCGATGTGGCGATGATCGATGCCGACGGTTACATCCAGATCACTGACCGCTCCAAGGATGTCATCAAGTCGGGCGGCGAGTGGATCAGCTCGATCGACCTCGAAAACGTCGCGGTGGCGCACCCGGCCGTTCAAGAAGCGGCGGTCATCGGTCTGCCACATCCGAAATGGCAGGAGCGGCCGTTGCTGATCGTGGTGAAGAAGCCGGGCACCGATCCTTCGCGGCAGGAGCTGCTGGACTTCCTGTCTACGCGGGTCGCGAAATGGTGGCTGCCGGACGATGTGACCTTCGTTGAAGAGCTGCCGCATACCGCCACGGGCAAGCTGCAGAAGACGAAACTGCGCGAGCAGTTCAGGGATCACGCGCTGCCAGCGTGAAGGCGACTTCACATCTGTGAATATCAACAGCACGGTTATGCAGAGATTGTGTGCCTTGGCGGTATCGCCTAGCGTCACCACTCTGCATCAAGGGAGGAATGATGCCGCAGGCAATGTTTGACGATACGGACGGCATGCTGGCGATGCTGCGCGAAAGCGCTGAAGGTTTCGCTGCACAGCATTCCGGCACCAAGTCGCTCCGCGACAAGCGGGCAAGCGCCGGCGATCTCGACAAGCAAGCATGGACGGCGATGGCCGAGGCCGGCTGGACCGGTTTGCTGTTGCCCGAGGATATCGGTGGGGCAGGGCTCGGCATGCGCGAACAGGCGGTGCTGAGCGAAGCGCTCGGCCGGGCGCTGATTGCCGAACCCCTAGCCATGGCGACAGTATTTGCCAGCGTCCTACTTGCACAAGCTCCAGCCTCCGAAGAGCGCGCGCGGCTTTGCGCCGGCATTGCCGATGGAAGCATTATCGCGGTTCCCGCATGGCAGAATCCGTCGAAATCAAGCCATGCAAGGCCGGTCGTCGCGGCAGTGACTGCGGGTGGTTTTGCACTGACGGGCGAAAAGCACTTCGTAGATGCTGCGCTTTCGGCGACGGATTTTCTGGTCGTGGCAGATTCGACGGAAGGTTGCCTGTTGCTCAGCGTGCCTGCGGCAACTACCGGCCTTGCCATCAACCAGCGGCCGGGCATCGACGGTGCGATGATTGCCAGCCTGTCGTTCGCCGGGTGCGAGGTGCCGGAAAGCCAGGTGCTTTCACGCGCCGAAAGCGCCGATGCATTGCTCGAAGCTCCCATTCTTCGCTCGCGGCTGGCGTTGGCTGCCGAGCTTGCTGGCATTGCCTCGCGCGCACTCGAAATCACCATCGCCTACACCAAGGACCGCGTGCAGTTCGGCAAACCGATCGCCAGTTTCCAAGCAATCCAGCACCGGCTGGTCGATATGTGGTCAGATGCGGAATTCGCCTGTGCGGCTGTCGTCAATGCAGTGGAAACGCTTGAGGCTGGCGACGTGCGCGCCGCGCAACTTGCAGTGCTCGCAGCCAAGGCGCGGGCCGGCGATGCCGCCTTTTCGATCTGCCGCCGCGCCTTGCATCTTCACGGCGCGATGGGCTTCACCGATGAGTGCGACATCGGCCTCTACCTGAAGCGCGCGATTAATCTCAATGCCACGCTTGGCCAGTCGGAAGCGCTGCGGCTGCAATTCGTCGAACTTGAGCGCGCAGCCTGAGCGACTGGGAGGAAAATATGGAAAACAATCTGATCAAGACGGAAATCAAGGATCACGTCGCTGTCGTGACGATGGACGCGCCGCCGGTGAATGCCCAGTCGCGGGAGTTCGTCGAGGAATTCATCTCGGTCTTTGACGAACTGAACGAAACACCGACCGTCCGCGTCATCGTGCTAACCGGCCGCGGCAAGATATTTTCGGCCGGCGCCGACATCAAGTCGCGCGGCAAAGTCGGCGCGGTTCCCGGCGACACCTATCGGCATCTTCGCCGTACCCGGGAAGTAGGCTTCTGCATCATGGAATCGAACAAGCCGGTGATTGCTGCGGTCAACGGCCCAGCGCTCGGCGCCGGCATGGGGCTCGCGATCTGCTCGGACATCATTCTCGCTTCCGACAATGCCGTCTTCGGATTGCCGGAGATCGATATCGGCCTGATGGGCGGCGTGCGTCACACGATGCGGCTTATCCCGCATTCTCTTACGCGGCGCATGGTGCTTTCCGGCTACCGCGTGCCGGCGGCTGAACTTTATCGGCGCGGCATTATCGAGGCTTGCGTGCCGCTCGATCAGTTGATGGACGAGGCTATGAAGATCGCCAATGAGATCGCCAGGAAGAGCCCGGCGGCGCTTAAGCTCGCCAAGCGCGCCATCAACACGGTCGAGACGATGAGCCTGAAGGACGGCTATCGTTTTGAGCAGAACCTGACCGTCGAGATGACGCAGCACGAAGATTCCAAGGAAGCCATGCGCGCCTTCCTTGAGAAGCGCGAGCCAGTATTCAAGGACAGCCTGTGATGGCGGCAGACTGGAACGAGCTTTCAGACGAGGAATTCCGGAAAGTCTTCCGCAGCTGGGTCGACGAGAATTGTCCGCCGCATCTGCGCTACATGCGCAAGCAGCGTCCGCTCTTCGACGAGGTGGCAGAGTGGTATCACGCTCTGGCGGCCAAGGGCTGGCTTGCGCCGACTTGGCCGCGGGAACATGGCGGCATGGGGCTAAGCCCTGCCAAGCATATGATCTATGTCGAGGAATGGGGCCGGCTCGGTTGTCCGCGCATCCCAGATCACGGCATTGGTCTCGTCGGGCCGCTGCTCATTCAATACGGTACCGAGGAGCAGAAAGCGGTTTACCTGCCGCGAATTCTCTCTGGCGAGCATGTCTGGTGCCAGGGCTATTCGGAACCAAACGCCGGTTCCGATCTGGCGAGCCTGCGGACGCAAGCTGTGCTCGACGGTGATGAGTTCGTCATCAACGGTCAGAAAATCTGGACGACGCTTGCGCATTGCGCCAACTGGATTTTCGTCCTGGTGCGCACCGACAAGGAAGCCAAGCCGCAGAGAGGCATCACCGTTCTCTTAGCCGACCTGACGTCGCCCGGCGTTCGCGTGCGGCCTATCACCAATCTGCGCGGCGAGGCGGATTTCTGCGAAGTATTCTTCGACAATGTGCGTGTGCCGGCGAAGAACCTGGTCGGCAAGGTCAATGAAGGCTGGACGGTGGCCAAATCCGTGCTCGGTCACGAGCGCATCTTCCTCGGCGCGCCGACCCGTCCTGAATATGCGCTGGGACGGCTGGAACGATTGGCGGAAGCGCGCGGAGCGTTCGATGATCCTGCATTCGTCTCGCGCTATGCGAAGCTTCGCCTCGACCTCTACGATCTAGGATCGAGCTTCGAGCGCTTCGCCAAGGTGCTGCGTTCCGGCGGTGAACTTGGGGCGGATGTTTCGATGCTGAAGATCTTCACAACGGAGCTCTACCAGCGCATCACTGAAGAGATGCTGCTGGTCGCGGGAGAAGAAGCACGTTTCGCCGACGATCTCGATGCAGGAAACGGCCAGGTCGATGCCATGAACCTGTTCCTGGATTCGCGCGCGCCAGCAATCTTCGGCGGATCGAACGAGATCCAGAAGAATATTCTCGCGAAAGCGGTGCTGGAATTGCCGGGCTGACAGCGGCAAGAGTTGCAGGACGCAGTTGCCCTGGGGGTGAGGGATGCGTCTGAAGGGAGGAGTTGGATGTCCATACACGCCGAGGTGATAAGAGCGCCGGACGTTGCAAAGCTTGAGCAAGCGGACAATGTCCTGGTTGCCGAGGGCTTGACCAAGTTCTTTGCCGGTTTTGCGGCGGTGAAGGATGTGAACCTGTCGGTGCGGCGGGGGTCTATCCATGCGCTGATCGGGCCGAACGGTGCGGGCAAGACGACGTGCTTCAACCTGCTGACCAAGACGCTGTCGCCCAGCAGCGGGCGTATCCTGTTCGATGGTGAGGACATTTCGGCGCTGCGCTCTTCGCAGGTGGCGCGGCGTGGGCTGGTGAGATCGTTCCAGATTTCAGCGACATTCCCGAACCTCACTGCGCTGGAGAATGTGCGGGTCGCCTTGCAATCGCGCTTCGGTGCAGCTTATCATTTTTGGCGGTCGCTCACCGCTGTTGCGCCGCTGAACAGCCAAGCCGAAGAACTGCTCGAACAGGTCGGATTGGCCGACAGCCGCAACGTTGCTGCAGCGGAACTTTCCTACGGCAAGAAGCGCGCGCTGGAGATCGCGACCACGCTGGCGCTCGAACCGGCCGTCATGCTTCTCGATGAGCCGACCGCCGGCATGGGCCATGAGGACATCGAGCCGATCACCAGGCTGATCAAGGCGGCAGCGGTCGGGCGCACGGTGCTGTTGGTCGAGCACAATCTCTCGGTTGTCTCCAATCTGTGCGATCGTATCACCGTCTTGCAGCACGGACAGACCCTTGCCGAGGGCTCCTACGCCGAGGTGTCTGGTAACCCGGCGGTGATCTCAGCCTATATGGGAGGCATCGATGAATAGCCCCGTTGCCGCTGTGATTCAGGACAACCGCGTGGCGACAGCGCTGCTTCGTGTGGAGAATTTGAATGCCTGGTATGCCGAGTCTCGCGTTTTGCACGGCATCTCGTTTGATGTTCGCGAAGGCGAGGTTCTGACGCTGATCGGCCGTAACGGCGCCGGCAAGACAACCACGCTACGCTCCATCATGGGCGTGGTGCGCAAGCGCACCGGCTCCATTAGACTTGGTCAGGAAGAACTTATCGGCAAGCGCACCTACGAGATCGCTCGGGCTGGCATTGCCTATTGTCCAGAAGAGAGGGCGATCTTTTCCTCGCTCTCGGTGAGCGAGAACCTTCTGCTGCCACCGGTCCTGCGTTCAGGCGGCATGTCGGACGAAGAGCTCTTCAAGGCATTCCCCAATCTGCGAGTACGCGCGGCAAGCCAGGGCACGAAGCTTTCCGGCGGGGAGCAGCAGATGCTGGCGATCGCCCGCATCCTTCGCACGGGATCGCGGCTGCTGCTGCTCGATGAACCGAGCGAAGGGTTGGCCCCTGTGGTCGTGAAAGAGATCGGCGAGCTTATCCTGCGCCTCAAGCAACAAGGATTCACCATCGTGCTTGTCGAACAGAATCTACGCTTCGCCAAAAAGGTCGCGGATCGCCATGTCGTGGTGGAGAACGGCAAGGTGGCCGATGTGCTGACCGCCGCCGACCTCGAAAGCGGCATGGACCGTGTTCAATCCTATCTGGGCGTGTGAGGCATCATGTTCGAGAACATCACATCGCAGCTTCTGTTCGGCCAGATACTGCTCGGGCTCATCAACGGCTCCTTCTATGCCATGCTGAGCATGGGCCTGGCGATCATCTTCGGTCTGATGAATGTCGTGAACTTCGCCCATGGCGCGCAATATATGCTTGGCGCCTTCGTCGCCTGGCTGCTGCTGACATTCCTTGGAGTGCCCTATTGGGGTGCATTGGTCATCGCGCCGATCGCGGTGGCACTTCTCGGCATGCTGATGGAGCGCCTGCTGCTCAGGCGGTTGCAGAATCTCGATCATCTCTACGGCCTGCTTGCCACCTACGCCGTATCGCTGATCGTTGAAGGCCTGATACGGCAGCGCTATGGCTCTACCGGCATCCCTTATGACAATCCCATGCCTGGCGGGATGAATCTCGGCTTCATGTTCCTGCCTTACTACCGCGTCTGGGTGGTGGTGTTCTCGCTTTTTACCTGCATCGGCACGTGGCTTCTGATCGAGCATACCAAACTCGGCGCCTATCTGCGGGCGGCCAACGAGAACCCGAACATCGTCGAGGCTTTCGGCATCAACGTTCCCAAGATGGTGACGCTCACCTACGGCTTCGGCGTTGGCCTTGCGGCACTCAGCGGTGTGCTTGCCGCACCAATCTACCAGGTATCTCCATCGATGGGGTCGAATGTGATGATTGTCGTCTTCGCCGTCGTCGTCATCGGCGGCATGGGCTCTATCGTCGGGGCAATGGCCACTGGCTACATGCTCGGAATTGTCGAAGGCCTGACCAAGGTTCTCTATCCCGAGGCTGCCAGCGTGGTGATCTTCCTGTTCATGATTTTCGCGCTGTTCATGCGACCCTCGGGCATTTTCTCCGGCCGCAGTGAGGGGGCGCGATGAACCCGAGACTGATCATAATTCTCGTTGCAGCTGCCTTTGCGGTCGCGGCACCCTTTTTCGTCTATCCGGTTCTTTTGATGACGATCCTGTGCTTCGTCATCTTCGCCTGCTCGTTCAACCTGCTGCTGGGTTATACGGGGCTGCTCTGCTTCGGCCATGCCATGTTTTTCGGCGGGGCTGCCTACATCACCGGGCAAATCCTGAAGACGACCAGCGTCTCAGTGGAAGCTGCCATACTATGCGGCGCGCTGGCTGCCGGGTTGCTCGGTCTGGTCATCGGCCAGCTTTCGATCCGCCGGCAAGGCATCCAGTTTGCAATGATCACGCTCGCCTTCTCGCAACTCGTCTACTTCGTCCTGCTGCAGATGGAGTTCACCGGCGGCGAAAACGGCATGCAGGGCATTCCGCGCAATCCGCTCTTCGGCTTCATCGAGGTGCGCGACAGCTTCAGCTTCTACTATGTGATCCTGGGTCTTTCGGTGGCAGCGGTCTTTGCCTTCTACCGGATCGTGCATTCGCCCTTCGGCGAGGTGCTGAAGGCTATCCGCGACAACGAGGCACGCGTGGAGTCGCTCGGCTTCGATCCGGAAAAATTCAAGCTCATCGCCTTCACGCTGTCGGCGACGATGGCTGGCCTCGCCGGAGCGATGAAGGCGACTGTCTTCCAGTTTGTAACCCTGACCGACGTATCATGGCCGGTTTCCGGGGAGGTCATCCTGATGACCCTGCTCGGCGGGCTGGGCACACTCACGGGTCCGATGTTCGGTGCCGCAATCATCATCCTAATGAACGATCATCTTGCCGGCTTTGGTGAGTGGGCGCTGATCGCTCAGGGCGTCATCCTGCTTGTGGTCATCGTCTTCTTCAGGCGAGGCTTCGTCGGCGAGATCGGCGCACTGGTCAAATATCTCGCACGTCGCGGGAAACGGCCGGTATCTGCACCAGTCACCGCCAAGCCGGTGGTGGAGCCCAACGGTTGAAGTTGGGTTCCCTGCCGCGGGTATTTTTAACGGCATAGTTTGCGATCAGAATTCGATGTCGATCGGTTGATCGAAGGGATTGTTCGGCTTCACGGACTTCACTGCCCTTTGAAGCACGGCAAGATAGCGGTCGTGGTTCAGACGGATCCGTTCGGCAGCACCCCCGAGACCCAGGACCACAGGCTGGTTCTGTATGGTCACCGGCAACAGGACGCAGATGGTGCCGCCACCCAGAAACGGTACATTCTCGGCCGAGCAATAACCCTTGCCACGGATCTGGCGGATGTGTTCCATCATCTCGGGAATCTTGACGCGTTCCGACGTTTTTTCGGTCGCGATATTGGCGCGCCGGACAATGTTGTCGATCTTGTCGTCGGGCATGGTCGACATCAGGAGCCAGCCGAGCGCGGATTGAGTGAGGGGACGCAGCGTGCCCTCGTCGACATGAAAACGCAGGGCGTGGACCGACTGGATGATCTGGATATATTGCAGGTAAACGTCGTTCTTGGTGCCGATCGAAACCGTCTCGCCGGTCGCAGCATGGACATCGTGCATGGTCTCCAGAATGCGGCTCGTGCCGAACAGCGCGCGCGGGATCCAGTCACCCAGGGAAGTCACTTTCGGCGTCGGAAAATAGAGTCGCTCGCGACGGTCGAAATTCAGGTAACCGAGAGCGATCAGCGTCTTGAGAAGAACGGTCGTGCTAGACTGCGGATAGCCCAGCGATAGCGCGATCTCAGACATCGCGTGTGGCTGCCTAACCCTTTTGAAAAATTCAAGAATTTCGACGGCGCGCGTCGCCGACTTGACCTGTGACAACTGCATGTAAGCTCCTCCCAGAGCGTCGCCATTATTCACGGATGTGAAACTGTACAGCACGTACGAAATGTATTTGGCGCGCTCCAACTGCGCATGACATGGTGCCTCCAGTCAAGGCCGATGTAGTTCTCAAGCACGGCAAAGAAGACGCGGAGCTTTAGTCGGCTACCGGCGTTGCAGGAGGAAATTCATGAAGCTTGGAGTCTTTTACGAACATCAGCTGCCGCGCCCCTGGGAAGAGGGCAGCGAACAGAAACTGTTCAACGACGCGCTCGACCAGATCGAACTGGCCGACCGTCTTGGTTTTGACCATATGTGGGAGGTCGAGCATCATTTCCTCGAAGAATATTCGCACTCGTCCGCACCTGAGGTTTTCCTTGGTGCGGTCACCCAGCGGACCAAGAATATACGCATCGGTCATGGCATCTGCCTGTCCTCGCCGAACTACAACCACCCGGCGCGCGTTGCCGAGCGTCTGGCGACGCTCGATATTCTGTCAGGCGGCCGGCTCGAATGGGGTACGGGTGAATCAGGCTCGCTGATCGAGATGCATGGCTTCGGGATCGAGCCGGAGCAGAAGACTGCCATGTGGCGCGAGGGCGTCGAGCAGACCGCCAATATGATGACGATGAACCCCTACCCGGGTTATGAAGGGCAGTTCTTCTCCATGCCCGTACGCAATATCGTGCCGAAGCCGGTGCAGCGGCCGCACCCGCCGATCTGGATGGCATGCTCGCGCCGCGAGAGCATACTGCGCGCCGCGCGCAACGGCGTCGGCGCACTCGTATTCGGTTTTGTTGAGGCGTCACAGGCTAAGGCATGGCGCGATGAGTACTATGCGATCATCAAGTCCGACGAATGCGTGCCGATCGGCCATACGGTGAACGCCAATTTCGCCACGCTCAACGGTATGATGGTGCACGAAAATCATGACGAGGCGGTAAGCCGTGGCCTCGATGGGTTCCGTTTCTTTGGCTATTCGATCGCCCACTACGCGGTTTATGGCGAGCATCGTCCGGGTCGCACCGACCTGTGGAAGCGTTTCCAGACGATCAAGGACGACATGAAGGAAACCCCGGGCTCGGGCAGCATCGGCACGCCAAAAAGCGTGCGTGAGCATCTCAAGACCTACGCCGATGTCGGTGTCGACCAAATGATCTTCATCCAGCAATCCGGCATGAACAGGCATGAGCACATCTGCGAGGCGATGGAGCTTTTCGCCAGCGAAGTGATGCCTGAGCTGAAGGAGCGGGAAGACGAGCGCGTCAAGAAGAAGGAAGAGGAACTGGCGCCTTTCATTGAGGCTGCCCTTGCCCGGAAGCCGCGCATGGCCGAACTCACTGAAGAAGAAATTCCCAATGTCGAATCGATCGGAATTGTGCTGGAGCGCCGCGCCGGCAAGGATTATGCGACGGCCGGCGGCGTTTACGCCGACCCGACGCGTGGTGGTGCGATCCCCATGGCGTCGCGTGCCACCTTTGCCAAGGCGGCGAAAGTAGGCTGAGCGATTGGTGTCGGGAGGATTGCAATGCGAAGACTTGAAGGGCGCGTCGCGCTCGTAACCGGTGGAGGGCGCGGCATTGGCCGCGCCATTTCCGAGGCCTTTGCCCGCGAGGGCGCATCCGTCGGCATATTCGACCTCAAGGCCGAAATCGCCGAGGAGGCTGCGAACGCCATCAATGAAGCTGGTGGGCGGGCAGTCGGTCTTGTCGGCAATGCAGCCAAGCGCGTCGAAGTGTTCGATGCGGTTTCCAAGCTGCAGGATTATTTCGGTCCCGTGACGATCCTTGTCAACAATGCGATGTGGAACCGATACGGCCCACTGCAAGATCAGACGGAAGAAATGATCGGCCGGATGATCGACGTCGGTTTCAAAGGCGTGATCTGGGGTTATCAGGCCGTTCTCGATGGCATGACGGCGGCCGGCGGCGGTGCGATCGTCAACATCGCTTCGCCATCCGCCGTTCTCGCGATGAACCACGGCATCATGTATAGCGGCGTAAAGGCCGGCGTGCTCGGCGTGACCCGCTCAGGTGCTGCCGAATTCGGGCCGCGCAACATCCGTGTCAACGCAATCGCACCCGGACCGACACCCACGGATGGCGCAAATCTCGTCGTGACCGAAGAGGCCTGGGAGCGTCGCCGCGCGCGTGTTCCAATCGGCCGGCTCGGTCAACCCAAAGACATCGCCAACGCCGCCGTGTTTCTCGCCAGCGAAGAAGCAAGTTTCATCACCGGCGACATGCTCTTCGTCGATGGAGGTATCACCTACGCATTTTCGTGACTGCAACCGGCGCGAATGCCATTCGGGAGGAATGGCTCCGTGAAGAGGGTCCGCGGAGGATCATCGGAGCTAAAAATGGGAGGAGAATAGACATGGTCATATCGACAAAACGGACTGCCTATGCGGCGTTTCTTGCGGCAACGACGATGTTCGCCGCCTTGACGGCGCATGCGGACGGCATTTCCGGCGATGTCATCAAGATAGGCATCATGAACGACCAGTCGGGGCCCTATGCCGACAATGCCGGCCCGGGTGCTGTGGCTGCCGCGCGCCTGGCGATCGAGGATGCCGGTGGTACAGTCAATGGCAAGAAGATCGAGATCGTTGTTGCCGACGACCAGAACAAGCCCGATGTCGGTGTCGCTGCGGCTCTGAAATGGGTCGATGAAGAGGGTGTCGATGCTATCTTTGGCGGTTCTGCCTCGTCCATCGCGCTCGCCATCCAGGACATCATGAAGGAGCGCAAGAAGCCCTACATGCTTGTCGCTACCGCCGCATCGGCCCTGACCGACAGCGCCTGTTCGCCGATGGCGACGCAATGGGTCCAGGATACCTATGCGCTTCCCAAGGCGACCGTGAAATCACTTCTTGGGCAAGGCCTCGACACCTGGTATTTCCTCACTGTCGACTACACGTTCGGCAAAGCCTGGCAGGCGGATACGACGAAGTTCATCGAGCAAGGCGGCGGCAAAGTTCTCGGCTCCGTTCTGCATCCGCTGAACTCCACAGATTTCTCGTCTTATCTGCTGCAGGCGCAGGCGAGTGGCGCGAAGGTCGTCGCCTTCGCCAATTCAGGTTCCGACTTTGCCAATGCCATGAAGCAGGCGCAGGAATTCGGCCTGTCGGAAGGTGGCCAGAAGCTCGCGCCGCTCGGCTTGTTCATCAACCAGACCCACGGCATCGGATTGCAGATCCTGCAGAACGTGCGGCTGACGACGCCTTTCTACTGGGACCGCACCGACGAGACCCGTGCTTTCGCCAAGCGTTTTCAAGCTGTCTACAATGACCGCATCCCCAATGAGGCGCAGGCTGCAACTTACAGCGCGGTCAACCACTACCTCAAGGCGATTGCCGCGGCAGGCACCGACGAGGGCGTCGCGGTTATGGCCAAGATGAAGGAAACCCCGGTCAATGATTTCGAGATGAAGGATGTGAAAATCCGGGCCGACGGGCAGGTGATGCGGCCGCTCTATGCCGTCCGCATCAAGTCGCCGGATGAGTCGAAATATCCTTACGACTACTATGAGATTACCGAGACTGTTGCTGCCGAAGACGCCTGGCGTCCAGTTTCGGAAAGCTCCTGTGACCTCCTGAAATCGCAGTAACCCTCCCAAGAATGCGGCGGAGAGTTCCATTTTCTCCGCCGCACCGCTTGGTGTCACGCCAACCTAAAGCCACCCTCAAGGACAATTGATGTCGCTGCGTGTGAGTCGAATATCGACAAGGCCCGATCAGCTGGGCGAAAGCCCGGTTTGGGATTGGCAGCGCCAGCGTCTTTATTGGGTGGACGGCGTCTCGCGGCTTGTCCGCAGCTACGATCCATCGACGGGCGAATTTGACGAATGGGCAGTGCCGTCCATGGTGGGCTCCATTGCATTGGGCAAAGGCGACACATTGGTCGTGGGGCTCGCCGACGGCATCTATGTACTTGACCTGACCACCGGGGAAGTGTTGCCGGTCTTCAAGCCGATACCGGCAGATGCCCGTATTCGCTTCAATGACGGCAAGACTGACCGCCAAGGCCGTTTTCTGTGCGGCAGCATGGGCGTCCACGCAGACCCGCTTGGTCAGCTCTTCCGCGTCGGAGCCGATGGCTCCGGTGCCGTGCTTGCCACGGGTATTCGCATTTCGAATGCGCTGTGCTTAAGCCCTGATGGCGAGACGATGTATTTCGCCGACAGCCTCGATCGCGCGATCCGTGCCTATCGCTATGACGCGGATGAAGGCACCATCAGCGAGGCCCGCGTCCTGGTCGATACCGAACCTTTCAACTCCGGCCCCGACGGCGCCACGGTCGACAGCGACGGTTGCCTATGGGTGGCATTGGTACAGGTCGGCAAGATCGCTCGCTTTACACCGCAAGGCGAACTTGACCGCTTGATCGATGCGCCGACCGACATGCCTTCCTGCGTAGCGTTCGGAGGCGCCGACATGTCGACGCTCTATGTGACCTCGATCAAGGATTCCGGTTCCGGCCGCGCTATCTCGCGTCACGCTGACGGAGGATATCTCTTCGCCATCGAAGGCCTCGGCGTTTCGGGGATTCGGGAGACACGCTTCGGCAGTGCCGCCGTCGCGCGAACCGAAATGAAAGTTCAGTGATGCTTCGCCGCAGCAATTCCCTGTCGCCACTTCTTGCGCCGCGGTCCATCGCGCTCATCGGCGCCTCCGAAAATGCAGCACGCATCGGCGGGCGTCCGCTGCGCTATCTGCGCGAGGCGGGGTTCAAGGGCGCCGTCTACCCGGTCAATCCCAATCGCGAGACGGTGCAGGGTTTCAAGTCCTACGCCTCTGTCGGTGGGTTGCCGGAAACACCGGATGTGGCGATCCTTGCCGTTCCGGCCAGCGGCACCGTGCAAGCCCTCAAGGAATGCGCCGAGCGTCATGTGAAGGCGGCAATCATCTTTTCGGCAGGCTTTGCCGAAACCGGCGACGAAGGCCGCGCGATGCAGGACGAAATTGCCGGGATCGCGCGCGAAAGCGGCATGCGCGTGCTCGGCCCGAACTGCCTTGGCGTGTTCAATGCGGCGTCCGGCTACTACGGTACATTCTCAGCGATCCTCGACACCGAATTCGTCAATCCAGGTCCGGTTGCCATCGTCTCGCAGAGCGGCGCCTATGGCTCGCACATCGCCCATCTCGCCCGCCAGCGCGGTCTTGGCATCAGCCACTGGATCACCACCGGCAACGAGTGCGACATCGACGTCGCTGAAGCACTGCAATGGGTAGTCGACCAACCAGACACCAATGTCGTCATTGCCTATGCCGAGGGCATCCGCAACCGCGATGTCTTCCTGGAAGCGCTGGACACTGCACGGGCGAAGGAAAAGGCGATCGTCTTCATGAAGGTCGGTCGGTCGGAAGTCGGTGCGCATGCGGTGAGTTCGCATACGGCTGCCCTTGCCGGCTCCGATGCGATCTTCGATGCAGTGTTCCGCCAGTATGGCGTCTATCGGGCAAGTACCACCGCCGAGCAACTCGATGTGGCTTATGCTTGCTCGCGTGGCATCTATCCGGCTGGAGACAAGTTCGGCATCTTCACGCTCTCCGGGGGCTTCGGCATCCAGATGGCAGATGATGCAGCGCTTGCCGGGCTCGATGTTTCGCCGATGCCCGATGCAGCGCAGGAAGAGCTGAAGGCGATGCTACCCTATGCCTCGCCGCGCAATCCGGTCGATGCGACCGCCCAGGCGCTGACCGACCTCCCGCTGATGACGAGCTATATCAGCACCATGCTGGAAGAAGGTGGCTACGACATGTTCGCCGGAATTTTCGGCAGCGGTCCGGCGAGTTCGACCTTTGCTGTTTCGCTACGCCAGGCACTGGAAGGAGCAACCGCCGGGCAGGATGGTTGTATCCTCTCCCTCACCATGTCAGCCTCGCCGGAGGTTGTCCGTTCTTATGAAGAGAAGGGGTTTCTAGTCTTCGAGGATGGTTCCGCGCTGGTCAACGCTCTCGGTGCGCTCGTCCATTTCCGCAAGAGTTTCGATGCGGTGAAGCGCGTGACGGAAACTTTGGAGGAAGCACCACGCCTGTCGCTCGTCGGCGATACGCTGAGCGAGCATGGCGCAAAGTCGGTGTTGGCGAAGGCCGGTATCGCCTTTCCCAGGGAAGCGCTGGTGCGGCCGGGCGAGGATGCGGGTGTGGCCGCCGCTGCAATCGGGTTTCCGGTTGTCCTGAAAATTTCCTCGCCCGACATCGCCCACAAGACGGAAATCGGCGGTGTTATCGTCGGCGTGAAGGACGAGGACGAAGCGCGCCAGGCGGCCCAAACCATTCTGGACCGGGTTCGCGAAAAACGTCCGGACGCGTTGATTGAAGGGCTGATTGTGTCGCCGATGATTACTGGCGGCGTGGAGACCATTGCCGGCGTTGTCCGCGATCCTGTCTTCGGCCCGGTGGTTATGTTCGGGCTTGGCGGCGTCTTCGTCGAAGTGCTGAAGGATGTGACTTTCCGGGCCGCGCCTTTCGAGGCCGTCGAGGCGCAGCGCATGATCCGTGAGATCCGGGGCTTTGCCATGCTGGAAGGGGTGCGGGGTGCGCCTCCTGCCGATGTCGACGCACTGGCCGAGATGCTTTCCACGCTGTCGCGTTTCGCTGCGGCGAACGCCGATATGATCGAAAGCATCGATCTCAATCCAGTGCTGGTGATGCCGAAAGGCAAGGGTGTCGCGCCGCTCGATGCGCTTCTGATTCTGCGCAAAGATTAGGGGAAGATAATGGCGATCGAAGATAAAAGGCTGACCGAACTCCTCGACCGCGAGGCCATCCGCGACTGTATCTACCGCTATTGCCGTGGCATCGACCGTGCCGATGAAGCGTCGTTGCGCAGTTCCTACTGGCCGGACGCGACCGATCGGCACGGCGCCTATTCGGGGCCTGTGGAAGGCTTTTTCCAATGGGTGCTGGAAGCCTTCAAGAGCAATCCACGCAACATCCATCAGGTCAGCAACATCCTGATCGAGTTCACGGGCAGGACGTCCGCAGTGGTGGAGACCTATTTCAACGCGCTTCAGCGTGGAGCCGGGCGGGATGGTGTTGTGCGGCAGTTCCTGCTTGCCGGGCGTTACGCCGATCTGTTCGAGAAACGCGACGGGGAGTGGCGTGTCGCGCAACGTGTCGTCGCCTATGATTGGGTCGAAGAGCAGCCAGTACTGGAAGGCTCCGAGGAGGCCCGTTTCGGGGTGCGCCAGCCCGTCGGCGCGAACTTCCCTGCCGATCCGATCTACGAGCTGCTCGGTCGCTCCAATGCTTCATGAATGTGAAATTCTCCTTCACACAACTGAAGGGGTTGAACCAGGAAAGCGTTGCATCACAATGATCTTCACAACCGGTGCGCAAAACGACAGCGCCGATATGGAGACTGAAGATCATGGCCGTTCAGAACGCTCACGCGCCGGAACTTTCGCAGTCACGGATGGCCAGCGCCATGCCCCGCGCGATTGAAGCATCCGCGGAGATGGTCGAGATGAGAGAGAATGGGCTTGTCAGCGACGCGGAATTCAAGACCGTCATGCGGCAGGTCGTCTCGTCAGTCGCGGTTATCACGGCGCGTGCGGGCAAGCAGCGCAACGGCCTGACCGCGACCGCGGTTTGTTCGGTGTCGGCCGAGCCGCCAACAATGCTGGTTTGCGTCAACCGCAGCGCGACTGCCGAAGGAATCATTGCCGACAGCGGCAGCTTCGCCATCAATTTCCTGACCGAGGAACAGCACGGCATTGCCCGGTTGTTCTCGACCTCGAAACTGGGCTCGGACGAGCGCTTTCGTGAAGGAAAATGGTTGAGCATGGTTACCGGTGCGCCGATACTCGACGGCGCCGTTGCGAGCTTCGATTGCCGAGTTGAGGACCGTATCCTGTCAGGGACGCACCACATCTATATCGGCCGCGTGCTGGCGGTAACGTCGCTGGATCAGGATGCGCTTCTCTATCGTGACGGTTCGTTCCGCCGCCTCGCAGCGGTTGGCTGAGCCGGCTCGTCACACGTTCTGAGACCAGGCCGAGAATATTTGCGGGAGGAGTAGTTTGATGGAGAATTCGGGGCGTGTCGTTGTCATCACGGGCGCTGCCGGCGGTATCGGTAAGGCGCTGCTCGACGCATTCCATCGCGATGGCGACACGATCGCGGCAGTTGACCTTGCTGGAACGAATGTAATCGAACTCGCCAACGCGCTCGGTGCCCAGCATGCCGGCTTTCACTGCGACGTCTCATCGGAGGCGGAGATCATCGCGCTTTTCGCGGAGATCGAAGCCCGCTTCGGCAAAATAGACGCATTGGTCAACAATGCAGCACTTGGGCCCACCATGGCCGCGACTGTGGACACCGATGTGACATCGTTCCGAAAGGCGCTGAGCATCAATCTT
Organism: Mesorhizobium sp. YR577; assembly: GCF_900116595.1. NCBI lineage: Bacteria > Pseudomonadati > Pseudomonadota > Alphaproteobacteria > Hyphomicrobiales > Phyllobacteriaceae > Mesorhizobium > Mesorhizobium sp. YR577. Next base: position 175,967 of record NZ_FPBI01000002.1, on the reverse strand, counting down.
CTCGGCCCCTTCGTGCTGGCGCGAGAGGCCGCGAAGCGGATGACCGGCGGAGGGGTCATCGTCAACATTGCCTCGCTTGCCGGCGTGCTCGGCAATCCCAAGCGCAATGCCTACGCGGCTTCCAAGGCTGGCCTAATTTCGGTGACACGGTCTCTGGCCTGCGAATGGGCTGGGCGAGGTATCCGGGTCGCAGCAGTAGCGCCAGGCTATGTGCACACGCCGATGGTCGCGGAACTGGAGCGAACCGGCAAGACCAATCTCGATCTCGTTCGCCGCCGCGTGCCGATGGGGCGCATGGCGCGCCCGGACGAGATTGCTTCCGCTGCTCGGTTCCTTGCATCTCCGGCTGCGCGCTACGTGACCGGTTCGATCCTGTCGGTCGACGGCGGTTGGCTCTCCTTCAATCAACCTGGCGATGCGCATCCTCCCGTCAGCGGCACGCCTGAGACCGAACTTGCGAAGCCTGCAGTTGAGCGACGTGAGCGCATCGTGCTGGTGACGGGGGCTGCCAAGGGCATAGGCGAGGCACTGGCGCGAAAGTTCGCGGCCTCGGGAGATACCATTGTTGTCGCCGACAAGGACGCCGACGGTGCAGCACGCGTTGCCCGGTCTCTTGGGCCGAAGCATCTTTCCCATGCTCTCGATATCGCCTCCGAAGAGGCGGTGCTGGACCTGTTCGCAACAATAAAGCAGCGCTTCGGCAGGCTCGACATACTGGTCAACAATGCCGCAGTCGCCGACGGCTTTCTGCCCGCGCTCGAGCAAACTTCGGCCGATCTCGAAAAGGTACTGGATGTGAATGTCACGGGTGCCTTTTTGTGCGCGCGCGAAGCGGTGAGGCTGATGGGGGATGCCGGCGGCGTCATTCTGAATCTCGGTTCTATCAACACCTTCCTCCCCTTTGCCCCTCGCCACGCCTATGGCGCTTCAAAAGCGGCAATCGACATACTGACGCGGTGCATGGCGGCTGAACTCGGCCCCGTTGGCATCCGCACCGCAACGATCGCGCCGGGTTACATTCGCACTCCGGGGGTTGCGGCTCTTGAAGCTGCCGGCAAGATCGACACGAAAGCGATCCGCCGGCGCATTCCACTCGGCGATATGGGCCGGCCGGAGGATATTGCCGAGGCCGCCTATTTCCTGGCTTCCAACGAAGCTTCCTACATCAGCGGCTCGATCCTCTATGTTGATGGTGGCTGGACTGCCTTTGGCAATGCCGGAGACGCCAGCGAAATCGCGGAAGAGGACTTTCAGGGAGCGGCCGAATGATCGTCGAGTACTCCAATCGGGACGGATTACGCCTGACGGATCCGGAAGATTTCCGCAAGTTCAAGGTTCTCCTCAAAGGCGCCTTCGGAACAACGCGGCCCTATATCGACGGCTTGACCTTTGTCGACGACGACAACGCATTGGTCGGATTGGAGGTGGTTCCGGCGCTGGCTGGCACGGCGGCGAGTGTGCAATGGCGTACCCGATTTGACGAGATGGTAGCCGCCGCCGCAAAACACGGCTGGATCGATGTGGACAGCAACGCCATACGCGCCCATGTGGAGCGGCAGGACTGATTGCGTCCAGGCATTCGTTGGAAAATGAGGGGCAGTGATGGCTACGACAGAACAGGATCCGGTTCTGGTTGAGCAGGACGCAAGCGTTGTCATCATTACGCTCAATCGGCCCGACAAGCTCAATTCCTTCAATGGCGAGATGCATCGGCTTCTGCTTGCCGCGCTGACGAAGGCAGGCGAGGATCCGGAATGCCGTGCGGTCATGCTGACCGGGGCAGGGCGCGCCTTCTCGGCAGGTCAGGACCTTTCCGAACGCGTCTTCCAAGATGGTGTCGCGCCTGATCTCTCCGAGAGCCTCAAGAAAAACTACAATCCACTGGTACGAACGATCAGGGAGCTCGAAAAGCCGGTGTTGGCGGCAGTCAACGGCGTAGCGGCCGGAGCGGGAGCGAACATCGCTCTCGCTTGCGATATCGTTATCGCCTCGCGATCGGCTCGCTTCATTCAATCCTTCTCCAAGATAGGCCTTCTTCCCGATTCGGGAGGAACCTGGACCTTGCCCCGCCTGATAGGCGATGCGCGGGCGCGGGCGCTGGCTTTCCTGGCAGAGCCGATCGATGCCGAACTTGCTGCTGAATGGGGCATGATCTGGAAAGCGGTCGAAGACGAATTACTAGATACGGAAGCGAGAAAACTGTGCGCGCATCTGGCCAGTCAGCCGACCCGCAGCTTCGCCTTGATGAAGAAGGCCTTCCTGCAGTCAGCAGTTCAAACGTTTGACCAGCAGCTCGATCTGGAAGCGCAGCTTCAAGGAGAGGCGGGCCGGACTGAAGATTATCGAACAGCGGTCTCTGCGTTTCGGGCGAAGCAGTCGCCCGTTTTTGAAGGGCGATAGATACAAATCATTCTGAAGAGATCAGTGGCCCGCCCGCTGTCACGGGCGGGCCACTGGCATATCAACCTGCCACGAGTTCGATATGGCGGCGTGCCTGCCGCAAGGCCGATATCAGGCGGTTCTGACCTCGCACCAGTTGGGTCTTGGCGAAGCCGAGCGTCACCTCGTCATGGCTGTCGAGATCGGCAGCGGCTGCGATGGAAGGCAGCGGCGGGATCGTCAGTGCCGGGTCATGACGGAACCGGTTCACCCGCGTGAAATTGATCGGCACGAGGATGCGAGCAAGGTCCTGTATGACGGTATTGGCTGCCTTCGGGTCGATGCTCTTGTTTGCTACGCGAGCATAGAAGGCCTCAAGTGCCTGGGACAGTTCGGCAACAGCCTTGCTGGATAGCGACAGGTCGAACCGCGTGCCGGCTCTCGCCTGATAATCGGCAACCGTGTCGGCGAATTCGCGCGTGGTCGCCCGCCAATCGAAAGGCAGATACTCCGCATTGGCGTTGCGCAGTACAGCCAGGAGATAGACTTTGATATCGCGCAGAAGAATATCCTTGTCCGCGATTTCCAGGATGTCGTTCTCCGTGTGCCAGGCAATGTTGCCGCCGCAACCGCCGACCGTGTAGTAGCCCTTCTCTTCGCGCAGAACGTCCGGCATCGTTGACGACAGCATCAGGTAGCTCGAGATGCCGATATTGTTGAAGGAATAGTCACCGGCGCGGTGCGGGCGTTCGCCTTCGATCACTTTGCCAGCCACTTCCTGGATGACATCGGAGAGAAAATCTTCGGTTTCGCTCATCCGGCAAAGATTGATGAACTCGCTCGCCCAGCGGCAGCCGGGACTGTCGCAATTGACCTGCGAGATTGCGTTTTCCTCCAGATCGAGCGCGAATGCATCGGAGAACCAGGTCGAACCGGCATAGCGTCCCGTCGAGTGGCCCGGCCACCAGCAGATGCGCACCGAGCGCTTCAGGCTGCCGCGGTTCTGCCAGAGCACGCGCGCGATCTCCAGCATTGTCGCATCGCCGGTCGCATTATCGCCGACGCCGACGTCCCAGCTATCCAGATGCCCATGCAGGAAGACATATTTTTCCGGCTCTTCCGTGCCCTTGATGAAGACTTCCGGCAGCTTGGAGGTGAACCAGCCCTCTTCCATCTCGGTGAAGATCGTAACCTTGCCGCCAGCATTGGCTATCTCGATCAGCGCTTCGCCTGTTGGCTTGTTGACTGCAACCGTCGGGATGTTGGGCTTACGTGGCAGATCATCCAGATCGGGCGTGCCCCAGACCGTGGTGCAGATGCCCCAGTGAACATCGATGCCGGGGTTGATGCCGATGACGCCGATGGCGCCGAGTTCTTCGTATTGGGAGATCAGGCCGGGACTGGCGAAGCCTTCGGACATCACGATCTTGCCGCGAACGCGGTCGGCCAGTTCCAGGGTGGACTCGACCTTCTGCTCGAACATGTCTGTGATCATCACGTTATGGCGCGCGCCGACATAGACGATCTGGCCTTCGAGGCCGTTGCGGGCATCGAGGCTGTATGCCGGTGGCTTGGCGCGGAACGTCTTGCCGCTCGCTTCGACGCGGGCGAGCCCGGGCAGGCTGAGATAGAGGCTCGGTTCATGAACCGTCACTTCGACGCCATGCTTCCTGAGGCGCGATACCACCTCATCCATGCCTCGGTTCACATCGTTCGGGTGTTCGCGCTTGAAGGTCGAAAAGCTTTCGACAAGAGCCCAAGGCTCATCAAGCGATACGGCTGCAAGAATCTCAGTTTCGAGTTTGTTCATCGGCATGGCTCCCAATTGTTTTACTCAGCGAAACAGTGTTTCACTAGAAGCCGAAAGCTAACAGAGGAGATTACGGCTCGCAAGCCGCATCTCGTTGAAGCGGCAGGGGCGATCATCAAAGCGCTGGAGTACGAGCGATTATCATCTTCGCGGATGCGCGAGGCCACGGGCTTGGCAGAGCCGAGACCGGGTCGATCGCGATGGCTTTCAGCCGAAAAAGAAGTGCGGGTAGCTTTGATGCCGTTCTAAGAGGCGACAGGCAGGGCCGCTGTTTCAATGCGATGCAGCGACAGCTTGGAGGAGATTTCAGCAGCTGCATCCATGGCAGCGCGGATATAAGTCTCGCGCCGTTCTTCGTCGAAGCGCACCATCGCGCCCGCCACCGAGATCGCCGCGATCACTTCGCCGTTCGCGCCGACGATCGGCGCCGCCACCGAGAAAGCACCGTCGTCAAGATCGTTCAATGCGATGTTGTGGCCGTTGGTACGGATGCGGCTCAAGGTCTGGCGCAGCTTTTCGGGATCCGTGATCGTGTAGGGCGTGAAGGCCTCGAGCGGACTTCCCAGAACTGCGTTGATGACTGACTCGTCGCAATAGGCGAGGATGCAGAGTGATCCACCTCCGGCATGCAGAGGTCCATTGCGGCCGGCCTGGGCGAAGAGTCTGATCGAATGATGGCCGGAGCGGGTTGCCAGGACAAGCGAGCGCAAACCCTCGCGAATGACGAGATTTACGTTTTCGGACGTGCGGTCCCGCAGCATGTCCATCACCGGACGCGCGGCAAAGAGCAGGCTGCCGTCGCGGCCTACCCGCTCGCCAAGAACGCCTATGCGATAGCCGAGCGAATAGACGGCCTGTTCGGGATCGCGAAAGACGAAGCCGCGGTCTTCCAGCGTCTGCAGCAGGCGGAAAACGATCGATTTGGTCAATCCCATCGACTTCGACAAGGAGGTGACTCCCTGACCCGGTTTGTCGGCCAGCGCCTCGAGAACGAGCAGCGCGCGATCGACGGCCGCGATCTTGTAATCGTTGGAACTGGTGTCATTCATCGATGGTGCTCCTCCTGGCTGATTATCGTTGTCTGTTCGGCTGTTGCAATATTGCAGATTTGTGATTTACTCAATCTACAAAAGGAAACACTGTTTCACCTACTAAAACAATGAGGGGTCGTCAATGCGCATCGCTTATGTGGTTCCAGGTCCGATGTCGAAAGGTCCAATGGGCCTCAAGGAGATGCGCAGGCGCGAAGCGCTGCTGAACTCCTGGGCTTTCACTGGTACCGAAGTCTCGGTCGTCGACGTGGCGAGCGGTCCGGCATCGATCGAGTCGGCCTATGAGGAAGCACTATGCGTGCCGGCAACCATCGACCTCATCATGAAGTGCGAACGGGAAGGCTTCGATGCCGCCATCATCGGCTGCTTCGGCGATCCGGGCCTTGAGGCGGCGCGCGAACTCGTGACGATGCCTGTCGTTGGGCCGTGCGAGAGCTCGCTCCTTCTCGCGGCGAGCCTTGGGCACAAATTCTCCGTCCTGACCGTTTTCGACAGTCTGATCGCCGGACAGGAACTGCTCGCCTACAAGGCCGGCGTCCGTGACAAGCTAGCCTCCGTCCGCGCCACCGGGATTCCCGTGCTGGAGCTGATGAAGGATCCGGAGAAGACGAAAGCGCGCCTCATCGCGGTAGCTGGGCTGTGCGTGAAGCAGGACCGCGCGGACGCTTTTCTTTTCGGCTGCATGACGATGTCCTTCCTCGATCTTGCGGATGAGATTTCTGCGGCCGTCGGGGCGCCTGCCGTCAATGCCGGCAAGGCCGCGCTCAAACAAGCTGAGATGCTGGTTTCGATGGGGCTTTCCCATTCGAAGACCGCTTTCCCGACACCTGCGAAAATGCTGGCCGGCCAGTCTTTCGAGGCAATGCGCGTGGCGTGAGCCGGGCGCCAACTAGAAAACAAGAAACCACTCCAGAGGAGAATACGCATGAAATCCACCTACAGGGCGGTCATGGCGACCGCGTTTCTGGCGCTTGCCGCCGCCGCTTCGCCGGCCATGGCCGGCGATCCCATCCGAACCATTGAAATACTAAGCCGCCCGCAGGCATCCCAGCCGCAGGAATTCCAGTCAATCCAGCTCATTGCCCAGGAATGGCGCAAGCTTGGTCTCACTGTAGACGTCCGGGTCATGCCGTGGGAGCAGATGTCGGACGTCGTCTGGTATCAGCGCGCGGACTGGGACTCGACCGCCTGGCAGATGGTCGGCCGTCCGGAGCGTTCTGATCCCGATGAGATCATCTACAACCTGTTCCATTCCTCGACGGCAGAGAAGGGCTACAACTTCATCGGCTACCAGAGCCCGGAGTATGATGCGGTGGCCGAGGCGCAGCGCGGTGAGATCGATCCGGAAAAGCGCAAGGCGATGGTGTTCGAGGCGCAGGAACTGCTTGCCCGCGACCAGCCCAACATGATGCTGGTCCACCCCAAGCAGACCTTCGCCTTCGACAAGACCGTGTGGAAGCCGGAGTCCGTCGTCGACCAGAGCGGCATCGGCATCCGCAATACCTGGACGTTCATGGCGCTTGAACCTCTGGGCGAAAAGAAGGACATCGTCCTCAACTCGAGCGACAATGTTAAGGCCATCAACCCGCTCTATATCTCCGGCGGTGTCGACAGCTGGGTGTTCGAACTGGTCTATGACCGGCTCATTCGCGTCGGGCCGGACGGCCTGCCGAAGGCATGGGTAGCCGAAAGCTACGAATGGAAGGGCGACAAGACCGTCGCGGTCAAGCTGCGCGAAGGCATGAAGTGGCATGACGGCAAGCCGGTCACGCCCGAAGACGTCAAATTCTCCTTCGAGGCGATCGTCAGCGGTGAGGCGCCGATGTATGCGCCGTTCGGCAGCAACATTGAAAGCATCGCGATCGATGGGCAGGTCATCACTTTCACGCTCAAGAAGCCTGCCGCATCCTTCGTCACTTCCAGCCTGGCCAAGGTCAATCTCATACCCAAGCACATTTGGGAGCCGATCATCGAGGACCTGAAGACCAAGGAGGCGAACGCCGAAAGCTATCAGGAAAAGACGCCGATCGGTTCCGGCCCGTACAAGTTCGAACGTTGGCTGACCAATGAGGAGATCGTGCTCAGCGCCAACAAGGAGCATTTCAATGCCCCGAAGGCCGATCGCTGGATCCTGCGCATCGTGCCGAATGTCGAGGCAGCCCTCGGCATGCTGCGTTCGGGCGAACTCAACTTTCTCGGTGAGTTCTCGGGCGATCCGAAGGTGCTGATCGATGCGGCCCAACAGGATGGCGATCTCGAGGTCGTGTCGACCGTCGAGATGGGCTTCCGTTATGTCGCCTTTAACGAACGCCGTCCCCCGTTCAACGACGTGGCGTTCCGCCGTGCCCTGTCGGCAGCCGTCGATCGTCGTCTGATCGTCAACGCCGCCTATCGCGGCTTTGCCGTGCCGTCGAACTCGGTCATCTCGCCGTCGCTCGAATTCTGGTACGATCCGAAGACACTGGCCGAACTCAAGACCGGCCACGATGTTGCAGCCGGGATGCTCGAGGAGGCAGGCTACACGCTCGACGGCGGAAAGCTGCACTATCCCGGCGACACCAAGGAAACGCTGGCGAAATAGATTGCAGGGCGGCGCGCCGGATATGCCACGCGCCGCCCGTCCAGGACTCATTTGAAGAGCCTGACGTGGAATGCAGTTCATCCCGTTTCGTGTCAGGCCAAGGAATATGAATTCATGTCCCATCTGAAGGCGGTGGCCAGCCGAACGCTTCAGCTTGCCCTGGTGCTGTGGGCGGTCGTCACGATACTTTTCCTGATGTTCCGCCTGATGCCCGGCAACCCCATGGCGGCCTATATCGACCCGACTTTCACGGTCGAGCAGCAGCAGGCGCTGATGGCCCAGTTCGGGCTGGATAAGCCTTTGTGGGAACAGTATTTCATCTATCTCGGCAATCTCCTGCAGGGAGAGCTGGGCCAGAGTTTTCGCTACCGCGAGCCGGTTGCCGAGCGCATTTTTGCGCTGCTGCCCAACACGCTCATTCTCACTTTCTCGTCGCTCTTCGTTGCCTATGCGTTTGGCATCCTTGCCGGAGCCTATCTTGCTTGGCGGCGCGGAAGCGCGGTGGAAAACGCGGCCATACCGCTGGTGTTGATGACGCGCGCCATGCCTGAATTCTGGCTGGGCATGGTGCTGCTTGCGGTCTTTTCCTTCTGGCTCGGCTGGTTTCCCGCGGGCGGCACGCGGCCGGCCGGCGCCGATTATGACAGCCTCTGGGCGCTTTACACCTCGCGCGATTTCCTGAGCTACCTTGCACTGCCAGCGCTGACGCTGGCGATATACAGCCAGGGCCTGCCGCTGCTGCTGATGCGCTCCAACATGCTCGATGTGATGAAGGAGGACTTCGTCACCATGGCACGCATCAAGGGCCTGTCCAACTGGACCGTGGTCGTGCGCCATGCCGCGCGCAATGCGCTCTTGCCGGTCATGACCTCATTCGCAATTGCGGTCGGCTATCAGCTGCAGGGCAATGTCGTGGTGGAGTCGATCTTCTCCTGGCCGGGGCTGGGGCGAGAGCTGGTCAATGCCGTCTCGGCTTCAGACTACCCGCTCGCACAGGGTGCGTTCCTGATGATCGCCGTCGTCGTGATCCTGATGAACCTCATCGCCGATATGCTTTACGCCCTGCTTGACCCGAGGATCAGCCATGCATGATCTCGCAATCCAGAAACCCGGCCTCGTCGGCCGCCTGTTTCGCAGTCTCAAGCTGCCGCTCAGCGACCCCTTTGCCGTCTTCGGTCTGGCCGTCTACGCGACCTTCCTTCTGACGGCGATCTTTGCCGACGCGATCGCGCCATACGACCCGACGGAGATACTCTACACGCCCGAATATGAGCTTGCCTCCGACCTGCGTCCCGGCGAGCAGGGCTTTATTCTCGGCACGACGAGCCTCGGCCGGGATATCTTCTCGCAGATCGTCTACGGCACGCGCTCGGCACTTATCATCGGCATCACGGCGGCTTTCATGGTAGCTTTGATCGGCTCGGTCGTCGGGCTGGTTTCGGGCTATTTCGGCGGCTGGGTCGATGCGGTGCTGATGCGGCTGGCGGATATTGCCTTCGGCATTCCCTTTTTGCCGTTCGTCATCGTGCTGGCGGCGTTTCTGGAGCCCTCGATCTGGAACGTGGTGCTGGCGATGGCGCTGGTGCTCTGGCGCGATACTGGACGCGTGATCCGAAGCCAGGTGCTGACACTGCGCTCGCGCGGTTATGTCGATGCGGCGCGTGTGTGCGGATCGTCTGATCTCAAGATCATCCTGCGCCATATCGCACCCAACATCCTGCCGCTTTCTTTCCTCTATGGATCGATCGCGATCGGCTGGGCGATCCTGACCGAGGCGTCGATCTCCTTCCTCGGCTTTGGCGATCCGCAGTCGATAAGCTGGGGTTACATGCTGCAGGACGCCTTCGCCAGCCAGGCGCTGGCCAAGCAGGCGTACTACTGGTTCGTGCCGCCGGGCATCTGCATCATCCTCGTCGTCTCCGCCGGGTTCTTCATCACGCGGGGTTATGAAAACCTCCTTTTTCCGAAGTTGGGTCGATGACTGCCAACCTGCTTTCCGTGCGCGACCTCAAGGTCAGCTATAAGGTCGGCAACGGCCATATCGATGCCGTCGACGGCGCAAGCTTCGACGTTCCGCGTGGTTCCATCGTCGGGCTCGTGGGCGAATCCGGCTGCGGCAAGACCACCGTGGCGCGTGCCCTGACGCGGGTGATCGCCGACAATGCCCGCATCACCGGTGGCCAGATCCTTTTCGACGGCAAGGATATCGCTGCCATCCCCGAGCGGCAGATGAACGCTCTGCGCTGGCGGGATATCGCCTTCATCCCGCAAAGTGCGATGAACTCGCTCGATCCGGTCTACACCGTCGAATACCAGCTCAACGAAGTGCTCCGCCGCCGCGGCGGTCTGAGTGCGCGCGAAGCGCGCATGCGCTGCGAGGCTCTGTTCGAGATGGTCGGCATAGAAAAGGGGCGGCTGCGCGATTACCCGCACCAGTTTTCGGGCGGCATGCGCCAGCGCGTCGCAATCGCGCTTGCTCTCGCTCTCAACCCCAAGCTGGTCATCGCCGACGAGCCGGTGACAGCGCTTGACGTGATCGTGCAGCGGCAGATCCTCGACCAACTGCGCGAGTTGCAGACGATGCTCGGCATCTCGGTGATCCTGGTCACGCACGACATTTCTGTCGTCGCCTATATCTGCGACCGCACCGTTGTCATGTATGCGGGGCGCGTTGCTGAAGCAGGGCCGATGGAGGCCGTGCTCACACGTCCCGCCCATCCCTATACGATGGGCCTGCGCAACGCCTTCCCGGATCTGGCAGGCGCTGCCTCGGGCACGCTGACGCCCATCGACGGCGCGCCGCCCAATCTTGCCGAGCCGCCGCCCGGCTGCCGTTTCGCCCCGCGTTGTCCGTTTGCGATCGAGCTGTGCTTGACTGAATCGCCGCCTCTGGCGGAGATCGTGCCGGACCATCGCGTCGCCTGCCATCGCGCCAGTGAAGCGCCCGTTCTGCGCGAAATCGCTGCCCGGACCGAGACATGGCTGGCACACGCATGAGACCCGCCGTGACATATTCGAACGAACCGCTGGTTTCGCTGCGCAGCGCCGAGCTCCATTACCGTGTCGGTGGCGCGCTGTCGGCATTGCGCGGTCGTTCCTCCGTCGTCAAGGCGGTCGACGGGGTCTCTTTCGACATTCATCGCGGCGAGAGCGTCGGACTGCTCGGCGAATCCGGTTGCGGCAAGAGCTCGATTGGGCGGCTGTTGATGAAACTCGAGGAGGCGACCGGGGGCGAGATCGTCTTTGCCGGCGAGCCCATCTCGGGCCTCAGGGGCGCTGCGCTGAAGCGCTACCGGGCAAAGGCCCAGCTCATCTTCCAAAACCCGTTCGACGCGGTGAACCCGCGCTTCACCATTCGCGCCACGCTAGCCGAGCCACTGGAGAATGCCGGCATTCCCGCTGGCGAGCGCGAGGCGCGGATCATCGCGGCGCTGGAGCTGGTGCGGCTGCCGCAGCCGGCGCAATTCCTCGACCGCTATCCGCACCAATTGTCAGGCGGGCAGTTGCAGCGCGTCGTCATGGCGCGCGCGCTGATCCTCCAGCCGGATTTCGTGGTGGCCGACGAGCCGGTGTCGATGCTCGACGTTTCGGTGCGCGCCGGCGTGCTCAACGTCTTCCGCGACGTGCGCGACCGGCTCGGGCTGACGGCGATCTATATCAGTCACGACCTGGCGCTGGTCCGCTATGTCTGCGAGCGCACCATCGTCATGTATCTCGGACGCATCATGGAAGATGGCCCCACCGAGGACATCGTGCATGAACCGCTCCACCCCTACGCCAAGGCACTCGTCGCCGCCGTGCCGGTTCCGCATCCCGACCAGAGCCACGATCCGCTGCCGATCGGCCGGGGCGCGCCCGACCCGCGCAATCCGCCGTCCGGCTGCGTCTTCCGTGATCGCTGTCCGCGCGCCTTCGACCGCTGTGCGAGCGAGGTGCCGCAACTGCGGCAGGTCGGAACGCGCAAGGTCGCCTGCCATCTCTTTTGAAAGAGCGCTCAGCCTGAAGCCCAAGGACGAACACAATGCATGCCGCCTTCTACACCCGTACCGGCCCCGCGCGAGACGTGCTCGCAACCGGTAAGCAGCCCGATCCAAGTCTCGCCGCCGGCGAGGTCCTGGTGCGGGTGCGTGCGTCCGGCATCAACCCTGCCGACGTCAAGCGCCGTGCGGGCTGGCGCGGGATGAAGATGGAACACCCGCTCGTTGTACCCCACACCGACGGCGCGGGCGAGATCGTCGAGGTCGGCGAAGGCGTTGCCCGCTCGCGCGTCGGTGAACGCGTCTGGCTCTACAATGCGCAAGGTGGTTACGGCACTGCCGGTCGCGCTTTCGGAACGGCGGCTGAGCTCGTCGCCATCCCCGCCGGGCAGGCGGTCAGGCTTGACGATGCGTTGCCCTTCGAGGCGGGCGCTTGCCTGGGCGTGCCGGCAATGACGGCGCACCGGGCGATCTTTTCGGACGGTCCCGTCGAGGGACAGACGATCCTGGTCAATGGCGCGGCAGGTGCCGTCGGCCATTTCGCGGTACAGCTCGCCGTTGCCGGCGGCGCTCGCGTCATCGGCACGGCCGGCAACGCAGCGGCAGCCGCCCATGCGAGTGCGGCAGGTGCTTTTGCCAGAATCGACCGCAAGGCCGAGAACGTTGTCGCGCGCGTGCTGGAATTGACCGACGGTGTCGGCGTCGATCGCATCGTCGAAGTCGATTTCGGCGCCAACCATAAGGCCGATATCGCCATGCTGAAGCTCAACGGAACCATCGCCTCCTATTCGTCGAGCAGCGATCCGGAGCCTGTTCTTCCCTACTACGCTTTCGCCAACAAGGGCGCCAACCTGCGTTTCATCCAGGGCTTCTGCATTCCGGCCGAGGCGCGCCGGGCCGGTGAGGCGATGCTGGCGGAACTGGCGGCGGCGGGCCGGCTTTCGGTCGCCATCGCCGGAGCTTACGCGCTCGCCGATATCGCCAGCGCGCATGAGCACGTCGAGCGTGGCAGTCTCGGCAACGTCGTCGTCACCATCTAGCGAATCCCAAGACTGCAAATGAGTACTTTCAAGAGAGAATCCATGCTTCAATCCATCACCAATGCTCTTCCCTTGGGAGACGCCGAAGGGCCGCTTTGCGATCCGGTTTCGCTGGAAATAATCAGAGGCGCGATCGCTGCGGCGCAATCGGAAATGGAGGCTCTTCTAGAGCGCACGGCCATTTCGGCTTTCATCCGCGAGAAGAAGGATTTTTATACCGCGCTCTTCGATGAAAATGGCGTCATGGCAGTTGGTTCCATGGTGCCGATATTCGGCGACATGACTAGCCCGGTCTTCGAGAGTTTTCCCGCCGACACGATGAAACCCGGCGATCTCTACTGGTACAACGACTGCTACGGTTCACGCGGCGCGGTTTCGCATTCCAATGATCAGGTGCTGTTGGCTCCGGTCTTCAAGGACGGCAAGCGCTGCGCCTTCGTCATGAGCTGGGCACATTTTGCCGACATCGGCGGCATCCGGCCGGGTTCGATCAGCCCGGATGCGACCGAAATCTTCCAGGAAGGTATAATCATTCCCGTCACCAAGCTGGTTGACGAGGGCAAGACCAACGAAGCGACGCTCGCGATCTTCCATCGCAATTCGCGCTTTCCCGCGCAGAGCAATGGCGACATGCGCGCATTGATGGCAAGCGTCGATCTCGGCGTGAAGCGTGTCGGCGAAATCCTCGACAGGTTCAGCGCGGAAGTTGTCTCCGACGCCTTCTCCCAACTGCTCGCCCGCACGCGCCGCCTGGTCCGCTCCAAGCTGGCGGAAACCTTCGACTATGGCACCCACCGTTTTACCGACGCGATCGACGGCGACGGTCACGGCAACGGCCCATTCAAGATGCGCTTCGCGCTGACACGCGAGGCGGGCAAAGACGGCGAGGACCGCTTCATCTTCGACGCCACCGAAAGCGACGACCAGGCGCCGGGACCGGTTAATTATCTGATGAATCCGGGCGTGCCCGGCATGGCGTTGGGGCTTTATTATCTCGGCGGCGACCCGGGGCAGGTGTGCAATGCCGGCGGCCCCAACGCCATCGATGAAGTGCACCTGCGCGAAGGCTCGTTCCTGGCGCCGCGCTTTCCGGCCCCACTCGGCATGCGCGGCCTGACCACGATGCGCGTCATCTCGGCCATGAACGGTCTGGTCAACGTCGCCGGTGGCGGCGCACCGGCTGCCAATTCGGCCTATGTCATCAGCATCATGCGCGGCAATTTCCGCAATGAGGCAGGCGATCTCGAGCGCTTCCTGCTCGCCGACGGCATCGGCGTCGGCTATGGTGCGCGGCCGGACTCGGATGGCATTGACGCAGTCTATTTCGTCGCGCAGGAGAACTATCCGGTCGAGTTCCTCGAAGTCGGTTATCCCGTTCGTCTAAGAAGCTACGGCGTTGTCGAGGATTCTGGCGGTGCGGGCCGCTATCGCGGTGGCTGCGGCATCATTCGCGAATATGAAGTCATGGCCGAGGATGCGATCCTGGCGGTGCGCATCGACAGCGTGAAGAACCCGCCCTGGGGCATCGACGGCGGCATGTCCGGCGGCACCGGCCGCGCCGTCGTCAATCCCGGCACCGAGCGCGAACGCATGCTTGCACCGCTGTCGGACGGCAACCGCCTTGTGCGCGGCGATATCCTGCGGATCGAAACCGGAGGAGGGGGCGGCCATGGCCATCCCTTCGACCGTTCGATACAGGCCGTCGTTGAAGACGTGCTTGGCGGCTATGTCAGCCGCGAAGCTGCCGAGCGCCTCTACGGCGTCGTGCTTGCCGGCAACAGCCTCGACGAAGCTGCCACCGCCAGGGCGCGCGCCTCGCGGCCATCCGTCCGTCGTTTCCATCGTCAGGAGTATGTCGATGTCCTCGCTTGATTCCGCCCTCTCGATCGCCGTCGATATCGGCGGGACCTTCACCGACATCTCGCTGCTCGACCGTGCCAGCGGGCAGGTCTGGCGGGCCAAGACGCCGAGCGTGCCATCCGATCCTTCCGAAGCCTTCCTCGCCGGGATCAAGCTTGCACTTGCCGATGCCGGCGCGCCGGCATCGGCGCTGGGACAGGTACTGCACGGTACCACCGTCGCCACCAACATGATCCTCGAAGGCAAGGGCGCGCGCGCTGCGCTGGTGACGACGCGGGGCTTTCGCCACGTGCTGGAAATCGGCCGGCAGGATATTCCGCGCAAGGCCAATCTTTACACCTGGGTCAAGCCAGCACGTCCCGTGCCTGCGTCCCGCATCGTCGAGGTCGATGAGCGCGTGGCTGCCGGAGGTGCTGTGCTTTCGCCGCTCGACGAGGAAAGCGTTTTCAAGGCCGCCGAGGCGATCCGGCAAATGGACATCGAGGCTGTCGGCATCTGCCTGCTGCATGCCTTCGCCAACCCCGCCCACGAGCGGCGCGTGGCTGAAATCCTGCGTGCCGAACTTCCCGGCATTGCGGTCACCATCTCGACCGACGTGCTGCCTGTGGTGCGCGAATATGAGCGCACGCTGACCACGGTGCTCAACGCCACGGTGATGCCCGGCGTGACCACTTATGTCGGTCGTCTCGAACAGCGTCTCGAAGCCGAGAAAGTCACCGCCCCACTTCTGCTGATGCAGTCCAATGGCGGTGTCGCCGGTGCGTCGGCGATCCGCCAGGCGCCCGCATTGACGGCGCTTTCCGGTCCTGCCGCCGGCGTCGTCGGCGCGCGTGCGATCGCTGCGGCCTGCGGTATTCACGATCTCATCACCGTCGACATTGGCGGCACCAGCGCCGATATCTGCCTCATCAAGGACGGCAAGATCGGCCTGACCCAACACGGTAAGGTCGGCGAATGGCCGTTGCCGTTGCCGATGGTGGACATGGTTACGATCGGCGCGGGCGGGGGCTCCATCGCCGCCGTCGAGGATGCGACGCTGACCGTCGGGCCGCGCAGTGCCGGTGCCCGGCCGGGGCCTGCCGCCTACGGTCACGGTGGCCAGGAGGCGACCGTCACCGACGCGCATGTCGTTCTCGGTCACCTGCCGTCAAAGCTTCTCGGCGGGCGCATGAGCCTCGACGTCGGGGCGGCGCGCCGGGTCATCGAAGATCGCGTGGCAGCGCCGCTCGGGCTGTCGCTGGAGGCTGCCGCGCGTGGCGTTCTTGCTATCGTCGACAATCACATGGTCGGGGCCGTGCGCGTCGTTTCGGTCGAGCGCGGCCACGATCCGCGCCGGTTCACGCTCGTGCCCTTCGGGGGAGCCGGCCCGCTTCACGGCTGCGCATTGGCCGATCTGCTCGGCATATCGAGCATCATGATCCCGCCTGCGCCAGGTGTGCTGTGCGCCGACGGCCTGCTTGCCGCAGACCTGAAGGCCGAGTTCAGCCGCACGCTTCCCAAGGCGGGCGCGATCGATGTTCAGGCGGCCGATGCAATTTTCGCCGAACTCGAAGCACAGGCCGAAGCCTGGCTCGTCGTCGAGGGCGTTGCCGAGGAAAAGCGTCGCAAGGCCCGCGTCGCGCTGCTGCGTTATCACGGGCAGGGGGGTGAGATCGCCATTGCCTGGGCAGGCACCCGGGAAGCAGTGGAACAGGCCTTCGCCGCCGAGCATCAGGCGCTCTACGGCTTCACGCTCGATGCGTCGATCGAACTGGTCACGCTCCGCGTTGAGGCAACAGGCATGACTGCGCAGCCGCCGAGTATCCGGCTCGAAGCGTCCAACGCCTTCGCGCCCTATGACAGCACGCCGGTGCATTTCGCAGACGAGACGCTGAATGTGCCGCTTGTCGATCGCGCCGGACTTGGCAGCGGCGTTGTGTTCGAAGGTCCGGTGATCCTGACCCAGCTCGACACCACGACGCTTGTGCCGCCGGGCTGGCACGGCAGCGTGCATGAATCTGGCGCCATCATCCTTACCCGTCATGAAGGAGCGGCCCAATGAGTGCTGCTGAAAACGATCTCGTCCCGATTTTTGCGCATGTCGAGGAAAACCGCGACGTCTTCGTCGCCCGGCTGATGGACTATGTGCGTCATCCCAGCATCAGCGCCCACAATCAGGGCATTGGCGAAGTCGCCGCCATGCTGGTGGAGATGCTGAAGGGGCTCGGCATGGATGCGGAGACGGTGCCGACGAAGAACCATCCGATGGTGCTCGGACGGCGCGATGTCTCGCCCGACAAGCCGACCGTTCTGCTCTACGGCCACTATGACGTGCAGCCACCGGACCCACTGGAACTGTGGGAGAGCCCGCCCTTCGAGCCGACCATTCGCAACGGTCGCATCTATGCCCGTGGCGTCGGCGACAACAAGGGGCAGCATTTCGCGCAACTGCTGGCGATCGAGTCGCATCTCAGGGTTCATGGCGAACTGCCCTGCAACATTATCTTCTTGCTCGAAGGCGAAGAGGAGATCGGCAGCCCGCATATCGCCGAATTCGTGCGCGAACATGCCGGCCGGCTGAAGGCCGACCTCGTCGTTACCTCCGACGGGCCCCTTCATGAATCCGGCCTGCCCGTCGTGACCTTCGGCGTACGCGGCGTTGCCGGGTTTGAACTGCGCGCCCAAACGGCCAGCCGCGACGTCCATTCCGGCAATTTCGGCGGCGTTGTTCCGAATGCCATCTGGAAGCTCGTCCATCTCCTCGCGACCATGAAAAACCCGGAGGGCGAGATCACCATCGAAGGGCTGACCGAGCCGGTCATACCTGCCACCAATCGCGAGCGCGATGCTGTGGCGAAGCTCCCGCTCGACTTGGACGCGATCAAGGCCGACCTGGGCTTGGCCGAACTCGATGCCCCCAAAGACCGTGGCTATTTCGACCGGCTCATGTTCCATCCGACGCTTACGGTGAACGGCTTCCATGGTGGTTACGGCGGGCCGGGCATGAAAACCGTCCTGCCGTGCGAGGCCTTCGTCAAATGCGACATTCGTCTCGTCGAGCCGCTGACACCTGACTATGTGTTCGAAAAGGTTGCAGCTCACGTCGAGCGCCATGCACCCGATGTCGAGTTCGTGCCGCTGAACGGCATGCTGCCATCGAAGACGTCGATGGACTCGCCCTTCGCCGAGCCTATCCGCAGGGCGGTTGTCGCTGCGCGCGGCGTGGAGCCGCTGCTCTACCCGACCGTCGG
Organism: Mesorhizobium sp. YR577; assembly: GCF_900116595.1. Lineage (NCBI taxonomy): Bacteria > Pseudomonadati > Pseudomonadota > Alphaproteobacteria > Hyphomicrobiales > Phyllobacteriaceae > Mesorhizobium > Mesorhizobium sp. YR577. The sequence continues at coordinate 158,038 of NZ_FPBI01000002.1, read as the reverse complement.
CGGCAGTCTGCCGGACTATGTCTTCACCAAGATCCTGGGATTGCCCGCCTTCGTCGTTCCCTACGCCAATGCCGACGAAGCAAACCACGCGCCAAACGAGAACCTCGAGATCGAGCGTTTCATCGACGGTATAAGGACGGGTTGTGCGCTGCTTGCCGAACTCGGCAAATTGAAGATCGCCTAGCGCTCCGGGGTAAACCCAAGACGACCGAATCCGGGCAGACGGCCGCTCTAGGGTGGCCTCTGCCCAAATTGATTCCCGCAATTGTCCTCACATCCTGCGCGAACTCCATTCAGGCGTTTGGAGATCGATGGCGCTCGCCTGATCGAAGAAAATCGGTTTTGTCCCGACCGCATTCAAGGCTGGAATATAGTAGTTCCACAATATGGATCATAATGTGGGAATTTTTTATTGATAATGATGAGGAGCTGTGTAACAGAATATGCGATTGTAAAAACTGTTCCATATTATGGAGCTAGAAACCTGCAGGATTTCGAGAGTTACCTGTAGGTGAAGGACGCTGCGGAATTCGCTTCGGCTGGAGGGTCGGGATATTTCGCGGTGATTTTGGAGGAGTTTCGGAGGAATTCACCGTGTGACGGCAGGCCGGATGATCCTTGTGGATCGGCGGCTGTTCGGGTTGGGCCGCATTGGTTCTGCAACCAGGCACCCGAAGCTTATGTCAAACGATGAGCCAGCCGAAAATGGGAGGATAGCGCATGACCCTTGCCACCGACGAGGTCCATGAATTCGTGGTTCCGGCCGAGACGCTCGAGGCGAAGCCCGGTTCGAACTGGATGCGGCCTATCGAGGTCATATCGGCAATACTGCTTTTGTCGATCATCGGCATGCTGCTTGCCGGCGTGGTATCGCGCTACATCTTTTCCAGGCCGATCGTCTGGATCGACGAGGCATCTTCGATCGCATTTCTCTGGCTGGCGATGCTCGGGACGGCGATTGCCATCGACCGTAGTGAACATCTGCGCCTGACGGTTTTCCTGAATACGCTTGGGGAGCGAAAGCGGGAGTTCGCCGAGACATTCGGCCTGATCCTGATGGCCGCTTTCCTGCTCGTTATGTTGCCGGCAGCCTATGAATATGCCTTAGGCGAAATGGACATCACGTCGTCAGCGCTGAACATTCCGGTCGGCTACCGCGTTTCAGCCATCGCGATCGGCATGGTTCTGATGCTTTGCCTGGTCGTGACCCAATTGTTCAAGACGGCAAAGCTCCGCGATTTCATTATTGCAGCGGCGATCGCCATTGTGATCGTCGCTGCGCTCTGGTTCCTGACGCCTGTCCTGAAATCGTTTGGCAATGCCAATATCCTGATCTTTCTTGTCGGCGCTACTGCGATATGCCTCGCACTCGGCGTGCCGATTGCGTTCTGCTTCGGCATCTCGACGCTGCTTTTCCTCGGCTTCACCACCACGATGCCGCTGGTGGTCGTGGTCAGCCGCATGGATGAAGGCATGTCGAGCCTTATCCTGCTTTCCGTCCCGGTTTTCGTGTTGCTCGGCTGCATTCTCGACGCCACCGGCATGGGCAAGGCGATCGTCGATTTTCTGGCTTCCATGCTGGGGCACGTGAAGGCGGGCATGTCCTACGTGCTGCTGGGATCGCTGTTTCTGGTGTCGGGTATTTCTGGCTCCAAAGTGTCTGACATGGCCACCGTTGCGCCTGCACTATTTCCGGAAATGAAGCGCCGCGGCCACAAGCCAAAAGAGATGATCGCGCTTCTGGCAACGGGCGCTGCGATGGCAGACACGGTTCCACCGAGCATTGTCCTGATCGTGCTGGGCTCAGTTGCGGGCGTATCGATCGCAGCGCTGTTCACCAGCGGCTTCGCGATCGCCATGGTCCTGCTCATTGCTCTGGCCATTCTCGCCCGCATCAAGGCGTCGCGCGAAAATGTCGACGGCTTCCGGCGCCCTTCGCTCAAGCTGATCGGCAAGACCGCCCTGGTCGCAGCGCCGGCGCTGGTCCTGCCCTTCATCATCCGCAGCGCGGTTGCCAGCGGCGCCGCAACGGCAACGGAAGTGTCCACCATCGCGGTCCTCTATGCTTTCATCATTGGCGTGGTGCTCTATGGTGGCATCGGCCTGCCCCGGATTTATCGCATGCTGGTCGAGACCGCGGCGATGAGCGGCGCCATCCTGCTTATCCTCGGCACGGCGGCAGCCATGGCCTGGGCGCTGACGCAGACGGGTTTTGCCTTCCAGCTTCGCGACATGCTGAGCGGCCTGCCTGGCGGTTGGTTCACCTTCATGCTGGTGTCCATCGTGCTCTTCATGCTGCTCGGCTGTGTGCTCGAAGGCCTGCCGGCCATCGTGCTTCTCGCGCCGATCATGTTTCCCATCGCGCACGCCATGGGCATCAACGACATCCACTATTCGATGGTCATCGTCACGGCGATGAATATCGGCCTGATGGCGCCGCCGATCGGCGTCGGCTTCTACATTGCCTGCAAGATCGGCAACGTGTCGCCGGACGAAGCGATGGGCGCCATCTGGCCCTATATCGGCGCCATGATCCTCGGCCTGCTGGCGATCGCCGCCGTGCCGTGGTTCTCAACCGCGCTTCTTTAACCGACCAAAATCGCTTGTTCAAAACAACCTGGAGGAGACCTGGAACAATGAATATCAGCCGTCGTACAATGTTGCTTGGCACCGGGGCGCTTGCGCTCGGTGCGACGATCCGGACGAAAGCCCATGCTGCGGATTTCACCTACAAGTTTGCGAACAATCTGCAGACGACACACCCGCTGAACATCCGCCTGAAAGAGGCTGCCGACAGGATTCTTGAGGAGACGGGTGGCCGGTTCCAGATCAACATCTTCCCGAGCAGCCAGCTCGGCAACGACACCGAAACGCTGTCGCAGCTGCGCAGCGGCGCGACGGAATTCTTCACGCTGTCGCCATTGATCCTGTCGACGCTGGTTCCCAACGCTGCCATCAGCGGCATCGGCTTTGCGTTCCCGGATTACGATGCCGTTTGGAAGGCGATGGACGGCGAGCTTGGTGCTTATGCGCGCGGCGAAATCGAAAAGAAGGGCCTCGTGCCCATGGAGAAGATCTGGGACAACGGCTTCCGCCAGATCACCAGCTCGGAAAAGCCGATCGCTTCTCCGGAAGACCTGAAGGGCTTCAAGATCCGTGTCCCGCCGAGCCCGCTGTGGCAGTCGATGTTCACTGCCTTCGGCTCGGCTCCGACCACGATCAACTTTGCCGAAGTCTATACGGCCCTGAGCACCGGCATCGTCGATGGCCAGGAAAATCCACTGGCGATCGCCTCCACGGCCAAGCTCTACGAGGTGCAGAAGCATTGCGCCATGACCAACCACATGTGGGACGGCTTCTGGCCGCTTGCCAACAAGCGCGCTTGGGAGGCACTGCCCGAGGATATTCGCGCGATTACCGCGAAGCACCTCAATGAATCGGCCATCGCGCAGCGTGCGGACACGGTAAAGCTGAACGACACGGTCCGCGAGGAACTGACCAAGCAGGGCATGACCTTCACCGATCCGGACAAGGCAGCCTTCCGCGAAGTGCTGAAGCAGGCGGGCTTCTACAATGAATGGAAGGGCAAGTTCGGCGACGAGGCTTGGGGCATTCTTGAAAAGGCGGTTGGCACCAGCCTGACCTGACGCCATGCGGGGTCAAGCTCGCAAATCTGAATGAAGGCCGCCGCGAAAAGGCGGCCTTCCGAATGCATCCGAGGTGAAAGTGCCAGAACGTCTTAACGGCAAAACCGCAATCGTCTTTGGCGCCGGCTCGTCAGGCCCGGGCTGGGGGAACGGCAAGGCTGCTGCCGTCCTCTATGCACGCGAAGGCGCCAAAGTTGCCTGCGTCGATCTCAGCGCGGAAGCCGCCGAAGAAACCGCGCACATCATCACCGAGGAAGGCGGCGAAGCCATTGCCGTCTCTGCGGACGTCACGAAGCTCGAATCCATCGACATGGCAGTCGGTAAAACGGTTGACGCCTTCGGCTCGATCGGGGTTCTGCATAACAATGTTGGCGTCACGCATATGGGCGGGCCTGTGGAACTCGACGAGGCCCAGTTCCAGCAATCCATCGATCTCAACATCGGGTCTGTCTATCGCACCTCCAAATCCGTCATCCCGCATATGCTCGAAGCGGGCGGCGGCGCGATCGTTAACATCTCCTCGCTCGCCGGCATCCGCTGGACCGGCTATCCCTATTTCGCCTATTACGCGACCAAGGCTGCAGTGAACCAGGCGACCGTTGCGATTGCCATGCAATATGCCCGGCAGGGCATACGCGCGAATTGCGTCATGCCCGGCATGATCGACACGCCTTTGATCTACAAGCAGATATCGTCCCAGTATGCGTCGACCGAAGAAATGGTGGCAGCGCGCAACGCGGCCATTCCCGGCGGCAAGATGGGCGATGCCTGGGACATCGCCTATGCCGCGCTGTTTCTGGCTTCCGACGAAGCCAAATTCGTCACCGGCGTCTGCCTGCCGGTCGATGGCGGCCAGAGCTGCACAGTGATGGGACCGCGCTGAGATGAACGTCGCGGCGGAACCCGACAAGGATTTGACAGGCGCACAAAGTGTCGATCGCGCACTCAAGCTGCTGTCGCTTGTCGGTCGCCAGGCCGAGCGGGGAATGCCGCTCAGCGAAATCGTCGAGCAGAGCGGTTTCAACAAGCCGACGACCCGGCGCCTGCTGCTCGCGCTGATCCGCGCGGGGCTGGTCGAGCAGGACCCCGTCGAACGCAGATACTATATCGGCGAAGAGGCCTATGTGCTCGGTTCGCTGGCATCGCGCCGCTACGGCCTGCTGCAGCTTTCGATGGAAAGCCTGATCCGCATCTCGCGCAAGACCGAAGATTCGAGCTTTCTCTCGGTTCGCCGCGACACCTATTCGGTTTGTCTCTATCGCGAGGAAGGCACGTTCCCAATTCGCACGCATGCGCTTCAGGCGGGGTTTGAGCATCCGCTTGGTGTCGGTGCGGGCTCGCTCGCCATGCTGTCGGCGCTACCGGACGACGAGATAGAAATCGTTCTGGACCAGAACGCGTCAGTGCTGCGTGAAAAGTATCCACTGCTTCAACCTGAGCAGTTGCGCAGGGAGGTGGCCGCTACCCGTGAGCGTGGCTATGCGGTCAATCCAGGGCTGATCTACGCCAGTTCGTGGGGCCTCGGCATCGTTATACGCTTCCCCGATGGCAAGCTCGCCGGCGCGCTCAGCATCGCCGCGATCGACAGCCGCATGCAGGAAGCCCGGCAGGTCGAACTCTCAAAAATCCTTCGCGAGGAAGCAGCAAAGGTCGAGGCCAAGCTCGTCGATATGTTTGCCGAAAAAGGTAAGGCCCGCGAAGCAGCAATTCTGGGGCCAAGCAGCAGGAGATCGTCCAGATGACAAAAGCACAGATCGTGGGCTGGGCCCACTCGCAGTTCGGCAAGACCGAATATGAAGACACCGAGCAGTTGATGGCAGCCGTTGCAATGCCGGCGCTCGAACATGCCGGCGTGGAGGCGAAGGACGTGGACGGCATTTTCGTTGGCGTCATGAATGGCGGATTTTCCAAGCAGGAGTTTCAGGGTGCGCTGGTCGGCATGGGCAGCAGCGACCTCGCACACACACCCTCCGTGCGTCTCGAAAACGCTTGCGCGACCGGTTCGGCCGCAATCTATACGGCAATGGATTTCATCGAATCCGGACGAGGCCGTATCGCGCTGGTCGTTGGTGCAGAGAAGATGACGGCTGTTCCCACCGCTCAGGTTGGCGACATCCTGCTCGGCGGCAGCTACCGCAAGGAAGAGGCCGATGTCGAAGGCGGCTTTGCCGGCATTTTCGGCCGCATCGCCCAGCATTACTTCCAGCGGTATGGCGACCGTTCCGAGGAACTGGCAATGATTGCCGCCAAGAACCATGCCAACGGCGTGGCAAATCCCTACGCCCATATGCGCAAGGATTTCGGCTTCGATTTCTGTAACACGGTCTCAGAGAAGAACCCGCTGGTTGCAGCACCCCTGCGACGCACCGACTGCTCCCTCGTGTCGGATGGCGCTGCAGCACTCGTGCTCGCCGATGCCGAAACAGCAGCCAGCCTGCAGCGGGCGATCGCCTTCCGTGCGCGCCAGCATGTCAACGACGTGTTCGCCCTCAGCCGCCGCGACATGGTCGCTTTCGACGGCCCGCGCCGCGCCTGGAGCGCCGCGTTGGCGGATGCCGGTGTCACGCTCGACGACCTCTCCTTCGTCGAGACCCATGACTGCTTCACCATTGCCGAGATGATCGAATATGAGGCGATGGGCCTGGCAGCTCCCGGCGAGGGCTACAAGGTCGTGCGCGACGGTACGGCAACGAAAACCGGGAAACTTCCCATCAACCCTTCGGGTGGCTTGAAATCCAAAGGGCACCCGATCGGTGCGACGGGTGTTTCCATGCATGTCATTTCCGCCATGCAACTCACCGGAGATGCCGGCGACATGCAGATACCCGGCGCCAATCTTGCCGGCGTCTTCAACATGGGCGGTGCTGCCGTCGCCAACTACGTTTCCATCATGGAGCGAGCAAAATGAACGATGCCGCCAGTCCAAAGGGCGGCGTGGCACCCTGTTCGATACGGGTGATGAACCTGTCGAATTTTCTCACGCAGGCGGCGCGACGCTATCCGCAGGAACTTGCCCTCGTCTGGGGTGAGAAACAATGGCGCTGGAGCGAGATGGAAGCTCGCGTCAATGCAATGGCCCATGCGCTGGTGACTGAGTTCGGCGTCAAAAAGGGCGATCGCATTCTCGTGCAGTCTTCGAACTGCAATGAAATGTTCGAATCCATGTTCGCGACTTTCCGCGTTGGCGCGGTCTGGGTTCCGACCAATTTCCGCCAGACGCCCGGCGAGGTTGCCTATCTCGCTGAGGCCAGTGGCGCGACGCTGATGATCTGTCAGGCTGCCTTCGCCGATCACGCCCGCGAATGCAGCACACTGAGCACGGGGCCTCGCAAGTTCATCTCGATCGGCACATCGGAAATAGGTGAGGACTACGACGCGATCGTTGCGCGCAATCTCGGCAAGGTTTTCAAGCCGGAAGCCGTCGACCGGGACGATCCCTGCTGGTACTTCTTCACCTCCGGCACGACCGGCCGGCCGAAGGCGGCGGTTCTCACACATGGCCAGATGGCGTTCGTCATCAACAATCATCACGGCGATCTGTTTCCGGGCACGACCCAAAGAGATCGCTCGATCGTCGTCGCGCCGCTGTCGCATGGCGCCGGCGTTCACCAGCTTTGCCAGGTCGCGCATGGCGTGACCACCATCCTGATGCCGTCTGATAAGCTGGAGATCGGCAGGTTCTGGTCGCTGGTGGAAGAGTGGAAGGTAACCAACCTCTTCACCGTTCCGACCATCGTCAAGATGCTGATCGAAGACCCGGTGGTCGATCAATACGATCACTCCTCCCTGCGCTATGTCATCTATGCGGGCGCGCCGATGTACCGGGCCGACCAGATAAAGGCCTTGAAAAAGCTAGGTGCTGTGATGGTGCAGTATTTTGGGCTGGGTGAGGTCACAGGCGCCATCACCGTTTTGCCGCCGGTCCTCCACAGCCTCGAGGACGGCCCACTGGCGCGGATCGGCACCTGCGGTTTCGAGCGCACGGGCATGCAGGTTCAAATCCAGGATGACGCCGGCAATGAGCTCGCACCAGGCGAGACCGGCGAGATCTGCGTGATCGGCCCCGCCGTGTTCGCCGGCTATTATCAGAACCCCGAGGCCAATGCGAAGTCGTTCCGCAACGGCTGGTTCCGCACCAGCGATCTCGGCCATGTCGACGGGCAGGGCTTCCTCTACATCACCGGCCGCGCCTCCGACATGTACATATCCGGCGGCTCAAACGTCTATCCGCGCGAGATCGAGGAAAAGCTCCTCATGCATCCAGCTGTCAGCGAGGTGGCGATCGTCGGCGTGCCGGACCCCGTCTGGGGTGAAGTCGGCATTGCCATATGTGTCCTGCAGCCAGATGCACGATTGGACGGCGCGGAACTGCGATCCTGGCTGGATGGCAAGGTCTCCCGCTACAAGCTGCCCAAGAAGATCCTGTTCTGGGAAGAGATGCCGAAATCGGCCTACGGCAAGATCGCCAAGAAACTCATCCGCGAAGAACTCGAGCGCCGCGGCGAGATCGAAGGCAACAGCCAGAAACTGAGCGCATAGGAGGCATGGTTTGACTGAGGAAAACAAATGCGCCGTCATAACAGGCGGCGCATCGGGGATAGGCTTTGAAATCGCCAGCCTTTTGCAGGAACGTGGCTGGGCCGTATTCCTTCTCGACCGCAATGCAGACGCGCTGGCGGAGGCCTGCAAGACACTGTCTATCGATACTTCGCGCGGAATTGCCTGCAGCGTCACCGACGAGGCCGAAGTCGAGGCGGCGATAGCAAAGGCTGCAGAAACCGGCGTACTTGCTGCCGTCGTCAATTCGGCAGGCATCGGCATGGACAAACCGGCAGTCGAGACCAGCGTTGAGGAATTTCGTAGGATCGTCGACGTCAATCTGACGGGCACGTTCATCGTCGCCCGTGCTGCAGCCCGACATTGGCTGGCAATGAAAACGCCCGGCGCGATCGTCAACATCTCCTCTGTCTCCGGCATGATCGGCAACAAGGGCAGGAGCGCCTATGGGTCCTCGAAAGGCGGGGTCAATCTGCTGACCCAAATCCTTTCCACCGAACTCGGTCCCGACAACATTCGTGTCAACGCCGTCGCACCGGGCGCGGTCGACACTCCGATGTCGCGCGCGGTTCACACCGACGACGTCCGCGCCCAGTGGCACAAGCGCATTCCCCAGCAGCGTTATGGCACGTCGAGGGAAATTGCCTCGGCAGTCGCCTTCCTCGTTTCCGACGAGGCAAGCTACATCAACGGACAAGTGCTGGCCGTCGATGGTGGCTTTGTGAATGCTGGCCTCGCTTTGAAAGGCTGATCATGCGGACCATCAAGCATCCGGGAGCAAAGCTCGACCCACGTGTGATTTCGCTTCCCTGCCGGGCGGAGAAAATGCGCCTGATCTTGCGGTCGGGCGTCAGCGTCCTGGCGGCTGTCGAAGAAGCCCTGCGCGATCGGGGCTACGAAAGCGCCGTGGTGCATATCAAGGACGGGGCATTTCTGCCGCTCGTATATGTCATGCCGGCTCTCTCGGACGATGACACCCACGCCGCCTGGTACAGCGATACGCATTCGCCGGCCGGCCGCGCCGAGATCGAAGAGCTGGTGCTGACTTTCGGCCGCCGCGACGGTGAACCGTTTCTCCACTGTCATGGCATATGGCGTCACGCCGATGGCTTTCGCGGCGCGGGTCATCTGATGCCGCATGATGCGCAGTTCGCGGAACCGGTGGAGGCTGATGTCTGGGCGATCTCGGGCGCGATCTTGGACCAGCTTGAAGATTCAGAAACCAATTTCAAGCTCTTCACGCCGGTGGAACTTCGGTCAGCCAATCCGAATTCCGGACAACGGGCAGTTCTGTGCCGCGTTCGGCCGAACGAGGAGATCAATGCCGCGATCGAGCGCACCGCAGCCGAGCATGGCATCGAAAGAGCCTCGCTTCACGGCATCGGCAGCCTCGTCGGCTGCGACTTCGTCGAGGGTCAGCACATGGCTTCCATCGCGTCCGAACTCTTCATCCGCAATGGGGCGCTGCAAAACGTTGAAGGCAAGCCTGCCAGCAAACTGGATATCGCCATCGTCGACATCGACGGAAACATTTTCGAGGGTGAGATTGCCCGTGGCGCAAACTCTGTCTGCGTTACCTTCGAATTGCTGATCGTCGAAGGCTGAAGCGAAGGTTGTCGTGATTGTTTCGTCGGACACCATCTCGAAACTGTAATTTTACAAGCGGAGGAGAAGTGCAATGAATAAGACATTCAACACGACGGACGGGACGACGCTTTCCTACATGGATGAGGGGTCGGGCGATGTGCTGATCCTTCTGCATGGCTGGTCACAATCAGCGGCGATGTTCCGTCATCAGATCGAGCATTTCAGCAAGTCCAGGCGCGTCATCGCCATGGACTTCCGCGGGCATGGAGCCTCGCCGGATACCGGGCACGGCTACAGGATTTATCGCCTTGCTGCCGATGTCGCTGAGCTGATGGACTGCGAAAACATCAAGCGGGCTGATATGCTGGGGTGGTCGATGGGAACTTCCGTTCTGTGGGCATATATCGATCTCTTTGGCACCGGGCGCCTGAACAAGTTGATTTTCGTGGACGAACCGGCATCTGTCATGCGTCAGCCGGGCATGTCGGACCAGGACGTGATCAATGCGGGCGCGCTTTTCGACGGCGCTACGATGCTGTCGATAGCTGCCGAAATCATCGGCCCCAATGGTCATGCGGCACGGGGCGCGTTCCTCGACTCGATGGTCACGAAAAACATCCCGCAAGACCTGAAGGCATGGCTTCTGGCTGAAAATCTCCGCGTCGCTCCCAAGGATGTTGCGGCCCTGTTCGTCAATCATTGCACGATTGACTGGAGCGAAGTCTTCGCCCGTATCGACCGACCCACTCTCATCATCGGCGGCCGGGTCAGCCACGTCGATCCGAGATCGCAGGAGTGGATTCACGCCCAGATGAAGAATTCCGAGCTTGTCATCTTCGAGGAACATGAGGGCGGTGCGCATTTCCCCTTCCTCGAGGCTCCGGACACCTTCAACAAGGTGCTTGAGTGCTTTATACAGGCTTGACCGGATGGCGATCTATCGCCGGCACAGACATCGGTGCCGGCTCCCGGAGCGGTTGCCGAAATCAGTATTTCTGCAAGTGGCTGATGAATGGCGAGAAGAGTGCTGACTCACTCGATATCTGCTGCGATGGATGCGCTGAAATGGCCGAACAATATCAGCGACGTTGTCTCGATTTCGCGTGCGGTCAGGACGTTGAGGGCAATCTGGTCCGGCGCAGCATTTATCGGGCCACGTTGCCTGAATGGGTCTGGCGAATATCGACCGTGAGCGGGTCTGCAAAATGGGCGGCGGACCCATCGGCCGGCGGCAATCCGACCCCGCTCGACCCGAAAACCTTCGCACGGTTCTTGATGCTGCAATCGATCGCAGGCTGTGAACTCTTCACCCATGGGGCGGCATAGATCCGCTGCGATGCTTGCCGCTTAGGCTGAATGCCTAAAAAACAGCAACAGAAATTTACTTTGTCTGAATTTGAGTTTCTCGTGGGAAATAGAGAAAGAATCCCTATTGATTTCAAGCTAATAGAGATAAAAATACCCTTTCGATATTTGCAATTGCGCGATCGTCGATCGCACTATAATAAATAGGAAAACCATAATCGCGACGAAGGGGAACATCGCGCGTGATCGCAAGGCAACGGCATTTTCACTTGCCCTTTCGACCAAGTGTTGGTGGTGAGGCGCTGGCACGTTCTCAAAGTGAGGCGGGGCGGCGATGAAAAAGTTCCTGCTCGGCCGGCTGGCTTCCGCGATCCCGACGCTGATCATCGTCACCATTGCAGTCTTCGTCATGGTGCGGCTGATTCCCGGCGATCCGGCCAAGCTCATGCTGGGCGACCTCGCTCGCCCGGACCAGGTCGAGGCCCTGCGGCATCGCATGGGGCTCGACCAGCCGGTGATCACGCAATACTTCCTCTGGCTCGGCAATATCTTCCGTGGCGATTTCGGCAATTCCATCACCTCGGCACAGCAGGTGCTGCCGCTGATGCTGGAGCGCTTTTCGGTTTCAGCGACGATCGTGGTCGTGGCTGTGGGAATAGCGGCGATGATTGCCGTGCCGGCCGGCATGTTCGCGGCCTGGCGGCAAAACAGCCTGACCGACCTGAGCGTCGTGGCACTGTCGACCTTGCTCCTGTCGATCCCGAGCTTCTGGCTCGGCCTCATGATCCTGCTGTTCCTGGGCCTGCAGCTCAACTGGTTCCCCATCGTCGGCTTCGTCTCCTTTGACCAAGATTTCCTGAAGGCTTTGTCATTCATCGCCATGCCGGTGCTAACGCTGGTGCTGGTCGAGATCGGCTCGATCGTGCGCATGGCGCGGGCAAGCACGATTGAGGTGGCGAGGCTCGAATACATCACCCATGCGCGAGCCAAGGGTTTGTCGGAATCGGCGGTGATGTGGCGGCACGCGTTCAAGAACGCATTCGCGCCAACCTGGACGCTTATCGGTCTCATCCTCGGCAGCCTGCTCGGCGGTATAGCCGTCATCGAGACCGTCTTCACCATTCCGGGTCTCGGGCGACTGCTGGTCGATGCGATCTATGCGCGCGACTATCCGGTCGTACAGGGCTGTATCCTCTTCGTCGCTGTCATCTACGTTCTGGTTAATCTGGTCGTAGACCTGCTCTATCCGCTCTTCGACCCCAGGATCACGCAATGAGCGTCCTTTCCCTTCGCCTGCCGCGACGTAGCGCCAATGCGGCCATCGGCGGCGGTATCGTCCTTACCTTGGTCGTGCTGGCCGTGCTCGGGCCGCAGATCGCGCCTTACGACCCGCTGGCGCTCGACCTCTTGTCGCGCATGAAGGGGCTGAGTGCGAGCCACTGGCTGGGCACTGACGAATTTGGTCGCGACATACTAAGTCGGCTCATTTATGGTGCGCGCACCAGCGTCTGGATCTCGTTTGCCACAGTCGCCTTCGCCATGGTGTTCGGGCTTTTCTTCGGAGTGCTGGCAGGCTTCCTGCGCGGCTGGACCGACCGCATTATCATGACCTTCAACGACGCACTGCTGGCCTTTCCTGGCCTGCTGCTGGCACTCGGCATCATGGCAATCGCTGGTGCCAGCCGCGACGCGATCGTGGTCGCGCTAGGGTTGGCCTATACACCCGCCGTCGTGCGCGTCGCACGTGCCAGCGTGATGTCGATCCGCGAACGCGAATATATCGAGGCATCGCGGGTGATGGGCAACAGCGAACTGATAACGATGCTGCGCCACGTCCTGCCTAACTGCATCGCCCCGATGACGGTGCTGGCGACCACCATGTTCGGTTGGGTGATCCTGTCGGAGAGTGCGCTCTCCTTTCTCGGCCTCGGTGTTCCTCCACCGGCGCCAACCTGGGGCAACATGCTGGCGACAGGCCGGCCTTTCATCACCCAGGCACCGCATCTCATCATTCTGCCCGGCCTTTGCATCTCGGTCACATTGCTGGGCATAAACATGCTGGGCGATGCGATCCGAGATTGGTTCGACCCGAAGATGCAGGGCTGAGCACATGACCAAAGGCACGAGCAGCACGGCACCGGTCGTCACGGCCAAGGACCTGACCGTCACGATCGGACCGGTTGGCCCCAAGATCGTCGATGGGCTGAACTTCACGATCAATTCCGGCGGCATGCTAGCGCTGGTCGGTGAATCCGGCTCCGGCAAGACCATGGCGGCGCGTGCCGTACTCGGCCTGCTGCCAACGCCGCTGATCGTTGCGGCGGGTAGCAGCATCCGCTTCAGCAATTTGGAACTGATTGGTCTGCAGTCGAAAGTGATGCGCGGTATTCGCGGAGCGCGTATCGGCATGGTTTTCCAAGAGCCGATGGTTTCGCTCAACCCGTCCATGACGATCGGCGAGCAGATGGCGGAAGGACTGACCCTTCATCAGAGGCTCGGCAAAAGCGAGATACGCGATCGCTCGCTGGCCATGTTGGAGCGAATCCAGATCAAGGATCCGGAACGTTGCCTTTCTGCCTATCCGCACGAATTCTCCGGCGGCATGCGCCAGCGCATCATGCTGGCCTCGGTCATGCTCCTGAAACCCGAATTGCTGATCGCCGATGAGCCAACGACGGCGCTGGACACGCTGGTCCAGCGCGATGTGCTCGACCTGATGATGGAACTGACCCAGGAGAATGGCACGGCAGTACTTCTCATCAGCCATGACCTCGGCATGGTTTCGCATTATGCGCGCGATGTCGTGGTGATGCACAAGGGAAAGGCGGTGGAACAGGGGCTCAGCAACGACGTGCTCACCGCTCCGAAACACGACTACACCAAGCGCCTCGTCGATGCGCTTCCGAAGCGGCAGGCAGGTGGTAAGCGCAATTCAGCGCGTGCGGAACCACTGCTTGAAATGCGCGATATCGTCATCGACTACCCCGGCCGCAGCCATCTCTTCCGGACCAGCCAGCCAAAACGGGCGGTCGATACGGTCGACCTGGTCGTCGGCCGCGGCGAGACTGTGGCTCTTGTCGGTGCATCGGGATCGGGCAAGACAACGCTCGGCCGTGCAATCGTGGGACTGATGCAGACGACTTCCGGCTCGATCCGCTTCCGCGGCAAGCCACTCGAATTTGGACGCGGCGAAACGGCGAAGGCCCATCGCGCCGACATCCAGATCATCTTCCAGGATCCCTATTCCTCGCTCAATCCGCGCCAACGGGTGGAAGATATCGTCGGTGAGCCGCTGAAGCTCGACCCGTCGATCTCGAAGGACGAACGCGAAAGGCGCGTGCGCGAGGTATTCTCAGAGGTTGGGCTCGGCCCTGAATTCCTGAGGCGGCTGCCGCATCAGCTTTCCGGTGGCCAGCGCCAGCGTGTTGCTATCGCCCGAGCCATCGTTCGGCGACCGGCTTTCGTGGTTGCGGATGAACCGGTTTCGGCGCTCGACATGACGGTGCAGAAGCAGATTCTTGAACTGATCCGTACACTGCAGGAACGCTATGGCTTTGCCTGCCTGTTTGTGTCGCATGATCTCGGCGCGGTCGAGCAGGTGTCGGACCGAGTGGCGGTAATGGAAAACGGCAAGATCGTCGAGGTGGGCAATCGCGACGACATATTCGACCGTCCGCGGCATCCCTATACGCGCCGTCTGCTCGACGCGGCGATGCTGCTGGACAGAAAATTCGATGGCGCCGCCGCACAGCCGGCCGCATGACGGGACGAGACTGGCTATGACCGATAAACCTGGCCTTGGCCTCTCTTCCATCGACGCGGTGCCGCTGCACGAAAAGGTTTATCTCGAGCTCGTCGAGGCGCTGATGTCGGGGCATTTCGCACCGGGTCAAAAGCTGACGTCGCGCAAGCTCGCCGCGGAACTCGGCACTAGCGACATGCCGGTGCGCAGCGCGCTGTCCCGGCTGCAGTCACTGCGCGCACTAAGCGCGTTGCCCAATGGCAGCATGGAAGTGCCGCTTATGACCGCAGAGCGTTTCCGCCAGTTAATGGAGGCACGCATCGTGCTTGAAGGCGCGGCAACCGAGGCGGCTGCAGGCCTGATAAACGGCAACAATCTGCGTACCGTCAGGCGCAACTGCAATGATCTTACCAATGCGGCCCGGGCAAGCGATATCGGGCTTTATCTGCGCAGCAACTACGAGTTCAAATTCTCCATCTACCGCCACTGCGGCAACGATCAGATGGTCTTCTTGATCGAGACGTTGTGGATGCAGGTCGGCCCATTTCTCCGCAGCTATGCCGGTGTGTTCGAGGGAGCGCTTTTGGGTATCCTCGAGATAGACTATCACGAGGATGCGGTGGCGGCGCTCGAGGCCAAGGATGCCGCGCGTGCCCGCGATGCAATCGTGCGAGATTTGCGGGAGGGGGCGGCCTATCTTCTCGGTAAGGCCCGCTTTCACGATGCGCCAGCCGCAGCGTAGCTAAGCCAGCGCAGTCTTTGTCTCCTGACAGACGATGCGGAAGGCTTCGTCGGATGCTTTTGAAATGCCCGCCTGCTGCATGAAATTATGGATGAGCCCGTCAAAGCAGCGGTAGCTCACGATATTGTCCGCCGCCTTCAGCCTGTCGGCAAAGTCTCGTCCCTGATCGCGCAACAGATCGTATTCACCGCCATAGATCGCGACCGGCGGCAGGCCCGAAACATCTACTGCGGCAAGAGGCGAGACACGAGGATCGGCGGCAAGTGCGGTTTCTGTTCCGAGGTAAGAGCGGCCAAAATATTCCATCGCCGGCCGTTCCAGATAATAGCCGGTGGCGTATTTTTGGTCCGATCTGCTGTGATCGGCGAGCCCGGCATAGGGCCGGAAATCGGTGACGGGATAGAGCAGCGTGACAGTCTTGAAGTGCTTTTCTGCCCGAAATTGAAACATGGCAGCGATGGCAAGATTGCCACCCGCGCTATCGCCCATCAGGGCGAAACGGCCTGCATCGGCTCCGATTGCGGCGGCATTTTCCGTCAACCAGCGAGCCGCAAGCAGCGTATCGTCGAGTGCAGCTGGAAACGGATGCTCCGGTGCGCGTCGATAGTCGAGAAAGGCAACGATGGCGTTGCAATTCTCGGCAATCCGCGCTGACTGCTTGGCGTAGGCCTTCGCGTCACCGAGAACAAAACCGCCGCCGTGGAGATAGAGGATCAGCGGGAGCGGCCCAGAGGCACTGGCTGGCCGATATAGCGTCAGCGTTACATCCGTGGCCGCACCGGGTAGCGGCAGTATTTCCTCAGCAACCTGACCGTCCGGACCACGGCTCATCTCAACATATTGCTGTCGGTAGATGCCGCGGGATTCCTCTAATGTAACGCGCGCCGGAGGATCGGTGCGTGCCGCCGTGAGAGCGTCGAGCATCGACTGGATTTCGGGATCGACGGGCGACACGGCTATACGCTCTCCAGATAGGTGTCTATTTCGAAATCGCTCACCTCTTTGGCAAAAGTGTTGAGTTCCTGCCGTTTGCAGGCGACGAAAGCGTCACGCAAATCAGCCGAGAAGAGTTCGGCCATCAACGGACCAGCCTCGAACGCGTTGATGCCTGATACCCAGTCCGGCGGCAGCTTGGGCAGGCTGTGGGAGCCGACATCGCTGACGATTGGTTCGCCTGGTTCCAGCTTGCGCTCGATGCCGATCAGAGCCGCTCCTAAGACTGTGGCCAGCACGAGGTATGGATTGGCGTCAGCGCCGGCGACGCGATGCTCGATGCGGCGTGCCTTGTTTGGGCCACCCGGAATGCGGATTGCGACCATACGGTTCTCATAGCCCCAGGCGACAACCGTTGGTGCATAGGAGTTTGGCCGCAGCCGGCGGTAGGAATTGAAATGGGGCGCGAAGACCAGCGTGCTCTCGGCCATGCCGGAGAGCAATCCGCCGACCGCGTAACGCATCGCATCCGACCCTTTGTCGGTTCCGTCGTTGAAGATGTTGTTTCCATCACGGTCGAGCAGGCTGAAATGGACATGCAGCCCGTTGCCGGCACGGTCGCCATAAGGCTTGGCCATGAAGCTGGCGGCAAAGCCGTGCTTGCGGGCGATGCCCTTGACGGTGCGCTTGAACAGGACCGCGTCGTCAGCAGCCCGCAAGGCGTCCGGCAGATGGTTGAGGTTGATCTCGAATTGTCCGACGCCATTCTCGGCAATCGCCGTATCGACCGGAATGCCTTGTGCCCTGCACGAGGCGTAAACGTCGTGGATGAAAGATTCGAACGCGTCGATCTCGTCGATGGAGAGGGCTGCGTCGGAATCCAGCCGCTTGCCCGTCACGGGCGAAACCGGACCGACCGGCTTCTTCGACGTTGGATCGAAGAGATAGAATTCGAGCTCCGTCGCCACGACCGGCGTCAGCCCAAGCTCTGCGTAGCGCTTCAGGATCGCGGCAAGCGCTTGGCGCGGATCGCCAAGAAAAGGCGAACCATCGTCATGCGCCAGGGAAAGCGGCACCAGCGCAGTCGGATGCGACGTCCAATCGATCGGCAGAATATGCCTGCCGGTCCAGTGGCAGATCGCGTCGGCATCGCCATTGCTGAAGACGAGTGCATTGCCCTCAATGTCCTCGCCCCAGATATCGAGACCGACAAGGGAGTATGGCATGCGCATGCCACCTTCGAGCGCTTTGCGGGCCTGATCAGCGGCGATGCGCTTGCCGCGCAGCACGCCGTTCAGATCGCAGACGGCAACTCGCAGGCTGTCGATCTCGGGATGCTTCGCGAGCCATGTCAGAGCGTCATCTATTGGTTGGGTCGATCCCAATTGTTTCTCCCATTAGTGGTAGCTAGCCCAGGCGTGGCGCAGGCATTGCCC
The DNA here is from genome assembly GCF_900116595.1 of Mesorhizobium sp. YR577. Classification (NCBI taxonomy): domain Bacteria; kingdom Pseudomonadati; phylum Pseudomonadota; class Alphaproteobacteria; order Hyphomicrobiales; family Phyllobacteriaceae; genus Mesorhizobium; species Mesorhizobium sp. YR577. The sequence continues at coordinate 140,089 of NZ_FPBI01000002.1, read as the reverse complement.
TACGACTGCCTGTAAAAACTGCAGTTTATGCCCCTCTGCCTTGGCTTGACGAAAAAATTTATCGTTGGAAATCAAATTTCTTATTGGCAGCAAAGGTATTTTTCTGAAATACATTATGCGATCTGCGATCGCAATATCGAAATGACAAAATGATCACGCAGCAGGGTTCTACGATCAGGGAGGCGCTGAGCGCATGAATGAACATGTCGGCCAGGAATTCGACAATGCAGCTCTGGTCGCTTCCGACCGCGGCTCTTTCTTTCACCCCTTCACGGCGATCGCCGATCAGCAGGCAAATGGCGCGCTGGTCATGGTCGAGGCGAAGGGCTCGCGCATCGTTGATGCGAGTGGCAAGGAATTCATCGACGGCGCGGCCGGTCTATGGTGCGTGAATGTCGGTTACGGCCGCCGCGAGATCAGCGATGCAATCGCTGCGCAGTCACAGAAGCTGCCATATTTCCATTCCTTCAACGGCATCAGCAATGAGCCGAGTATCCGCCTGTCGGAGAAGTTGCTTTCGCTGGCACCGAAATCCATGCGGCGCGTCTTCTATGGCTCGTCCGGGTCCGATGCCAACGACACGGCCGTGAAAATGCTCTGGTATTACAACATCTGCCGGGGCAAGCCGGGAAAGCGCAAGATCATCTCGCGCGACTACGCCTATCATGGCGTATCCGTCGCCTCGGGCAGTTTGTCCGGTATTCCGATGGTGCATCAGAATTTCGGCCTTCCGCTCGATTTCGCCCGGCATGTTTCGCGGCCTGATCTTTATCGCGATGCCCCATTGCGCCAGTGTCACACCGAGGAAGCCTATTCGGCCTATCTCGCCGACGAACTGGACCGGATGATCCGCGCCGAAGGCGCAGAGACTGTGGCTGGTTTCGTGGCTGAACCTGTCATGGGAACGGGCGGCGTGTTGCCGCCGCCGCGCGGCTATTTCCAGGAGATCCAGAAAGTTCTCGATCTGCACGATGTGCGGCTCATCGCGGACGAGGTGATCACCGGTTACGGGCGCACCGGCACCTGGTTCGCGTCGGAAGCCTGCGGCATGAAGCCTGACCTGATCCTGACCGCCAAGGGCCTGACCAGCGGCTATCTGCCACTGTCGGCAGTCTTCGTCGGCGATGAAATCTGGTCGGCCTTCGAGGAGGCCTCGAAGGACGGGCGCGTCTTCGCTCACGGCTTCACCTATTCAGGTCACCCAACCTGTGCTGCTGCCGCACTCGCCAATCTTGAAATCATCGAACGCGAGGGCCTTGTCGAGCGTGTCGCCACGATCGCAGGCGATTTCCGCGCAGCCTTCGACGTTGCGATCGGCGGCTGTGCGATTGTCGGGGAAATCCGCAGCGCCGGCCTGATGATGGGCGTAGAGCTGGTTGCCGACCGGGACACCAAAGCCAGGCTGCCTGCCATGGCCAAAATCGCGGGCCGCGTTGCAACAGCCGCCCGACGGCATGGCGTTCTGGTGCGTGGCCTGCCGAATTCCGACATCATTGCGCTGTCGCCGCCCTTCATCGTCACCGAGCAAGAGGTCGCGCTCATCGCCGCGGGCTTGCGCAACGCGATCGAAGATGTGACGCAGGAACTCCGCAGTGAAGGACTAATCTGAACGAATGAGCACAGCGCCGATTGCCTATCGCAGTGAAGAAATCCGAACTGTCGCCATCATCGGATGTGGCCTGATCGGCGGCGCATGGGCGGCATATTTCCTGAGCCGGGGGCTGGTGATCAGGGCCTATGATCCGCTTCCCGATGGCGAAGCGCGCCTGCGCAAGATCGTCCGTGAGGCACTTGCGGATCTCGCACAGCTCGATGGAAGATCGAAGGGCGGCGCTGGCGCGCTGGCTTATTTCCCGACACTTGGCGAGGCTGTTGCCGGCGCGGATTATGTTCAGGAAAATGCGCCCGAAAAGATCGAGCTGAAGCAGGCGTTGCTGTGCGAAATCGATGCTGTCGCTCCTTGCGATGTCGTGATCGGGTCAAGCACTTCGTCCTTTCCGGCCAGCGAATTGCAGGTCGGCTGTTCGTTCCCACAGCGCGTTGTCGTCGCACATCCGTTCAACCCGCCGCATCTGGTGCCACTGGTCGAGATCGTGTGTGGACAGCGCACCGACATTGCGGCTCAGGATGCGGCCTATCGCTTTTTCGAGCGGATCGGCAAGGCGCCGGTTCGGGTCACGAAGGAGGCTGTGGGACATCTCGCCAACCGCATGAGTGCTGCACTCTGGCGCGAGGCGGTGCACATCGTTGCGGAAGGTATCGCCTCCGTCGAGGATGTCGACCGCGCGATACGCTTCGGACCGGGCCTGCGCTGGGCGATCGACGGGCCGCACATGCTTTACCATCTTGGCGGCGGGGAGGGCGGCATCGAAGCCTATCTGAACCATCTCGGTCCGGCGCAGGAAGCGCGTTGGGCAACGCTGGGCACACCGAAGCTGGATGCCGCGACCCGCACAAAGCTTGTCGAAGGGGTCGCGGACGAAGCGGATGGACGTTCCATCGACAAACTCAAGTCGCGCCGCGACCGGCTGATGATCACCGTGCTGAAGGCCCTCGCTGACGATACAAGGGAGGATGGGTGATCCATGGCTCTTCCGCTCATCATGGTCGCGCCGAACGGCGCCCGCCGCACCAAGGCAGATCATCCCGCCCTGCCGATGACGATCGACGAAATAATCCAGACAGCGCTGGCCTGCCGACGCGCCGGAGCCGGCGCGATCCACGCCCATGTGCGTGGCGCCGATGGCGGCCATATTCTCGACGCCGGGCTTTACGCAGCACTTCTCGAACGCCTCGCAGAGAAAGTGCCGGATATGGTGGTGCAGATATCGACGGAAGCGGTCGGGCTTTATTCGGCGCCACAGCAGATGCAACTGGTGCGAACGCTCAGGCCGAAAGCAATCTCAGCTGCGTTGCGCGAACTCTGTCCTACCCAGGCCGACGAGGCGGTGGCAGCGGTTTTTTACGCATGGTGCGAGCGAGAAGGCATCGACGTGCAGCACATCCTCTACGATGCCGCCGACGTCAGGCGGCTCGGCGAGCTGATGGCGCGTGGCGTTGTTCCAGCGGGCGCACCGTCGGTGATCTATGTGCTTGGGCGCTATTCGGTGAATCAGGAGAGCACGCCGGACGACCTTGCGTCATTTCTTGCAGCGGCGGAAGACCTGTCCGAAGCGCCGGACTGGATGGTCTGCGCCTTCGGCCGCGGCGAGACCGCATGTCTCGAAGCGGCACTGCGGGCTGGCGGCAAGGTTCGCGTCGGCTTCGAGAACAGCCTCTGGAATGCAGATGGCGGAACTGCCGCCTCCAACGAAGAGCGGGTCGCGGAAATCCATCGCATCGCTGCCAATCTCAGGCGGATGGGAGGCACTGCATGAGCGAACGGCCCTATCGGATATTTGAGGCTTTTCTTGCTTCCAAGCGCATGTTGACACCGCATATGGCGCGGCTGACTTTTGGTGGCGAGCAGATCGCCGATATGACGACGCGCGCGCCGGACCAGCGCATCAAGCTCTTCTTTCCGAAGGCTGATGGCACGCCTCCCGCGATCCCGAATCGGGCAGATTGGTACGAGATCTACAAATCCATATCACCTGCCGAGCGTGCACCGATGCGGACCTATACGATCCGCTCGCTCGACGCCGGCGCGCGGGAACTGGTCGTCGATTTCGTCATGCATGGCGACAACGGCCCTGCCTCACGCTGGGCCATGTATGCCGAGCCGGGCGATCGCATCCAGATCTCCGCGCCGAACCGGCGTTTCGATGGCGTGATCGGCGGCTTTGACTGGGAGCCACCGGCGGGCCTGTCGCAGCTTCTGTTGATAGCCGATGAAACTGCACTCCCGGCCGCCGCCGGAATCCTTGAGGAGATTGCCGGCGGGAACGCGAAGCCTGCCACGCAGGCCTTCATCGAGGTGCCGAGTGAAGCCGATGTGATCGACCTGCCGCAATGGGACGGGCTAAGTTTGGCCTGGCTGCCACGCGGGAAAGACGATCACGCTTACGGTGCGCAGATGATCGCGGCGGCGGGAGCTGCCGTGATACCGGCATCTGTGCTTGGCGCGGACACAATGGAACTCGAAGCGATCGATGTCGATCACGATACACTGTGGGATCGTGCCGAGACCATCGACAATGCCTTCTATGGCTGGATCGCCGGTGAAACCGCCGCCGTCAGCCGTATCCGAACGCTCTTCATCAAGGAGAAGCGTATAGACCGCCGACATCTCACGATGATGGGCTACTGGCGGCACGGGAAGGTCCGTGCTTAGGCCGCCGGCTATCGCAGATTTCTGCAATGTCGCGCTTTGCGCGGTCACCCCGTCGTCGCGCACGCGTCACGCTGAGCTTTTGCAGCTTTGCGCCCGGATCGGTTACTCGCCGCCTGTTCAACCTGCCTGAGACTCCATCTGTTTCACGCACAAGGACAAGCAAAATGACCTACCAGAATTTCTCCCGGGCACAGCTTCAGGCGATCGATTCCGCACATCATCTTCATCCCTTCACGGATCACAAGGAACTCCGTGGCACCGGCGCACGCATGATCACACGGGCAGAAGGCCCCTTCATCTATGACAGCGAAGGCACGCAGATCCTCGATGGAATGGCGGGCCTGTGGTGCGTCAATGTCGGCTATGGCCGCGAAGAACTTGCCAAGGCTGCCTATGACCAGATGAAGGAACTGCCCTTCTACAACTCGTTCTTCCGTTGCACCACGCCGACGCCGGTGCTGCTGGCGGCGAAGCTCGCCGAACTCGCTCCCGCCAATGTCAATCAGGTCTTCTACGGCTCGTCCGGTTCGGAGGCCAACGACACGGCGCTGCGGCTCGTGCGGCACTATTGGGCACTGGAAGGAAAACCGACGAAGCGCATCGTGATCTCACGCAAGTCAGCCTATCACGGCTCGTCGATTGCCGGTGCATCGCTTGGTGGCATGGATGGCATGCACAGCCAGCTCTATGGCGCGGTGCCGGACATCGTTCATGTCATGCCGCCATATTCCTTCGAACTGGCCTTGCCGGGCGAAAGCGATCATGACTTTGGGCTCAGGGCGGCTGGCGCCGTCGAGCAGGCAATCCTTGATGCTGGCGCGGAAAATGTCGCGGCGTTCATCGGCGAGCCGGTTCTGGGCGCGGGCGGGGTGAAGATACCCCCGGCAAGCTACTGGCCTGAGATCCAGCGCATCTGCGACAAATACGATGTGCTTCTGATGATCGACGAGGTCATCACCGGCTATGGTCGCACCGGTGCCTGGTTCGCCTCCGAAACCTATGGGATCAAAGCCGATACGATCACGACTGCAAAGGCGCTGACCTCGGGCTATCAACCTTTGTCAGCGCTTCTGGTGGGCGACCGCATCGCTTCGACCCTGGTCGACCAGGGTGGTGAGTTTTACCATGGCTACACCTATTCCGGGCACCCGGTCGCATGCGCTGTCGCACTCAAGAACCTTGAGATCATTGAGCGCGAAGGCCTGATCGATCGGGTGAAGGACGACACCGGTCCCTATTTCGCCGCAGCACTTGCCGAGCGTATCGGCACGCACGATCTGATCGGCGAGACGCGTGCGATCGGCCTGATGGGCGCGATCGAAATCGTCAAGGACAAAGGCATGCGCGAGCGCTTTGCCGGTGGCGCGTCAGGCGACAAGGTTCGGGACCTGTCGATAGCCAACGGCTTCATGGTGCGCTCGGTGGGCGACACCATCATCATGGCGCCACCGCTGATCTGGACACGCGAGCATGTAGACATGGCCTGTGATCGTCTGGCCAAAGCGCTGGACAGCGCCGAGGCAGATTTGCGCCGCGCAGGCTGACGTCGCGGCTTGAAGGATCAAGGGTGCCGGAGATATCTCCGGCACCTTTCGTCTCAGTCCGCTCCGAGCGCACTGCGAATGGCGTGCATCGCTGCCAACAGCTCCAGTGAACGATCCAGGCTGGAATGCTCCGGCCAGGTGGAGAGCTTCACCACTGCGAAATCGGAATCGGGATCGATATAAATCGACTGCCCGAAGACGCCACGCGCCCACATGGCGCGGCGGCTGGTGTCCTCGATCCAGAATTTGTTGGAATAGGCTCCGTCCGGAAGAACCGTGCGATAGATACCCTGATAGAGATCGCCATTGCCGTTGCGTGTCGCTTCGATCCAGGCAGCCGGCACGATCTGCCTTCCATCTCGCGCACCGCCGTCAAGTAGCAACTGCGCAAAGCGGCCATAATCAAGCAGCGTTGCACAAAGCCCACCATCGGCAAGTGCTGCGCCACCGTCATCGACGGTGATATAGGCGTCTTCCGCCGCACCCATCGGTGACCAGAGTTCGCGACTGATGAGATCGGCAAGCGAAGTCGCGGTCACACGCTCCAGGACGAAGCCGAGGACGTCCGTCTCGATCGACCGATATTTGAAAAGCGCGCCGTGCTCTCTTTCCCTTTCGTCAAGCGACAGGATCAGGTGCCACATGGTGCGCGGCCAGTCCGTCCGCTCATAGACGGACCAGCCGCAGGCCTGACCGATCTTCTGCATATGCGAGCCGGGTGTCGTGTAGGATTCGTCGAAGACGACCCCGCTTGTCATGTCGAGGATGTGCTGGACAGTCGCGCCCTTGTAACCAGTGACCGCAAGCTCGGGCAGATAGTCGGTGATCGGCGCATCGACATCGATCACGCCGCGGCCTGCAAGAATACCCGTCACGATGCCGGTAATGGATTTGGTGACCGACATGGCGAGGTGCTGGCCATGCGGTTTCATGCCATTGCGATACTCTTCTGCGACGATCTTTCCCTTGTGCAGGACGAGGAAGCCGTCGGTGAAGGAGCCGTCGAGGAATTGTGCGACGCTGCGCTTTTCACCGCCGACGTCGAAGGTGATCGCTCCGAGATCCTGCGTTGCAGAGGGCAGGGCGCGCGCTGGGTCGGTGCCTCGCCATATCTGGGCGGTCGCGGTCATTTCCCGAATGTGCTGGAAGGTCCAGCGATTGTGGGGCGGGCAGTCCCAGGTGTCGCGCGGAATGATCGGCGCGCCGGGGTTCAACGGGTCGCGCGGGTTCAGCGGCTGGTCGGGCATTGGTTGGTTCCTCGAATGATCGCGGCATAATACGAAATTTTATCTGATATCAAATTTGGCAGTTTTGAAAGCCTCGTCCTTTTGGTTTTCTTGGGATTATCGTTTAACCACAAGCGCTACGACAAAATTGAGTGTACGATCAGGTTTTATATTGCGCGATCTGCGATCGCAATATACTCATTAAATTGTTGTTCCTGCGATGAAGGATAGAGACACATATGAGTGCCAGCAGCTTCAAGCGTTCCGACATCAACCTGACCAACTGGCGCGAGAGGCCCTATTCAACCTGGACTTTCCAGAACGTGTCGGAATTTGTCCCTTCGGCTCAGGCCAGAAGCGCACGTCTGGAGGAGGCAGCCGCGCTACCGCTGGGCAAGTTCGCGGATGTGAAAGTGACAAATGTCAATGGGGCGGAGCTCGCTCTTCCGGATTTCCTGAGCGACAGCAATAGCGACTCCCTGGTCATCATGCGTGGTGGCGACGTTATCGCCGAATGGCATGCGCCGCACACTGATCCTTCGCGGCCCCATATCGTCTTTTCGATCTCCAAGTCCTTTACCGGCCTGTTGGCAGGCATTCTCGAAGCCGAAGGCAAGCTCTCCTTCGCCGATCTCGTGACGAAGTACATCCCTGATGCAGTTGGTTCAGCTTATGACGACCTGACCGTGCGCGACCTGTTCAACATGACGGTCGCTATCGATTTCGAAGAAGTATATCTCGACAAGAACGGTGACTTCGATCGCTACCGCCGCGCCATGCTGTGGAACCCGGAACGCGCCGACGATCCGACGCCGACGCTTCGCCAACTCATGTGTTCATTGCCGCGCGCACCACATCCACATGGATCGAAGCACGCTTACCGCTCGCCCAATGCCGACATGGCGGGTCTTGTCGTGGAAGCTGCATCGGGCCAGCGCTATGCCGAGTTTCTCAGCAACGCGTTGTGGCAGCCGATGGGCGCGCACACGGACGCGTTCATCACTGTTGATCGTGCCGGCAATCCACGCTCGTCGGGCGGCATCTCGGTCACGGCGCGAGACCTTGCGCGGCTCGGCGATCTCGTCCGACAGGGCGGCAAGGGCATCGTGCCGGCAGCCTTTATCGAGACGCTGTGGGCCGGCGGTGACCGTAAGGTGTGGTCGCAGGGCGACCAGCGACTGCTTTATCCCGGTGGAAGCTACCGCGCCTACTGGTACGAAACCGGCACGGGCGCACTCGCAGGCATGGGGATCTTCGGGCAGTGCGTCTGGATCGACCGGGCGTCGGAAACCGTCATCGTTCGGCAATCCTCGGAGACCGTCCCCATCGATGACAAACTCGATCAGCGTGTCATCGCAATGATGAAAACAATATCGGCGACGTAATCCCGCAGGGACTCTTCGGCTCCGTGGCTAAAAGCAAAGACCACCGGGAGGAACAAATTTGGGCGAAATCCGCACGCTCGATCACAAAGGAAAAATGCGGAAGGAACACTCGGAGATAAACCATGAGATCAAGACTGTTATCAGCCCTGCTGGGTGCGGCGATGCTCGCTGGTGGGCCTGCCTATGCACAGGCGCCGGAGAAGGGCGGCACGCTCAACATCGTGCTTGGCGCCGACATCCGCAGCCTGGACGCGAGCAAGACCGACAACAATACGGACTCGGTCCTCTACCACATCTACGATCCGCTGGTCGCCTTCAAGAACGACCTGACCGCCGGTCCCGCGCTTGCCGACAGCTGGGAGGTTTCGGCCGACGGCAAGACCTATACGTTCAAGTTGAAGCAAGGGGTGACCTATCACAATGGTGACAAGGTCGTTTCCAGCGATTTCAAATGGCTCTGGGAGCGCCGCATGGCTTCCAAGGACGGTTCCGACTCACCTTGGCTCTGCATCCCAACCTTCGACGGTTCGCGCGGCCTGAAAGTCGTGAGCGTCGAAGCGCCTGACGACGGAACGCTGGTCATGACCCTCGATGCGCCGAGCACGCTGTTCCTGGTGCGACTCGCCGACCCGGTCTGCAATATCTGGATCGCCAGCCCGAAGAATGTCGGGGCTGATGGCAAGTGGATCGCCGGGTCGGCGATCGGCAGCGGCCCCTTCCAGCTCAAGGAGTGGAAGAACGAGCAATATATCTCGCTTGCCCGTTTTGACGGCTATGTGCCGGGCAACGGCAAGCGGGACGGCCAGAGTGGCGACCGCACAGCGCTTGTCGACGAGGCGCGCTTCATGATCATCCCCGACAAGACGGCGGCCGAGACTGCGCTGTTCGCCGGTCAGGTCGATGTCGTCTCGACCATCCAGCCATCGCGCATGGAAGATCTCAAGGCCAATGGCGCCACCATCCTTTCGTCGCCGGGCCTGTCGCTGACGGCAATGCTGATCCAGACCAACGATCCGCTGCTGTCCAATGTGAAGATGCGTCAGGCTATCGCCCATGCGCTCGACTTCAAGCAGATCGCCACTGCGCAGACTGCCGGAATGTCGGAATTCAACCCGTCCGGCGTCCCCCAATCGAGCGCCTATTTCGACCAGTCCTTCGTCGACAGCTGGCCTGCCTATGATCTCGAAAAGACCAGGCAACTGCTTGCGGAGGCAGGTTACAAAGGCGAGCCGATCAAGCTTCAGACCAACAAGCGTTACATCGGCATGTATGACAACGCCGTCGTTATCCAGGCGATGCTGACTGCGGCCGGCATCAATGTAGAACTCGAAGTGCTTGATTGGGCCGCACAGCTCGACAATTTCTTTGCCGGTAAATTCCAGATGCAGTCCTTCGGCTATTCGTCGCGGCCCGATCCGATGGTGATCTACGGCATGTTCACCGGCGACAAGACCGAGACACCGAATTATCAGTTCGGCAATCCGAAGGCGCTGGAGCTTTATCTCAAGGCGGTCGACACCGCCGATTTCGATGCGCGCAAAGCTCTGCTGAAGGATTTGCAGAACCTGATGGCCGAAGAGGTGCCGATGCTCGGTCTCTATTACTTCCCGGTCATCGAGGCCGTCTCCACCAAGATCACCGGCTATGAATCCTGGCCGCTCGACCGCCCCCGCGCATGGGGCGTTTCCAAGACGCAGTAGATAGTACTCCCAAGACTTATTTTCTCAGGCCCGGGGTATTTGCCCCGGGCTTTTTCTTAGCCCGTCGCATCTTGTTTGAGTGCCGGATCGCCTCGTTCAGGTGTCCCGCAGACCATCGAGGCACCCAGCTACGGCAGATTTCCCAGAACCGAGGTGGCGGTGCTGGAAAGTGCGCGCCTGCCGTGAATGTCACGTCTTCGTCAAACATTCGGCAAAAAAACTTATTGAAATCGATTTCATTTTGGATAATGTCGCCTCAGTCATTCACTGGGAGGAATAAATGACGAAATTCACGACACTTGCCTTGACCACCGTCGCCGCTTTGGCCGTCTCGGTATTTTCGACCCATGCGCAAGATTTCAAGATCGGCCTGAGCAACGGCTGGGTGGGCAGCGAATGGCGCACCCAGATGATCGAGGAGGCACAGGCGGCAGCCGCTGCCTGGAAGAAAAAGGGCGTAAATGTCGAGGTCGTGGTGCAGAGCGCCAATGTCGACGTGCCCGGCCAGATCGCCCATGTGCGCAACTTCATGAGCCAGGGCGTCAATGCCATCATCATCAATCCGAACAGCCCGACGGCCTTCGATCCGATCTTCAAGCAGGCCAAGGCGCAGGGCATCCTCGTCATTGCCACAGATGCTGAAGTCTCGTCGAAGGATGCGCTCTATGTCGGCATCGACCAGAAGGCCTGGGGTGCTGCTGGCGCCAAGTGGCTCGCCGAGACGCTGGGCGGCAAGGGCAATGTCGTCGCCATCAACGGCGTCGCTGGTCATCCGGCCAACGAGATGCGCGTTTCCGGCTACAAGGAAGTCTTTGCGGGCTATCCCGACATCAAGGTCGTCAACGAGGTGAACGCCAATTGGGATCAGGCGCAGGGCCAGCAGGCCATGCAGAACCTGCTCGCCACCTATCCCGACATCAGCGGCGTCTGGGTGCAGGACGGCATGGCAGCCGGCGCCTGGAAGTCGATCATGGATGCCAAGAGAGAGTCGTCGATTGCCGCAACCGGCGAAATCCGCAAGGACTTCATCGACATCTGGAAGGCCGATAAGCTGAATTCCGGCGCGTCAGTCAACCCTCCCGGCGTCATGGCGAGCGCGCTCAACGTTGCCGTGCTGATGCTGCAGGGCAAGGAACTGAAGGAGCCTGCAACGGCCGGCCAGTATGGTAACGCGATGTACCTGCCGATTCCTTTCATTGACAACAAGAACCTCGAAGAGGCGTCGAAGGCAGTCGACGGCAAGCCGGGTTACTATTCCTACACCAGCCAGCTTTCCATCGGCGACGCCGAAGCGCTGTTCAAGTAATCCTGCGTTCGGGAGCGCGTTCCGGTTTGTCCGGCACGCGCTCTCCCGACCGCACGACCGTGAAGCCGGACCGCCCTCGAGCATCCGTAAAAGATCATGGTCAACACACAGAGATGAGGCCATCCTGACCGGGATGAACCCACTCGATAGGAACCAGAAACAATGTCCGAGCTGCTGATACGCGGCGCGCGCAAGGCATATGGCGCGACGCTCGCCTTGCGCCGTGGCGATCTCTATCTTCTTCCCGGCGAGGTGCACGTACTGATCGGCTCGAACGGTTCGGGCAAGAGCACGCTGTGCAAGATCGTTGCCGGCAGCGTTAAGCCGGACGCTGGCGAGGTGCTACTCAACGGCGAGCCCGTCAGCGTCAACGGCCCACAGGAGGCACGCGCACTCGGCATCGGCATTTTCTACCAGGAGCTTTCGCTGTCAGCGCGCCGCACCGTGGCAGAGAACATCTGTCTTGCTGCTCTGCCGGTGATGGGTGGCGTGTTCGTGGATCGCGCAGCACTTGAAGCGACAGCGGCGCGCTATATTGCGGATTTCTCGGATGTTGCAGGTGAGGGGTTTTCCGCTGATGCGCCGGTTCACACCCTGCGTGCTGACCAGCGCCAGCTGGTCGAGATCATGAAGGCGCTGGCGACGGAAGCCTCTATCCTGATCTTCGATGAGCCGACGTCAGCACTGGACCGGGCGCAGGTCGATCGCTTCTTCGAGATTTTGCGGCGGCTCAAGGATAAGGGCCGCGCAATCGTTTTCATTTCTCACCGCATGGACGAGATTTTCTCGATCGGTGACCGCGTCACAGTCATCCGCGACGGCGAGACGGTGGCAACATCGAAGATATCAGAGACGGATCAGGCTTCGGTTATCCGCCAGATGGTGGGTGACCGCGACGATCTTGCTGCACCTTCGGTAGCGCCGCCGGCGCATGAAACATCGAGCAACGCCGTGCTTTCAATCAGGAACCTGAGCGGACCTGGTTTTCGCAATATCAGCTTCGAGGTTGCCAAGGGCGAAATCCTCGGCTTCGGCGGGCTGCACGGGCAGGGCCAGTCTGCGGTGATGCGCTCGATCTTCGGCGCCTCGCCGCATCAGGTCGGCACGATCACACTCGACGGCAAGGAACTGGCAATGAAGTCGCCGCGCGAGGCGATCAGCCATGGTTGTGCCTATGTCTCTGGCGATCGCGGCCGCGACGGCATCCTGCAAGGAAGGCCGATCCTCGAAAACGTCACCCCGATCCACTTCCTGCGCAACCGTCTTGCGCTGGCGCGTCCGGCCAGCCTGCGCGAGCGCGCCATGCAGCCGCTGACGGCGCTCAAGACAAAATTCCAGGGGCTGGAACAGCCGATCAATTCGCTGTCGGGCGGCAATCAGCAGAAGATAGTCATTGCCCGCTGGCTGATCGACCGGCCTGATATCCTCCTCCTCGACGACCCGACCAAGGGCATCGATCTTGCCGCCAAGATCGATCTTTTCATGCTGATCCGCAAGCTGGCGGCGGAGGGGTTGGGTATCATTCTCTATTCGTCTGAGGACGCCGAGCTTCTCAACAATGCCGATCGCATCCTTGTGTTCAACAGCGGTTCGGTGACGCGCGAACTGTCCGGCGCGGACCGTACCCGCTACAATCTCTACCACGCAGCCTACGAGGCCGCCTGATGAACCAGACCGTTTCCTCCTCCGCAAATGCCGTGTCCCTTAAAAACGTTCTCCACCGCTTTCCCTTCGTGCCGGCACTTGTCATTCTTGTGGCCCTTGTTGCGCTTAACGGTTTCTTCGAGCCGCGCAGCCTGAGTTTTGGTTCGGTCACAGGCCTGTTCAGCACCTATCTGGCATTGATGCTGCTGGCGGTGGCGCAGACCTATGTGGTGTTTGCCGGCGACATCGATCTTTCCGTCGGGGCCATCGTCTCGCTGGTCAACGTCGTCATCATCGTCCTCATGGAAAAATGGGGTGGTAGCGGATTTACCGTCATCACCGCATGTCTGGTCGGCGTGTTGACCGGTGTGGTTTGCGGGGTAATCAACGGCATCATGATCGCGGGGCTGAGGCTGCAGGCGATCGTTGCGACCTTTGCCACAAGCATCTTCTTCACCGGGCTTGCGCTCTACGTGCTGCCGGTGGCCGGAACGCCGGCGCCGGAAGCCTATTGGCTGACCTATGGCGGTACCTATTTCGGCATTCCCTTCGTGTTCTACGTGGTCGCGGCAGTTGCCATCGTGCTCGGCATTCTGGCGCGGACGCGGCTGACGACGCAGATGCTGTCGGTCGGCGACGATGCGATTGCTGCCTTCCAGACAGGCCTGCCGGTGACGCTCATCCGCATCAAGGGCTATGTGCTGTGCGGCCTGTTCTCGGCACTGGCAGCACTTTGCATCACCGGAGACACGGCGAGCGGCGACCCATTGGTCGGAGGCAAGATGACGCTGTTCAGCGTCGCTGCGGTGGTGCTTGGCGGTTCGGCCCTTTCGGGAGGCGCCGGCACGGTCACCGGCTCGCTGGTCGGCGCACTTATCATCGGCCTCATCAATTCGCTGGTGTTCTTCGTCGGCACACCTTCGGAGTGGCAGAACCTCGTACAGGGCCTCGCCATACTGATCGCGCTGATGGCCGGCATCCTCGTCAGTCGGGGAGCGCGCTCATGAACACTCAAACCGCAGTGTCCACGAACGGCGCATCGTCGCGTGTGGTCGAATTCGTGAAGCGGCCGCTGGTCGTCGCCCTCATCCTGATTGTCCTTCTCCTCGCGCTGGGCGAAGCCCTGTCGCCGGGGTTTGCCTCGGCGCAGCAGATATTGCGGCTGCTGATCGTCGCCTCGGTCATGGGCATTGTCGCAGCCGGCCAGAATCTTGTCATCCTCGGTGGGCGCGAGGGCATCGATCTGTCGGTCGGCGGCATCGTCTCGCTGGCGGCAATCCTTGCCGGCAATGTGATGAACGGCGCCGATGGCGGCATCCTGCCGGCGATACTGGTCAGCGTCGGCGTCGGCGCGCTGTTCGGCCTGTTCAACGGGCTTGGCGTTACATTGCTGCGCATCCCGCCGCTGGTGATGACGTTGGGCATGCTCGGTGTCCTGCAGGGCCTGCTCGTCGTCATCCGCAACGGCATTCCCTCCGGACGTGCAGCGCCCGGCCTGTCGCAATTCGTCACGCAGCCGTTTCTGTTCGGCTTGCCCGGCATCATCTGGCTGTGGGTCGCGATCGGCCTGTTGATGGCGTTCCTTTTGAAGCGCACGGTGTTCGGCTACCGCATCTATGCCATTGGTTCCAATGAGCAGGCAGCCTTCATGGCCGGCGTGCCAGTCAAGACGATCCGCGTCGGCCTGTTCATGCTCTCGGGCGCTTTTGCGGCACTCGCCGGCGTGTGCCTGCTCGGCTATTCCGGCTCGTCCTTCTCCAATGTCGGCGAGCAATACATGCTGCCTTCCATCATCGCCGTCGTGCTCGGCGGAACGCCGCTTGCCGGCGGCAAGGGCGGCTACACCGGCACAATGGCGGGAGCGGTTCTGCTGGTCATCCTGCAAAGCATCCTGACCACGATCCATATCGACGAATCCGGCCGGCAGATGGTGTTCGGCGCCACGCTTTTGGTGCTGATGCTGTTTTATGGACGTGGCAGGGCGATGCGGGGCTGATCGTGAGCAGCCGGGCCAAGATCAAGGATATCGCGTTGCGTGCCGGCGTTTCTCCGGCGACGGTGTCTCGGGCGCTGACCGATTCCGGACTTGTTGCCGAGCCGACGCTGTCGCGGATACGCGAAGTCGCGCAGTCGCTGGACTACCGACCCAACGTCAGCGCGCGCAATCTGCGCACGCAGAAATCCATGGCCGTGCTGCTGGTCGTGCGCGATGTCAGCAACCCGTTCTATCTCGAAATCTTCAAGGGCGTGGAAACGGCAGCGCGCGAGGCCGGTTATTCCGTGCTGATGGGCAACACCGAAAACCATCCCGACCGCGAACTCGAATATTTCGACATGTTGCGCGACGGCCATGCCGACGGCATGATCCTGATGAACGGCAAGTTGCCGTCGAGCCATGCCAACGATCGCGAGCGGGTAGCTCGGCTGCCGATCGTGGTGGCGCTGGAAGTCATCGAAGATTGCGCCCTGCCGCATGTGCAGATCGACAATGTGGCTGCAGCGAAGAATGCCGTGCGCCATCTTATCTCGCTCGGCCACAAAAGAATTGCACATATTTGCGGGCCTGTTCCCGAAGTGATGAGCGTTCGCCGCCGTGACGGTTATCGCGCGGCAATGGCTGAGGCGGGGCTTGATGTGCCGGATGGCTATGAGCCGATCGGCGACTACACGATCCCCTCGGGCGCCGCCCTTTGCCGGGAACTATTCTCCCGTAAGAACAAGCCGACGGCGCTGTTCGTCGGCAATGACGAAATGGCGTTCGGCGCCATCAACGAGTTGCGGAGCCTTGGTCTCGATGTGCCGAAGGATGTCTCCGTCGTCGGCTTCGACGATTTGTTTCTCAGCGCTTTCTTCTATCCGCCGCTGACCACCGTCAGCCAGCCGCGTGCCGACATAGGCAAGCGGGCGATGGGACAGCTTCTCAAGCTGATGAATGGCGAAGGCAGCGTTGAGGCGCTGGTTGAAATGCCGACGACGCTGCAAATCCGTGGATCCACCGGCCCGGCCAAGATATCCGAAAATTGAAAGGAAATAACGCATGAGCAATCTGCCCAGAGAGAGGCTGCGCGTCGGCTTCGTCGGCACCGGTTTCATCGCCCAGTTTCACCTGAAGTCCCTGGTCGGTGTGCGCAACATCGATGTCGTTGGTGTCTACAGCCGCAAGGCTGAAAACCGGGCGCATTTTTCGGCGCTGGCGGCAGAGCTTGGGCTCGGTGCATGCAAAAGCCATGACAGCTTGGAAAGCCTGCTGCACGACGAAACCGTCGATGCGATCTGGATTCTTTCGCCCAATTACACCCGCCTCGATGTGATGCGGACGATCCATGCCGAAGTCACGGCCGGCCGCAGCAAGGTCTTCGCGGTGGCCTGCGAAAAGCCGCTTGCTCGCACCGTTGCCGAAGCGCGCGAGATGCTGCGGCTCGCCAACGATGCAAAGCTCAATCACGGCTATCTCGAAAACCAGGTGTTTTCGACGCCGGTGATGCGCGGCAAGGAGATCGTCTGGCGCCGCGCTGCATCGGCCACGGGCAGACCCTATCTGGCGCGCGCGGCCGAAGAACATTCCGGCCCGCACGAAGCCTGGTTCTGGCAGGGCGACAAGCAGGGCGGCGGCGTGCTTTCCGACATGATGTGCCATTCGGTCGAGGTGTCTCGGCATCTTCTCACCGAGCCGGGCGCCCCGCGCAAATCGCTGACAGTCAAGTCGGTCAACGGCACGGTCGCCAATCTGAAATGGACGCGGCCGCATTATGCCGACCAGCTCAAGCAGCGCTACGGCAGCGGCGTCGACTATCGCAACCATCCTTCCGAGGATTTTGCCCGCGCGACCGTCACGTTGGAGGATGAGCAGGGTAACGACTTGATGATCGAGGCGACGACTTCATGGGCCTATGTCGGGGCGGGCCTGCGCATCCAGCTTGAACTGCTCGGACCCGAATATGCGATGGAGTTCAATTCGCTGAACACCGGCCTGAAGATATTCATGTCGCGCGCGGTCACCGGCTTCGAAGGCGAAGACCTTGTCGAAAAGCAGAATGCCGAACAGGGCCTGATGCCAGTGTTGGAAGATGAGGCTGGCGTCTATGGTTACACAGACGAGAACCGCCATATGACCGAGTGCTTCCGCAAGGGCAAGACGCCTTTGGAAACCTTCGAAGATGGGCTGGCGGTGGTCGAGATCATGATGGCGCTTTACCGCTCAGCCGAGATCGGCGAGACCGTGCATTTCCCGGCGCCAGAACTCGAAGACTACGTGCCGGTCGTGGCGCGACACGTTAGTTAGATATGGGCCTGGATGTCTATTGGAGGCCTTGTGTGCATTGACGATGCCCTTGCGCTTTGGGTGGAACAAACCCATACAAGCGCAAACTCGACTGTTCCACCGGCCTTAATAGATATCGGGTTCCGGAACGGCTTTACCGAATTGCGTTTCGAGGAAATCGAAATCGCAACCCTTGTTCGCCTGGGTGATATGCCCGGCGGAAAGCCAGCCGAAGCCGCGTTCATAGCGTGGCGGCGGGGCCTTCCAATTTGCGCGGCGTGAGGCCAGTTCCTCGTCCGGGACATTCAGGTGGATGGTTCTTTCGGAAACGTCGATGCTGATCGTGTCGCCGGTTCGCACGAGCGCCAACGGTCCGCCGATATAGGCTTCAGGCGCGACATGAAGGATGCAGGCACCGTAGCTGGTTCCCGACATGCGGGCATCCGATATGCGCAGCATGTCGCGCACGCCCTGCTTCACCAGTTTCTTCGGGATCGGCAGCATGCCCCATTCGGGCATGCCAGGACCGCCCTGCGGACCGGCGTTGCGCAAGATGATAATGTCGTCGACGGTCACGTCCAGATCGTCGCGCTCGATCTCCTTCTTCATTTCCGGATAGCTGTCGAAGACCAGGGCGCGGCCGGTGTGTTTCAGAAAGCGCTGCTCCGATGCCGCCGGCTTCATGACGCAGCCATCGGGAGCGAGGTTGCCGCGCAGCACGACGGTGGCGCCTTCCTTGTAGACGGGGTTGTCGAGCGGCCGGATGACGTCGTCCTCATAGACGCCGCCGCGCGCCGCGATCTCACCCATTGTCTCGCCGCTGACATTCACCGGCTCCGCGTGCAGCACGCCGCTCAGGCGGCTGTAGACCCCCATGATGCCGCCGGCATAGTAGAAATCTTCCATCAGGTAGGTCTTTCCGGATGGCCGGATGTTGGCGATGACCGGCACCTTGCGCGAGATCGCATCGATGTCGTCGAGCGTCATGTCGACATTGGCGCGGCGCGCCATGGCGAGCGCGTGGACGATGGCATTGGTGGAGCCGCCGATCGCCATCTGCACCATCAGTGCATTTTCGAAAGCCGCCTTCGTCATGATTTTGTCCGGGGTGATGTCTTCCCAGACCATGTCGACGATGCGCCGTCCCGATTGCGATGCCATGCGAGCATGGTTGGCGTCGGCGGCGGGGATGGAGCTTGCTCCCGGCAGGGAAAGGCCCAGCGCCTCTGCGAAGGCGGTCATTGTGCTGGCCGTGCCCATCGTCATGCAGTGGCCGGGCGAACGAGCGATGCCGTTCTCGATCTCGGCCCAGTCGCGATCGGTGATGACACCGGCGCGCCGATCGTCCCAGTATTTCCAGGTGTCGGAACCGGAGCCCAGTGTCTGTCCGCGCCAGTTGCCGCGCAGCATCGGTCCGGCTGGAACATAGATCATCGGCAGGCCGGCCGAAACGCCGCCCATGATCAGGGCCGGCGTGGTCTTGTCGCAGCCCCCGAGCAGCACTACGCCGTCAATGGGATGGCTGCGGATCAGTTCCTCGCACTCCATGGCGAGGAGGTTGCGGTAGAGCATGGTGGTCGGCTTGACGAAGGGTTCGGACAGGCTGAGTGCCGGCAGTTCGATGGGAAGGCCGCCTGCCTGCTCGATGCCCTTGCGGATCCATTTTACACGTTCGGGGAAATGCGCGTGGCACGGGTTTATCTCCGACCATGTGTTGATGATCGCGATGACCGGCTTCTGGTCCCAGTCCTGGGCGTCGAAGCCCATCTGGCGCATGCGCGACCTGTGGCCGAACGCTCGGAGATCGTCGACGCCCAGCCAGCGATAGCTGCGCAGCGTCTTCGGGTCACGCTTCCCCGCCATGGATTTCCTCCCTGAAATCTGATATTTCACAGCTTGATATATCAAATTTCAACTGATAGAAGTCAAGGCGTTTTCGGCGCTGTCGGGAGGCAAAACGCGTGAGCATCGTAAGGCGGCTTGAGCCTATCCATCTGAAAAGCCTGCGTGATCACGTCCACGATACGCTGCGCGAGGCGATCATATCCGGCCGTTTCCGTACCGATGAAAAGCTCAACGAGCGCCAGCTTGCCGCCGAGCTGGGCATCAGCACCACCCCGCTGAAGGAGGCACTACGGCAGCTGGAGACGGAGGGGCTGGTCCGTACCGAGGCCCGCCGGGGCAGCTACGTCACCTTCAATGCGCGTCAGGCCGAGGAAATGATGCTTGCCCGCGCCGCGCTTGAAAGCGTGATGGCGCAGCAGGCTGCAAGGCACGCGACGGACGCGCAAATCGCATTGATGAAGACGCATATCGAGCAGATGCGCGCTGCCCTGCAGGCGCCAGATATCGCGCGCCTGATCGAGCTGAACGAGTTTTTCCACGACACCATTCACGATGCGTCCAGCTGTGAATATCTGCGCCGGCTGCAAAACGGACAGCGCATGTACGATCACGCCGCGCGCATCACAGTGCTCGCCGACGAGAACGAGCGGGTGCGCTCCTTCGCCGAGCATGAAGCGATCATGATCGCCATCGCCGAGCGCAATGAAGACGAGGCCGAACGCCTCATGCGCGAACACGTCATGCTCGCCGGCGAGAAGCATCTGATCACCGTCTTCAGCTATACCCCTGCGGAGAAACGCAAATGAACCTTAGTGAATACCGTCGGGCGCTGCAGGGCATTTCTGGCGTTCATGTAACGGCCTACGACACAGCCGGCGAGATCGATCAGGCCCTGACGACGCGCATCGTCGCCAACATTGCGGCTGCAGGCATTCACAACATCGTCTCGGGCGGCAACACGGGCGAGTTCTACAGCCTGACCTTCGATGAAGTGGTGCGGCTTCAGTCCATCGCCATTCAGGCAGTGGACGGAAAGGCCGCCGTGACCGCGGCAGCGGGCCGTTCCATTCGCGAGGCGGTCGCCACCGCATCGCTCGCCAAGAAGGCGGGAGCCGATGGCGTGATGGTTCACCATCCGCTCGATCCCTTCGCAGCACCCCATGCGCAGGCGAATTACTTCATCTCGATTGCCGAAGCCGTCGATCTGCCTGTAGTCGCCTATGTACGGTCAGATGCCATCCCGCTTGCCGACCTCGTCCGCATGGCGACGCATGAAAACATCGCGGGCGTCAAGTTTGCGTCCGGAAACACCCAGCTGTTCTCCGAATGCGTGCGCGCGACCGAGGGCACCGATGCGATCTGGATTTGTGGATTGGCTGAGGGATGGGCAGCACCCTTCTATGCGCTGGGTGGACGTGGCTTCACCTCGGGTCTGGTCAATGTTGATCCCTATCGTTCGCTGGCCATCTGGCGGGCGCTCGAGGCCGGCGACTATCCGAGGGCGCGTGCGCTCGTCGCGACCATCGCCGAATTCGAGAAGCTCAGAACCAAATACAACAATGGCGCCAACGTCACCGTCGTGAAGGAAGCGCTGCAAATTCGGAATTTCCCGGTCGGTCAGGTACGCCTGCCGGGGCTTGTCGCTCTCGATCCGGCCGATCGATCGCATCTCACGGCGATCCTCGCCGGCTGGGAGGAGCGGAAGGCATCCTGAAGCATAAGTGCCAGGAGGAGAGCCGGCGGAAGGGAGGACTTTCGTCGGATTTTGAACAACGAAACTGTGGAGGAACACATGAAATTCCCGATCTCACGGCGTCATTTTCTCGGTGGCGCCGCCACCGTTGCCAGCATGTCCGTATTGGGCAAATCCGCTTTTGCGCAGGGCCTCAAGCTGCCGTCGTCTCCCGTTACCCTCAACATCATCGATGCGGCCGGTAATCTGGCGCTGACGCAGCCGATCTTCGACAATTACGTGGCCAAACATCCTGAGCTGGTATCGAACATCATCTTCAATAAGGCGCCGTCGCCGGAACTGCCGGGCAAGATCAAGGCGCAGCAGCGTGCCAACCGCGTCGACATCGACATGGTCATCATCGGCCCGGACGCGCTTTCGGCCGGGCTTGCCGATGATATCTGGGTCGACATCGGCTCGATGACCGACACCGGCCTTCCCGATTTCAAGGAAATCTATCAGGAGCCAGCCTATCGCATGCAGGGCCTGTCGAAGGGCAGGGGCGTTACAGTCACCTATTATCCGTCCGGCCCGTTGATCTCCTACATGCCGGAAAAGGTGAAGACGGCTCCGACCACGGCTGAAGAACTCCTGACCTGGACCAAGGAGAACCCTCAGAAATTCATCTATGCGCGCCCGGCCAATTCTGGCCCCGGACGCACCTTCCTGATGGGCCTGCCCTATCTGCTCGGCGACAAGGATCCTACGGACCCGACGAATGGCTGGGAAAAGACCTGGGCCTATCTGAAGGAAATGCACAAGAACATCGAATACTACCCGGCAGGCACCGGTGCGCTGATGAAGGAATTCGGCGAAGGCACCCGCGACATGACCGTCACCACGACGGGGTGGGACATCAATCCGCGTGCTCTCGGTGTCGTGCCGAAGGAAGCCAAGGTCGGCATGTTGAAGGGCTTCCACTGGGTCTGCGACGCTCACTACCTCAGCATTCCCAAGGGTGTGGCCGACGAAAAGATCGCGGTCATGCTCGACATGATCAAGTTCGCGCTGCAGCCCGAGCAGCAGGCCTACACCTACGACAAGGGTTATTTCTATCCCGGCCCGGCGGTGAAGGATGTGACGCTCGAAATGGCGCCGAAGGAAAGCCAGGACGTTATCGCCGAATACGGGCGTCCCGAATATGCGGACTGGATCGCCAACAATCCGATCGAACTGCCGCTCGAACCGGCAGCACTGGTGACGGCCTTCCGTCGCTGGGACGAGGAAGTGGCCGCGGGCTGACCGCGCCTTTTCCCACCCGACCGATAACAGCATCGATAGGCGGTCCGCTCGCGCGGGCCGCCCGACGGGATAACCCATCATGCAGCTTGCATCACACCCCTTCAAAGAGCTCCGCCTTGACAGGATGAGCCGGACCTTCGGCGCGTTCAATGCGCTGCACGACGTTTCGCTTTCCATTCGCAAGGGCGAGTTCATCGCGCTCCTTGGGCCTTCGGGCTGCGGCAAGTCCACCGCGTTGAACTGCATTGCCGGCCTGCTCGCCACGACGGACGGCGGCATCTACATCGACGAAAAGCGCATTGATCAGCTCAAGCCGGAGGATCGCGGCTTCGGCATGGTGTTTCAGAACTATGCGCTGTTTCCGCATATGACGGTCAACCAGAATGTCGGCTTCGGCTTGAGGATGCGCAACGTTCCTAAGGTCGAGATCACCCAGAAGGTGGAGAATGCGCTGGCTCTGGTCCGGCTGCAGGGGCAGGGGCACAAGCTTCCTGGTCAGCTTTCGGGCGGCCAGCAGCAGCGCGTCGCTATCGCCCGCGCCATCGTAATTGAGCCGCCGCTGGTGCTCATGGACGAGCCGCTGTCCAATCTCGACGCCAAGCTGCGGCTAGAAATGCGCACCGAAATCCGCCGCATCCACAATCAGTTGGGCGCGACCACCATCTATGTCACGCACGATCAGGATGAGGCGCTTTCGCTGGCTGACCGGGTGGTCGTGCTGCGCGAAGGCAGCATCCGTCAGGTCGGCGTGCCGCATGAGCTCTATGAAAAGCCGGCCCATATCGACGTTGCCGAGTTCATGGGCTTCCGCAACCACATGCCCGGAAAGGTGACGGGCCGCACAGGCGACCGTGTCACGCTTTCGGTAGCCGGCTCGACGATTGCCGGCATGGCGAGCCAGGACGTGAAACCGGGCGACGATGCGATCCTGATGGCGCGCGGCGATGACATTGCGGCTGCAAAAGCTGGCCCGCAGACATTGGCCGCCACTGTTGAGACCATCGAATATCGCGGCCGCGAATTCGTCGGCACGGCGCGCACTGCGGACGGGCTCGAACTGATCTTCCATTCGCCGACATTCACCGAAATCGGCAGCGGCATCTCGCTTTCGGTGAACGCCGACCGCGCGCTGGTCTTTGCGGCGTGAGGCGGCCATGACCGATCCTGCCCGCCACAAAAATTCGCTCCGACAGCGCCTCGCCTTGCACGGCATCGACGGTGTCACGCTTATGCTGCTGCCTGCCCTGCTGTTCGTCCTGGGGGTGTTCGTCTATCCCTTTCTTTACGGCCTCGTGCTGTCGTTCCAGCCGCTGGAAGGTGGTGGCGCGCTCGCCAACTATCGGAAATTCTTCTCCGATCCGTTCCTCTACAACACCATCGCCGCCACGCTGCGGCTTGCGGTGCCGGTGTCGATAATCAGCCTCGTCTTCGCCATACCGATCGCTCTGCGTGTCAGGCTGTTGCAGCGGCAAAGGTTGCTCACCACCATCCTCGTGCTGCCGGTGACGCTTGGCACCGTTCTGGTGGCGGAAGGGTTGCTCAACTATCTCGGCCCGCAGGGCTGGTTCAGTCGAACGCTGATGTTCATCGGCATGGTCGACAGCCCGCTGAAGCTCACCAACAATTACTGGGGCGTCTTCGTCTCGCTGGTCATCACGGTATTCCCGTTCACCTTCCTGCTGACGCTGTCCTACATCACCGGCATCGATCCAGCACTTGAGCAGGCCGCCGCGACCCACGGCGCCAGCAGCTGGCAGCGCTTCCGGCACGTCATGCTGCCGCTTCTGGTGCCGGGGCTGGCGGTCGCCTTCTGCCTGACCTTCGTGCAGGCCTTCGCAGTCTTTCCGTCAGCGGTGCTGCTGGGTGCGCCTTCGGGACCAACGCGCGTGATCTCGATCGCTGCAGCGCAGGCCGCCTTCGAGCAATATGACGACTCCATGGCCTCCTCGATCGCCATGATCATGGCCGCCGTCCAGTTGCTCGTGGTGCTCGGCGTTCTGGCGATCCGAAACATGTTCTATCGCGGCTCGACCGCTGGCGGAAAAGGGTAGGGCTGATGATCCGCGACACATCCCTTGGCGCGAAGCTTTGGATCACCGCTGTCTGGGCCGTGGTCGGCTTCTTCGTCATCAACGTTCTGGCGATGATTGCCACCGTCGTCCTGTCGTCGGTCGGCACGCGCTGGCTGGGTACATGGCTGCCGGAAGCCTTCACGACGCGCTGGTATCTTGCCGCCTGGCAGGAGTTCCAGCTCAGCCACGTCCTTCTGGTGACGTTCCAGATCGTCTTCATGGTGGTGATCCTGTCGGGATTGCTGGGCGTCACGGCGGCCTACGCCATCGCGCGGCGCAATTTTCCGGGCAAGAGGCTGGTGATGTTCATCTTCCTGCTGCCGCTTCTGGTCCCGCCCATCACCTTCGGTATTCCGCTTGCCACCGTGCTCTACAAGTTCGGTGTCGGCGGCACTTTCTGGGGCGTGGTGCTGGCAAATCTCGTGCCTACCGTGCCCTTCGTCATCCTGGTGATGATACCCTTCATAGAGCAGATCGACCCCAAGGTGGAAGCTGCAGCGCGCGTCTTCGGTGCGGGAACCTTCCGGCTGTTCATCCACGTGCTGCTGCCGATGCTTCTGCCCGGCATCCTCGCCTCGTTGCTTCTGGTGCTGGTGCGCACGGTGGCGATGTTCGAGCTGACCTTCCTGACGGCCGGCCCGACGAGCCAGACGCTGGTGGTCGCGCTCTACTATTCCGTCTTCGCAGCTGGTGTCCGCGCCGTGCAGTCGATCGACGCCATGGCGGTAATCTATATGGTCACGACGCTCGTCTGGCTGCTTGTCGCGTTGCGCTTCGTCAACCCGACGCAGATCGTCGCCCGGCCCAAGCAGATATCACATTGAACAAAGCCCGGCGCATGGCGCCGGGTTTACCTTTCGCAGGCATACCGACATGAAAATCACAGCGATCGAAACCGTCCAGCTTCCGCACCTGAACAACATTTTGTGGGTGCTGGTCCACACCGACGAGGGCATCACCGGCCTCGGCGAGACCTTTCGCGGCACCAATGCCGTTGCCGCCTATCTGCATTCCGACGTCGCCAATCTGCTCGTCGGCACCAACCCGCTGGAGATCGACCGCATCTCCAAGCTGCTGACCGAACCCTATGTCGGGTTCCGCTCTTCAGGCGTGGAAATCCGCGCTGCATCGGCAATAGACATCGCGTTGTGGGATATCTTCGGCAAGGTCACCAACCAGCCGATCCACCAGCTTCTGGGCGGCCTGTCGCGGCAGTCGATCCGCACCTACAACACCTGCGCCGGCTATACCTACAACAAGCAGGGCGCGCGCCGCTATGTCGGCGACAACGACGTCGCCGAAGGCCCCTACGAAGACCAGATCGCCTTCCACAAGGATGCAGGTGCGCTGGCTGAAAGCCTGCTTTCGGAAGGCATCAGCGCGATGAAGATCTGGCCGCTCGACCCTTATGCGGTGGCGAGCGGCGGCAATTTCATCCATCGCAGCGATCTCGACAAAGGGCTCAACGCCTTCCGCCAGATCCGCGACGCCGTCGGCGACAGGATGGAGGTGATGGTCGAGATGCACTCGATGTGGGACCTGCCATCGGCGCTGGCAATCGCCCGCGAGCTGAAGCAGTTCCGCCCATTCTGGCTGGAAGATCCGATGAAGATGCAGGACCCGGCAGCCCTTGCGACATTTGCTGAGCGGTCCGGCGTGCCGGTCTGCGCCAGCGAGACGCTGGCCACGCGTTCGCAGTTCCTCGAGGTGCTGCGGCAGCAGGCGGTCGACTATGTCATGCTCGATATTTCCTGGTGCGGCGGATTGAGCGAAGCCAAGAAAATTGCCACACTGGCCGAGACTTTTCAGCGTCCCGTCGCCCCCCACGACTGCACCGGGCCGGTGGTCTTCGCCGCCTCCGTTCACCTCTCGCTGAACGTGCCGAACGCCGTCTTCCAGGAATCGGTTCGCGCCTACTACACCTCCTGGTACCGCGATCTCGTCACCGTCATGCCGCGCATCGAGAATGGCCTGATCTATCCCTTCGCAGGTGCCGGACTGGGGCTGGAACTGAGCGAATTCGTGCTCAACCACAAGGACGTGATCCGTCGCAAGACGGACGCGAAAGGCGCCTGATGCAATTCGACTGTATCGCCGACATCCGCGGTTCGTTGACGGAAAGCCCGGTCTGGGACGACCGGCGCGGCATGCTCTTCTGCTGCGATATTCTCGACCGCATAGTCTACGAAATCGATCTGGAAAAGGGCGTGTCGCGGCAATGGCATTTCGAGACGGAAGTCGCTTCGCTCGGCCTTTGCGAAAGCGGCAGGCTGGTGATTGCGCTGGCGCGCGAGGTGATCCTTTTCGACCCCGAAACCGGCAATCGGCAAGTGCTTTGCACGCCCGGTCCCGAGCCGGAAACCAATAGGCTCAACGACGGCAAGGTCGGGCCGGACGGTTGCTTCTGGGTCGGCAGCATGGACGACCGCCCGCAGAAGAAAACGTTGGGCCGCCTCTATAGGATTGATGCTCAAGGCAACCACGCGGTCATGACCCAGGGGTTCAAGGTCTCCAACGGGCTTGCCTGGTCGCCAGACGGCAGGACACTTTATCATTCCGACTCTCGCGGCCCTTCCATTGACCGCTACGAATTCGATCCCGCCGCCGGCGCTCTCGGCAAGCGGCACCGCTTTGCCGATCTCGACGAGGCGACGGGCAGGCCCGATGGTGGTGCCTGCGATGCGGACGGCTGCTACTGGAGCGCCGGCGTTTCCGCCGGCGTGCTCAACCGCTTTGATCGCGACGGAAACATCATCAAGCGTCACGAAGTGCCCGCTCCGGCTCCGACCATGCCATGCTTCTGCGGCCCGGACCTGAAGACGCTGGCCGTCACCTCCCATCGCGCGGTCGACCCGCAGTTGCTGGGCCGCTTCCCACAATCGGGCAGTGTGTTTGCGGCCCGCTCCGCTGTGGCCGGAACACCAGTGTTCCGCATGAAAGGCGTCTGAAATGACAGACAATTCGCGGAAGAACGTCCTGCTGACCGGTGCTTCCGGTGCACTCGGGCGCATGCTGGCCCCGCGGCTGGCCGCTGCCGGCTATGCCTTGCGCCTTTCCGATATTATGCCCTTTCCCGATCCGCTGCCAAAGGACGCGTCGTTCGTGCGGGCCGACCTGTCCGATGCCCAAGCCGTCGCCGGCATCATGGACGGGATCGGCTGCGTCCTGCATTTCGGCGGTGTTAGCGTGGAAAAGCCGTTCGAGGAAATTCTGCCGGCCAACATCGTCGGCATCATCAATCTGTTTGAAGCCGCGCACCGGCAGAAGGCGCGTGTCGTCTTCGCCAGCTCCAACCACACGATCGGCTTTTATGAGCGCGGAACGATGCTGGACACCGATATGCCCTATCGGCCCGACGGCTATTACGGACTGTCGAAAGCCTATGGCGAGCTCCTTGGCAGGATGTTTTTCGACAAGCATGGCGTGGAAAGCGTGCATATCCGCATTGGGTCATGCCTTCCGGAGCCGGTCGAGGCGCGCCATCTTTCGACCTGGCTCTCCCACGATGATCTCTTTCGTTTTGCCTGTGCCGCGATCGATGCTCCCGAGACTGGCCATGCTGTCGTCTGGGGAGCGTCTGCCAATACGCGCTCCTGGTGGGAAGCGGACGACCGCGAACGCATCGGCTACGAGCCTCGGGACAACGCCGAGGACTTCGCCGAAAAGATCGCCTCTATCCGAACCGACGATGCGATCACCGAGCGCTATCAGGGCGGCGTGTTTTGCGCGCAGGGTTTCTCACGGGATACGCCATGAGTTCGATAGGCCTCGATCCAGTGTTGCTGCGGCATGGCAGCTATGCCCTCGCCATGGATGTCACGCTCGGCTCTTCGGTGCTGTCTCTCGACTGGACTGCACCGGACGGACGGTCCCACGCTCTGCTCGTGCCTTCGGTTGCAGACAGTGTTCCGTTCAAGGCAGGCTGCTTCGTCATGGCCCCCTTCGCCAACCGCATCGCAGACGGCTCGTTCCCGTTCGATGGGCGGACTATCCACTTTCCGGTCAACCGCCCGGCGGAGAACAATGCAATTCACGGGCTATCGCGAAACCGTAAGTGGGTGCTTACGGAAAGAGCGGCCTCCCGCCTGTCAACACGCGATGAATGCCGCGACGCTGCTTCGGGCTATGACTATGACCTGACGCAGACCATCGAGATCGATGCTTCAGGCGTCAACTTTTCGCTGACCATCACCAATCGCAGCGCGAAAAGGTTACGGTTCGGGCTCGGCTATCACCCATGGTTCACGCGGACGCCGAAGGCGAGGCTAAGCTTTCGCGCCGATACGAGTTTTACGCGCAGCGAGCGCGGGCTGCCGGAAGTTGCCTGCGATTCAGCCGAGATATACGATTTTTCTGCGCCGGTTGCGCTTGGGTCCATGCGCTGGCTGGACGCGCATTTTGCAAACTGGTCGCCCAGAGCGGCTGTGCTGGATTTGCCCGAAATGGCCGTCAGGATCACGCTGTCGGCAGCGGGTTGCCTCGGCAACCTGCAGGTCTTTGCGCCGGACGACCGCGCCGTGGTCTGCATCGAACCGGTCAGCCACGTTCCGAATGTCTGCAATACACCGGCTTTTGCCCGGTTCGGCGATTTGACCGTGCTCGAACCTGGAGAAAGCCTCTCGGGATTGATGCGGATCGCTGCTTCTCAGTTTGAATCTTCCCAAACCAGTTCCACAGGAGACGCGAATGCTTAGCGAAGCCACACGCGAGAAGTTGAAGGGCGTCAGCACCGCGACGCTGACGACAGCCCTGTTCAAGCGCAATTTCCGCAATCAGTTTATTCAGGATGTGCGGCCGCTCAATCCGGGCCTGCCCAACATGGTCGGCGAGGCCTTCACGCTTCGCTACATCCCGGCGCGCGAAGACCTTGATGGCATTCAGGTTTTTGAAGACCGCGAGCATCCCCAGCGTAAGGCCGTGGAGGAATGTCCGCCCGGTGCCGTCATGGTGATCGACAGCCGCAAGGACGCACGCGCCGCCTCAGCCGGTGGCATCCTCGTCTCGCGAATGATGATGCGCGGCGTGGCCGGCGTGGTGACGGACGGCGGCTTTCGCGACTCGCCCGAAATAGCGCAGCTTCAGATGCCTGCCTATCACCGCAGGCCCTCGGCGCCGACCAACCTAACGCTTCATCACGCACTCGACATCAACAATCCGATCGGCTGCGGCGACGTGCCCGTCTATCCCGGCGATGTCGTCGTCGGCGATGGAGAAGGCGTCGTCGTCATCCCGGCGCATCTTGCGGGTGAGATTGCCGATGAGGCCGTTCGCATGACGATGTTTGAGGACTTCGTCCAGGAACAGGTTTTGCAAGGGCATTCCATTCTCGGCCTGTATCCGCCGACTACCAGTGAAGCCGTAGCGAAGTTTGAGGCCTGGAAGGCCCGCCGATAAGCAAGACAGTCACGGCGTTTCATCTCCGGCAGCGCTGAGCGCATTTCGAATCTCGCAAATATGGGCGCCTACACGGTCAAAAAAGTATCATAGTCATCTTCGAAACGTGGTGGCGCTCGATGTAGCGAAGGGTTACCGTTATCTCCAAGTGCAGAGCCGGATCGAATTCGGCCGACCGGGAGCAGGGGCGTATTGCGGCAATGACCGCGTTCGCCCGGAGGAAACGGACATGGAACCGGACCTGGAAGTCGTCCAGATTCGACGAGGTGAATCCTTCAAGGCGTGGTCACACGGCTATCCGTATCACACGGTGCGCTGGCACTTTCATCCGGAATATGAACTCCACCAGGTCGTCTCCACCAGCGGGCGCTACTTCGTTGGCGACTTCATAGGAGAGTTCGAGCCCGGCAATCTGGTGCTGACGGGCCCCAATCTTCCGCACAATTGGGTAAGCGATATTCCGGAAGGATCCAGCATTCCGCTTCGTGGACGCATCATCCAGTTCAGCGAGAATTTCATCGCCGATGCCATGAAGGTTTTGCCTGAACTCACAGGAGTGGGACCGGTTCTGGAATCCTCCAGACGTGGTGTTCTGTTTAGCAGCGAAACCAGCAGACAATTGTCGCCAATGATGGATGAGATGATGCAAGCCCAAGGGGTGCGGCGCATCGAACTGTTCATGATGATCGTGGGCTTGCTCAGTCGCGCGCAGGGAGCGCAGGTGCTTGCCAGCGCCGGCTATCTGCCTGATCCGTCGGGCTATATGTCCGCCGGCATCAACAAGGCTCTGGCCTTTATCCGCGAGAACCTCACGCGGCCGTTCGGCGAGGCGGATCTTGCGGCGATTGCGGGACAATCGACCAGCGCCTTCTCGCGAGCCTTCCGCCGCCATACCGGCATGTCGCTGGTTCAATACGTCAAGCGGCTGCGCATCAACCTGGCCTGTCAGCTTCTGATGAGCGACGAGCAGGCCTCGATCACCGACATTTGTTTCGGTGTCGGGTTCAACAATCTTTCGAATTTCAACCGGCAATTCCTGGCGGAGAAAGGCATGCCGCCATCCCGGTTCAGACGACTGTTGGCAGACAATATCAACGCGGCCAAAGCCGCATAGAACGGAGGATCGGGGAGGAACACCGCAGGCCGATTACAGAACGCGGACACGCATCATGCGGTCTGCGAAGAGGAGCCTTTTGTCTTGTATCTGCCGCCGCAAATCCGCGGCAAAGCCGAGGAATTGCAATAGCCGGTAGGCGACATGCGAGTCCGAGGCAGCATTACAACAATATCTCGAAACGGAGGAGATCAAATGATGACATATTCATGGAAGTCCACTGGCTTGGCTGCGCTGGCATTGGCGCTGTTGAGCGGGTCAGCGGCGTTTGCACAAAACGCGAAGGTTTCTGACGCCACCGTTGCGTTTCTGATGCCGGACCAGGCATCCACGCGCTACGAACAGCATGATCATCCCGGCTTCGTCGCCGAAATGACCAAGCTGTGTTCCACCTGCAAGGTCCTGTACCAGAACGCCGATGCGGATGCCTCGCGGCAGCAGCAGCAATTCAACTCGGTGATCTCGCAAGGCGCGAAGGTGATCGTTCTCGACCCGGTCGACTCGACGGCGGCGGCTTCACTCGTCAAGGCGGCCCAGAGCCAGGGCATCAAGGTCATCGCCTATGACCGGCCCATTCCCTCCACGCCGGCCGACTTTTACGTCTCCTTCGACAATGAAGGGATCGGCAAGGCGATCGCGGAATCGCTGGTGGCCCACCTGAAATCGAAGAACATCGAGGCAGGCGACGGCGGCGTTCTCCAGATCAACGGCTCGCCTACCGATGCTGCCGCCGGCCTTATCAAGAAGGGCATTCACGCCGGGCTCGACAACAGCGGCTATCCGATCCTGGCGGAGTACGACACCCCGGAATGGGCGCCGCCGAAGGCGCAGCAATGGGCCGGCGGCCAGATTACGCGCTTCGGCAAGAAAATCCTCGGCGTGGTTGCCGCCAATGACGGCACCGGCGGCGGCGCTGTGGCAGCGTTCAAGGCGGCTGGCGTCGACCCCGTGCCGCCGGTGACCGGCAATGATGCGACGCTTGCAGCATTGCAGCTCATCATCGCGGGCGACCAGTACAACACCATTTCCAAGCCGAGCGAGATCGTGGCTGCGGCTGCGGCAAACGTTGCCGTGCAGCTGCTTGCCGGCGAGACGCCCAAGGCCGAAACGACGTTGTACGATACCCCGTCCCAGCTTTTCGTTCCGGCAGTGGTCACTGCTGAGAACCTGAAGGCCGAGATCATCGACAAAAAGATCGCGACCGCCGAAGAGCTTTGCTCGGGCCGCTACGCCGAGGGCTGCAAGAAGCTCGGCATCGGAAACTGATCGTTCCTCTCTGCCACCGTCTGGCCGCCCAAGGCGGCCAGACGTCCGGTTCACTCAAAAAGGCTTGCCCGCATGACGGACCCATCTGACGGAACCTCGACGAGCGAACTGGTGCTCAGCCTGCGCGGTATCTCCAAGAATTTCGGCGCGGTGTCGGCACTGACCGACATCGATCTTGACGTGCATGCGGGCGAGGTCGTCGCACTTGTCGGCGACAACGGCGCCGGCAAATCCACACTGGTCAAGGTACTCGCCGGCGTGCATCAGCCGAGCTCGGGAACGATCGCGTTTCGCGGCAAGGAGGTGACGCTCCCCGACCCGAGTGCTGCGCTGCGGCTCGGAATTGCGACCGTCTTCCAGGATCTGGCCCTGTGCGAGAACCTCGACGTGGTCGCCAACATCTTCCTCGGCAAGGAGCTCAATCCGTTGCGGCTCGACGAGGTATCCATGGAAATCAAGGCCTGGACGCTTCTCAATGAGCTGTCAGCCCGCATACCCAGCGTCCGCGAGCCGGTGGCCTCGCTTTCCGGCGGCCAGCGCCAGACGGTTGCCATCGCGCGGTCGCTGCTGCTCGACCCGAAGCTCATTCTGCTCGACGAACCGACCGCCGCACTTGGCGTGGCGCAGACCGCCGAGGTGCTGGATCTCATCGAGCGGGTCCGCGACCGTGGGCTCGGCGTGGTCATGATCAGCCACAACATGGAAGACGTGCGCGCCGTGGCCGACCGCATCGTCGTGCTGAGGCTGGGGCGCAACAACGGCATTTTCTATCCCGACGCATCCAACCAGGATCTGGTCAGCGCCATCACCGGCGCTTCGAACAATTCCGTTTCCCGCCGCGCCGGACGACGCCAGGCCCAACGCGAGCAAGGGCAGGAGACGCAGCCATGACCAACGATATCGAAAACCGCACTCTGGCTGCACCCCTGCTCGACCGCAGCGACGAACGCGTGAAGCACCAGGCCGGCTTTGGGGGTGCTGTCAGCTCCTTTCTCGACCGCGTCCGCTCGGGCGACCTCGGATCGCTGCCCGTCATCGTCGGACTGGTGATCATCTGGACGGTGTTCCAGAGCCTCAATCCGATCTTCCTTTCGAGCAACAACCTCGTCAACCTGCTCTTCGACTGCTCGACGGTGGGCGTCATTGCACTCGGGATCGTTTGCATCCTGATGGTTGGCGAGATCGACCTGTCCGTCGGCTCGGTCAGCGGTTTTGCTTCTGCCATGGTCGGCGTGCTCTGGGTCAACCAGGGCTGGCCGGTATTGCTCGCCATTCTCGCAGCACTGGCTGTCGGCGCGGCGATCGGCTCGCTCTATGCCATGCTGTTCAACCGCTTTGGAATGCCAAGCTTCGTCTCGACGCTGGCGGGACTGCTCGCCATACTTGGCCTGCAACTCTATATCCTCGGCTCGACCGGCTCGATCAACCTGCCCTACGGCTCACCTGTTGTGAACTTCGGCCAGACGCTGGTCATGCCGCACGCAATCGCCTACGCGCTGGCAGCCGTCGCCGGCATCGTGACGTTCATCACTGGCTTCCGCACGGCGGCTCGGCGCAAGGAAGCCGGCCTGTCCTCGCAATCGCTTGGCAGCCTGCTCCTTCGCGCGATCGTCATCACCGTCGTGCTGGAACTGATCGTCTTCTACCTCAATCAGGATCGCGGCATTCCCTGGATGTTCGGCCTCTTCGTCGGGCTGGTCGTTGCGATGAACTACCTGCTGACGAGGACGAAATGGGGCCGCTCGATGAACGCTGTCGGCGGCAACCGCGAGGCAGCGCGCCGCGCCGGCATCAATGTGCGGCTTACCTACACCAGCGCCTTCGTGATGTGTTCGGTGCTTGCTGCCGCCGGCGGCATCCTCGCCGCTTCGCGCCTTGCATCTGCAAGCCAGCAGGCCGGCACCGGTGACGTCAATCTCAATGCGATCGCCGCGGCAGTGATCGGCGGCACGAGCCTGTTTGGCGGCCGGGGCAGCGCCTATTCGGCGTTGCTGGGCATCATCGTCATCCAGTCGATCGCCAGCGGGCTGACGCTGCTCGATCTGTCATCGTCGCTTCGCTATATGATCACCGGCGCCGTACTGGCCATTGCAGTCATCGTCGACTCGCTCGCGCGCCGTTCGCGCGTCTCCCATGGCCGCGCTTGAATCAATCGACAGGGAAATGCAGAAAATGGATCAGGATCTATCCGACAAGGTCGCGGCGATTACGGGTGCCGCGTCGGGCATCGGCCTCGAATGCGCCAGAAGCCTTCTCGCGGCAGGCGCCAGCGTGGTGCTTGTCGACCGTGCCGAGGAGATGCTGAAGAAGCTTTGCTCCGAACTCGGCCCCAAGGCGATCCCGCTGGTCATCGACCTGACCAATCCGGCCAGCGTGGCCACCATGATGCCGCAGATCCTGGAAAAGGCGGGCAAACTGGACATCTTCCACGCAAATGCCGGCTCTTACATCGGCGGCGACGTGGTCGACGGCGATCCCGACGCCTGGGACCGCATGCTGAACCTGAACATCAACGCCGTGTTCCGCTCCATCCACGCGGTTCTGCCGCATATGGTCGAGCGCAAGACGGGCGATATCATCGTCACCAGCTCGGTTGCCGGTGTCGTTCCGGTCGTCTGGGAGCCGATCTATACGGCTTCGAAACATGCCGTGCAGGCTTTCGTCCACACCGTTCGGCGCCAGGTTGCCAAACATGGGCTGCGCGTCGGCGCCATCGCCCCCGGTCCGGTCGTTACCGCGCTGATCAGCGACTGGCCCAAGGAGAAGCTTGAAAAGGCGCTGGCGGCCGGCGACCTGATCGAACCGGTGGAGGTGGCAGCCGCCGTGCTGTTCATGCTCACCCGACCCCGGAATGTGACGATCCGTGATCTCGTTATCCTGCCGCAGAGCAACGACCTCTGAGGCCCCGCCGGCAGGGTGCTGGAAACATATTGCGGAGTGACTGAATAGCCATGCCCAAACACTATCTCGGCATCGATGTCGGTACGGGCAGCGCCCGGGCCGGCGTCTTCGACCAGACGGGCGTCCTGCTGGCCTCAACCAAGTCCGACATTGCCGTGTGGCGAGAGGCCGGCGACATCGTCGAACAATCGAGCAACGACATATGGCGGGCGGTCTGCGCAAGTGTCCGAGAGGCGGTCAAGCAATCCGGGGTCGATCCCTCATCGGTCGCAGGCATCGGCTTCGACGCCACCTGTTCGCTGGTGGTGGTCGGCGAGAAAGGTAAGCCACTGCCGGTAAGCGGCTCGGGCGACGCTGAGCGCAACATCATCGTGTGGATGGACCATCGCGCCACCGAACAGGCCCGCCGGATCAACCAGGCGGGTCACAATATGCTGCGCTATGTCGGCGGTTCCATCTCGCCGGAGATGGAGACCCCAAAGCTGCTCTGGCTTGCCCAGAACATGCCCGGCACCTTTGCCGAGGCATGGCAATTCATGGACCTCACTGATTTCCTGACCTGGCGATGCACGGACAGTCTTGCCCGTTCCGTTTGCACCGCGACATGCAAATGGACTTATCTCGCGCATGAGAACCGCTGGGATGAGAGCTATTTTAGGATGATCGGTTTGGGCATTCTTGCTGATGAATCTTTCCGGCGCATCGGCACAGACGTCGTTCCCGGCGGGACGCCGCTGGGCAGCGGCCTGACCGCAAGAGCTGCGGCGGACCTTGGATTAACAGTGGGAACGCCCATCGCAGCCGGCCTGATCGATGCCCATGCCGGCGGCATCGGAACCGTCGGTGCGCGCGGCGGCGTCGGCAGTGTGAACTCACGCATGGCTTATGTGTTCGGAACGTCGGCCTGCACCATGTCGACGACGACGGAACCAGTTTTCGTGCAAGGTGTGTGGGGGCCATACTTTTCCGCCATGGTCCCGGGTTTGTGGCTGAACGAGGGTGGCCAGTCGGCGGCGGGTGCTGCCATCGATCATCTGGTGCGCATGCACCCGGCTGCCGAGCAGGCCGCAGGAACCGCCCTCGAAAAGGGGCAAAGCCTCAGCAGCTGGCTGTCGCTGGAGGCCGAACGGCTTGGTGGCGCGGCGTCAGCGCCCAAGCTCATCGGCGATGTGCATGTCGTTCCCGAATTCCTCGGCAACCGTGCGCCATTCGCCGACCCGGATGCACGCGGCCTGATTGCCGGGCTCGGCATGGAACTCGACTTCGGCAGCCTGCTCGGCCTCTATCTCGCCGGCGTTTGCGGGCTGGGTTACGGCGCGCGCCAGATCGTGCGGGCCCTGCATGAGAAGAACGTGCCGATCGATACTATCGTTGTCAGCGGCGGTGCCGGGCAAAGCCCGCTGGTTCGTCAGTTGCTTGCAGACACAACAGGGATGGTCGTCGCGGCTTCGACGTCGCAGGAACCGGTGTTGCTTGGATCGGCTATCCTTGGAGCAGTTGCCGCCGGCCACTACCAAGACACAGTAGCTGCCATGTCGGCAATGTCGGAACTCGGTGAGTTATATCATCCCGAGCCGGCATTGGCTGTCTGGCACGCAAGGCGGTTCGAAGCTTTCGAACTCCTCCAGGCCGCCGGCAGGGCCATCAGGGGCTAGACGGTCCTCACGCGCAAAGCAGCGTCACCAGGATGGGCATGCATCCGCGTCCCGCCGCGATTCAACCCGCACACAGCACACATTATTGACTCACGTCGTTGCGCCCGATATTGAACAGGATTAGACAGGTATACTGAACAGGTAGGACATGATGAAACCGGCGGGTAGTCTGGCGCCTGGAGCAGGCAAGCCAGAGCAGATCGCCACGGTTCTGGAGAAGGAAATCCGCTCCGGCCTGCTTGGCTTTGGCGACCGGCTTCAAAGTGAAAATGAACTCGTTCAGCGGTTTTCCGTTAGCCGCAATACCGTACGCAAGGGCCTGGAAGAGCTTTCAAATCGCGGACTGATAACCACTAAGGTCGGCATCGGCTCCTTCGTGACCTTTGACGGCAAGACGGTGGATGATGCCATCGGCTGGTCGCGTGCGCTCGCCAATGCCGGCGCAAATGTTACCACGCGCACATTGCGGCTGGAGGTCATTGAAGACGCCGGGCTTGCTGCAATGCTCGGAGTTGAAAGTCCGGCTTTCATAGCGGTGGACCGTGTCCGCACCAGCGCGAGTGATGGCCATGCGATCTCCATCGAACGCAGTCGGCTGCCGCTGTCTCCCGAACTTGAGGAAGTGCCCTTGAAGGGCTTGCGGGAGGGCTCGCTGCACGAAACGCTTCGGGGTGCGGGGCTGGTGCCGGACCATGGCGAGGAGTGGGCCGATATCGAGATGCTGAGCGCACAAGACGCAGCCATACTGGTTTGCCCGACAGGTACGCCCTTCCTGCGCACACGCCGTTTGACGCGCGCCAGCGATGGGCGGTTGATCGAATATGTAACGAGCCTGCTCAACCCCGCACACTTCGCGCTGCACCTGGAGTTCTGAGCCATGCCGGGGAGGGGAATGGCTCAAGAACTGGACCGGGCGATGAGCGCGCTTATAGGGGGCGCACTCGGCGACGCGCTCGGCATGCCGACGCAGCTTTTGTCGCCGGCCCAGATCGCAGCGTCGTACGGTTTCGTCGATAGCTTTGTCTCTCCTTCCGAGGACCATCCCGTGTCGAAGGGTCTGCCTGCCGGCACCATTACCGACGACACGGAACAGACACTTCTGCTTGGCCGTATACTGCTCGAATCCGGCGGCAGTTTCGATCACAGGCGCTGGGTGAACGCGCTGGTCGACTGGGAGAAGGACGTCAAGGCGCGCGGCAGTTATGATCTGCTTGGACCCTCGACCAAACGTGCGATCGATGCGATCAACAATGGCGAACCGCCGGAGGAAGCGGGCCGCAGCGGCGACACGAATGGCGCGGCTATGCGCATCGCGCCGGTCGGCATCTTGATGCCGACACAGCCGGTCGAGGCACTCGTCAACAAGGTCGCCGAAACCTGCCGGGCAACCCACAATACCTCGATTGCCATTGCTTCTGCCGCGGCCGTTGCGGCGGCTGTCAGCAGCGGTGTCGAAGGCGGTGACTGGCGCGATGCATGCGCAAGAGCCGTAACAGCGGCACGTCTTGGCGCCCTGCAAGGTCATTGGATCGTCGGAGCCGACATCGCGGCACGGATCGCATGGGCCTGCGATCTGGTTCGCGGCAAAACCCAGGCCGAGGCGATCCGGCTGATCGTCGATCTTGTCGGCACCAGTGTAGCCTCGCAGGAATCCGTGCCGGCGGCCTTTGCCGTTCTGGAAGTCGCGCAGGGTGACCCGTGGCAAGCTGCGGTCATCGGCGCCAATCTCGGCGGCGACACCGATACCATCGGCGCGATCGCCGCCGGAATGGCCGGAGCGCATGCGGGCATGACGCGGCTGCCTGCAAATCATGTTGCCGGGTTGAAGGGCATCGACATGGAAGAGGTGCGATCGCTCGCCGCTGATCTGGTGGCAGCACGCGGACGAATTTCTGGTGAAAGGGAGACGGCCGAATGACCCGCCTCGTTCACGCCGGAAGTGCGGTGGTCGACTACGTCTATCGCATCGACACGCTTCCGATGCCGGGTGCGGAGAAGGTTGCGGCAAGCTATGCCCGCGTCGCCGGTGGCGGCTTCAACATGATGGTGGCTGCTGCCCGGACAGGCATGAAC
This sequence comes from Mesorhizobium sp. YR577, assembly GCF_900116595.1. Classification (NCBI taxonomy): domain Bacteria; kingdom Pseudomonadati; phylum Pseudomonadota; class Alphaproteobacteria; order Hyphomicrobiales; family Phyllobacteriaceae; genus Mesorhizobium; species Mesorhizobium sp. YR577. Next base: position 101,456 of record NZ_FPBI01000002.1, on the reverse strand, counting down.
GTCGTCTTCGTCGGACAGCACGGCACCGGACCCGACGGCGATTTCCTGCGCGCTGCGCTTGCAGCGGAGGAGATCGAGACGCTGGCACCGCGTTCGGCCGAACTGGACACGGGTAACTGCGTGGTGATCATCACCAACGATGCCGAGCGCACTTTCGTCTCATGGCCGGGAGCAGAGGGACGGCTGGATGCAAGTGCGATGAAGCCCGTTGCGCTCAAGGGCGATGACTGGGTGTTCAGTTCCGGCTACACGCTGAGCTATCCCGGTAGTCGTAAAGCTCTTGCCGACTGGATCGCGGCGCTGCCGGCGACGATCCCCTTTGTCTTCGATCCGACTCCGGTCGTTTCCGAAATTCCTATCGCGATCCTCTCGCGCGTCCTGTCCCGTACGACATGGCTGAGCTGCAATACGACTGAAGCAACCGCAATTGCGGGTTCAGCAGAGATCGCGACGAATGCCGAGCGCCTGTTGAGCGACTTCTGCCCGGGCGCAGCAGGCGTCGTTATCCGATCCGGCGCGGCGGGGGCGTTTCTACGTCTGCGCGACGGCACGTCGCAAGATGTTCCCGGTTTCGCGGTAAATGCCATCGACACCAATGGTGCAGGCGACACGCATATAGGGGCGTTCGTCAGCGCGCTGGCGCGGGCCATGCCGCCGTTCGATGCGGTTCGATACGCCAATGCCGCTGCCGCGATATCCGTCACCCGGCACGGTGGTTCATCGGCGCCGACCCATTTTGAAATTCAAGGCTTCCTCGCTGAGCGGGCCGCAGAAGCACCAGAGCGGGAAGCAGAAAAGATCAACGACTGACAACGTCAACAGAGAGGAACATCCGCATGACCAGATTGATCGCAACCCTGACGGCCACGACTGTCTTTGCTTCGATACTCGTGTTTGCCGCCCAGGCGGATGAAGTGCACGTGCTGAACTGGAAGGGCTATGGCGCCGACGAGCCTTGGGCCATCGAAGCTTTCGAGAAAGCCACCGGCAACAAGGTCGTCAATGATTTCTTCAACTCCGAACAGGAGATGCTGACCAAGCTCAGGACCAATCCCGGGCTCTACGACGTCGTCATGATCAACGCGGCCTTCAATGACCAGGCCATGTCGGAGAAGCTGATCCAGCCCATCGACCTGTCCAAGATTCCGAATGCCGCCGATATCAGCCCCGACAAGGTGAGTTCGCCGATGCTCAATCACGATGGCAAAGCTTACGGCGTGCCATGGGTTTGGGGACTGACAGCCCTTGCGATAAACGACAAGTCGTTCGACACCCCACCAGCCAGCATTTCTGTGATGTGGGACGAAGCCCGCAAGGGGCGTGTCGTTATCCGCGACGATGCCGTGGAGGCGATCCAGTTCGGAGCCATCGCCACCGGACAGAACATCAACGACATCAAGGATATAGATGCCGTCAAGGCGAAGCTGACATCGCTTATGCCGCAGATCAGGACATTCTGGAGCTCCGAGAACGACTGGAACCAGATGGTTGCCTCGAACCAGATCGATGTCGGCACTTACTGGAGCGGCTCGGCCGACCGCGCCAAAACCCAATTCAAGCTGCCTGTCTCGCTGGTCATCCCGCAGGAAGGTTCTGTGGCGTGGTTGGACGCCTTTTCCATTCCGGTAGGCTCCAAGAATGTTGCGGGGGCCGAAGCCTTCATCAACTACATGATCGATCCGAAGTTTTACGTCGAGTGGGTGACCAAGGTGGGGGCGCCGGTTTCGGCCAATGAAAAGGCAGTAGCTGCACTTCCCGAAGAGTCCTTCAACCGCAAGGTAATGGGCGATCCCGAGGTTGCGAAGCGCATTCAATTCCAGGCACCAATCACGGATGGGCAGCGCGAGAAATATCTGGCCCTGTGGCAGGAGTTGAAGGTCAACGTGAAGTAACGCCACGTCCAGGGAGGAAGGTCATGGCAGGAAACACTGCGGCTGGTTCGCGTAGTGGAATAAGGCCTGCGCTGCCGCTTCTGGCGCCGGCCTATCTCTGGCTCACACTGGCGATCTTCCTGCCGCTGTCGGCCATGGCCTTCTTCTCCTTCATGACCGACCTGCCGCTGTCGGGCAAGGACTGGTCATTCACGATCCGGAACTATGCCGCATTCTTTTCCAGCGGGCTCTATGTAACGCTGCTTTGGTCCTCGTTGCGGCTGGGGCTGGAGGTGACGCTTTGGTGCGCACTGATCGGATTTCCCGCAGCTTACGTGCTCGCCAAGGTGCTGAAGGGCAGGAGCCGCGAGGCGATCTTCCTGCTCGTCATCCTGCCGTTCTGGAGCAATGGGCTGGTGCGCATCTTCTCATGGGCGATGGTGCTGCGGGAAGGTGGCATTCTTGATGTGATGCTGAACGCCGTACTGCCGTTCAAGATCAGTGTCGACCTCATGTACTCATATCCGGCGGTCATAATCGGGCTGGTCCATTCCTATGTGCCGTACATGGTATTGACCTGTTACCTGACGCTGCAGGCGATCGATGACTCTCTGGTCGAGGCGGCCCGTTCGCTCGGCGCTTCAAGGCTCCAGGTGTTACGCCGGTTGATCATCCCGCTCGCAATGCCGGGTCTTATTGCCGGTGCCGTGCTCATATTCGTTCCCGTCGTCGGCTCGTTCATGGAGCCCCGCATCCTTGGCGGCCGCACCGGCACGTTCTATGGCACGGTCATCGAAGATCAGTTCGTCGCCGTCTTCAACTGGCCTTTGGGAGCCGCACTTTCCTACATCCTGCTGGCTGTCGTTCTGGTCATCCTGGCTGCAGCATCGCCGGTTCTCAGGAGGGCGACGTGATGTCGGCAACCCGCATTCTCGAAGGGCTTGGCCGCATCTATATCGGCCTGCTGCTGGCCTTCCTCTATTTGCCGATCGTCATCATGGCGCTGATGTCGTTCAACGTCTCACCGTTCTATCAGCTGCCGTTCGAATGGACGACGAAATGGTATGAGAATCTCTCGCGCAATACGCAGTTGCTCGCCGCGACATGGAACAGCCTTGAGATCGCAGTGATCACGACCGTCATTTCGACGTTGCTTGGCACAGCAGCCTCTCTCGCGCTGTTCCGATATGAGTTTCGCGGCAAGAAAGTCCTCCAGGCTCTGTTGTTTCCTCCGATTGCCATCCCGTGGCTGATAACGGGCACGGCGATGCTGATCTTCTTCTTTGGCATCGGCATAGGGCGCGGGCTGCATGCCATTCTGCTTGGCCATGTCGCGCTGGCTTTGCCGTATGTGATCGTCGTCGTTTCAGCGCGCCTGCAGACCTTCGCGCCTGAGCTGGAGGAAGCGGCGCGTTCGCTGGGCGCCAATCAATGGCAGGTGACGACCCGTGTCACACTGCCGTGGATCATGCCGGGCGTGATCGCAGGTGCGCTCTTTGCCTTTGCAGTCTCTTTCGACCAATTCGTCGTATCGTATTTCCTGTCCACTCCGGGCCAGGCGACACTTCCAGTCGAGATCTACGCCGCGATCCGCAAAGGCTTCACGCCGGAAATCAACGCGGTCTCCACCATCATCATAGCCGTCTCGATGGGACTGATGCTTGTTACCGCACGCTTCTTCAGGTTCGGAGGGGAAAAGTAATGGCTGATGTTCAGGTCGAAAGCGTCTCCCGCAGCTTCGGCGCACACAAGGCACTCGACGATGTCTCGATCGCATTTCCGGACGGAGGGTTCTATGCGCTGCTCGGTCCCTCGGGCAGTGGAAAGACGACTTTGCTGCGGTTGATCGCTGGTTTCGATTTCCCCGACAGTGGCCGGATCTTTATTGGTGGGGAGGGCGTCGAGCGCGTTCCCGTCGAAAAACGCCGCATCGGCATGGTCTTCCAGAACTATGCGCTGTTTCCGAATATGAGCGTTGCCGACAATGTCGCCTTCGGTCTTTCGGTTCGTGGCGAACCCAAAGCGAGCATTGCCATAGAAGTGCGGCAGGCTCTCGACCTCGTGCAGTTGGGCAAGCTCGGTGAACGCCGGCCACATCAACTGTCCGGCGGCCAACGTCAGCGTGTCGCACTCGCCCGGGCTATCGTCACCAAGCCGCGCGTGCTGTTGCTTGACGAGCCGCTTTCGGCCCTCGACAAGGCGCTGCGGGTGGACATGCAGGTGGAGCTGAAGCGTATCCAGCGCGAAATCGGCATCACCACTATTTTCGTCACCCATGATCAGGAGGAAGCACTGACGATGAGTGACCGGATCGGCATCCTGCGCGATGGCCGGCTGGTAGAAGAGGGCCCGCCTGAAGACATCTACAACAGCCCGAAAAGCGAGTTCGCAGCGACATTCCTCGGCGACGCCAATATCCTGCGCGGTGATGCTACAGGCGAGGGCATTCGCCTGCCGGACGGCACGGCGATCATCGCGGCTGGTAGCCTGGCCAATGTCACGGGGGTCAAGGCGTGCTGCGCCGTGCGGCCTGAGCGGATCAAAATCGCCAGGGCCACGGGATCGCCGTTGGCAGCAGAAGGCAACATGCTCAGAGGCCGGGTGTCCAAGCGCATTTTTGCCGGCAACAGCAGCACCTATTTCGTCGATCGCATGGGCGAGATCATCAAGGTTCACGTCCAGAACAGCGGGGCCACAAAGATCGAAGAGGGCAACGACGTCGTGCTGCACTGGTCGCCGGAAAGCACCGTGCTGATAAGCGCCGCCTGAACTATTCGAGCCGTGCGCGGAGACGGTTGAAAGGTCCGCGCAGGCGCGGCACCATGATTGAAAGGATTGGTGCTGCGGCAAGCGATTTCAGCTCCGAAATTTCCATGGGAAGTTCGTTGGCCGGCATTCCGCACCCCGCTTCACCTAGCACTTCCCCAAGCGCTGTCGCGGTCGGCACGCCACGCCCGGAATAACCCACCAGCGCGAACAAGCCTTCGGCCGGATTGTAGAGATGCGGCGCGCGATCCATGTTGATGGCGATCTGTCCGGACCAATGCCAGCGCCAGTCGATCTTCCCGATCCGGGGAAACATTTCCCTTACCCGTTTCGCGATAAAGGCCGTCGTCTTCTCGAAATTGGTTCCGATAATGGGCTCTACCAGCCCGCCCATGATCAATCGGTTCTGCTTGTCGAACCGGACATAGCGGACGTCCGGGCGCGTATCGCCGAAATTGTGGTTCTGGGGCAGGATTGTCTCGCGCAGTACGGGATCGAGTGGCTCAGACGCGATCGCGTAGGAAGACATGATGAAGAAGGATTTGCCGAGCGGCGGCAGGAGCTTGTCGGTATAGGCGTTAGTGGCGATAGCGACACATTTTGCGTGCACGGTGCCTTGCGGGCAGGTCACCAGCCAGCCGCCATTTTTCCTTTCCAAAGAGACAACCGGCGAGCTTGTATGAACCTCTGCCCCTTCCGTCATTGCAGCGCGCGCCAGACCGCGGACGTAGGCAAGTGGGTTGAGATGCCCGCCGCCGGAATGCATCCAGCCGCCATAAAAACATTCCGAACCAGTGAGCGCTATCGCCTGGTCGCGGTCGAGCAGAGCGGGCTTCGTGCCGAGGCGTTCATAGAAGGCATGCTGCCGCTCCATCTTCGGCATGGCCTGCGGACTATGCGCCAGTTGCAGCGCGCCAGTGGGGGCGGCTTCGCAGGCGATGTTATATTCGCGAATGAGCGAAAAGACGCGATTGCCCGAATCCGCCAGAATGCGCGTGAAGCGGTTGCCGCGCTCGGTTCCAAGTTTTTCGACCGCCTTCTCGGGATTGATGAAGCCGAATACCGGAACGCAATGACCATGGTTTCGCCCGGAACCGCCATGGCCGATTTCGGTAGCCTCCAGCACGATCGTCCTGACGTTGCGCTTGGCCGCATGAATTGCCGCCGCAAGGCCCGTATAGCCCGCACCAATCACCACGAAGTCGGCTTCCTGCGCTCCGGTGAGGGGGGTGGTCGCTGGGGCGTCAGGCGCGGTGTCTTCGTAGAGGCTGCCTATCTTCGTCATCGTCAGGCTTTCATGATCGGATGCCGGCAGCGTGCTGTGGCTCGTCCGCCGAAGTGCTGTTGTGCCGCGTCCAGAGCGCCTGGCGTTGTGCGGCAAGGCTCGACAAGGCATCGATCAGGCGCCCGCTCCAGTTCGCCTGCCCATCAGTTGTCGCCAGATGATCGTTGACGATCTCAAGCCCGCAGGCAGGGATGCCAGTGCCCCAACTGTGATAGTCGATGGTGAAGGAGCCACCGATCCCGGAATAGGGAGCATTATCGCCCAGCTTGAGATCGCCTCTGTGTCCCAGCGCCGAAAGCAACGCATGTGAGAGGCTGTCTCCTTCGTGCCAGATGGTGCCGGCATCCCAGTCGCGAAATTCCGCGCCGAGCTGGCGCGTGCAACTGTGCAAGGAGATTATGAAGGCAAAGGGTTCACGCGCTGCATGTCGTGCAATGGTCGCTTTGACCGCCGCATGGTAGGGCCAGAAATAGGTGTCGAGACGGCATTGCCTCTCCTGCTCGCTCAGGTTCCTGTTGCCGGGGACAGCAATTCCGTCGCTTTCAGCCAGAATGAGGCGAGGGTCGGCGATCCATCGGTTGCAGTCGAGCAGGAGGCGCGAATAGCGGGTCATAACCGCAGGTGCGTTCAGCCGGTGCGCTACCAACCGCACGACTTCCGCGATGCCGATATCGATACCAATATGCTTGTTGAGATCAGCCTCGCTGAGGCCGAGGTTGTCATATTCAGGCGGGATGGCGCTGCTGGCGTGATCGCACAGGATTATTCCCGGAAACGTGCCCTGAGGATTGAGCACTTCCACGCTCGTATCATCCCCCGAGCTGTCAACGAGTTCGAGGTCATGTTTTATCGTCATGCCGATTTTCAGTCTGATAGGCTTGGGACTCGCCCTTCTGTCGAAGGGCTTCGATCGTGGCCAGGCGCTCGCGAATCTTGTCCGGGCTGCGTTTGACGAGCGATGCGATGATTGCCTCGCATTGCGCAAAGGCGACGACCTTTGAATCGTAAGGTGACAGCGTTTCGATCGGGGAAACCAGAACCTGATCGGCAAAGTTGCTGATCGGCGACATCCATCGGTCGGTGAACAAAATGATCCGGGCGCGCGCCTCATGTGCGAGCCGGGCGAACTCGATGACATCATTCTGATAGCGGCGATAGTCGAATACGACGAGTGTGGTCTGGCTGTTGAAATCGGCTACGCGGTCGAACAGCCGCGACGACAGGTTCTCGATGACCGCCACGCCAGGCCGCAACTGGCTCAGATGCATCCAAAGGCGAAGAGCGAGAACCGCACTGAAGCGGCCTCCAAGGCAATAGATGTTGGAGCGCTCGTCTGCGAGCAGGTCGAGTATCGCATCGAACTCCTGCTGGCGATGGGCCGCCGCCGTCTGGTTAAGCGCGTCGGCAAGATTGTGCATGATGCCGACATAGGTGTTTTCAGTTCCGGCGGTCGCGCGGCGCGTATCCAGCATCGACAGCGGCGAGTTGAGTTGCTCGCTGACTTCCTCGATCAGGTCTTTCTGAAAGGCTGTATATCCTGCATAGCCGAGCTTGGTGACCAGACGAAGGATCGTCGGGACGCTGACGCCGGCCCGGCTCGCAAATCCGGCGACTGTTCCCAGCCCCGCCGACGGGTAGTTGCTCAGAAGGGTTCGCACGGCCTTTTTTTCCGCCGACGTCAACTTGATCGCACTGCTGTCGAGTATGTCCCTGATCGTCACGTTCGCCTCATCATGGCCGTACAATATGATAGATTTCTTCATCGTCAATGATATTTGATATCTTTTACTACATAAATCCGTTGACGCTTGCTCAAACTCTCATACTATGACCGCAAAGCTTATAAGAAAACCGTCCGAATGAGCCGGTCATCCGGTTTGCGGCAGTCAATAAGGGGAATTCTGGATGCGAAAAGCGACACTTTACACGACGTTGACCGCCGCATTGCTCGGTGCATCGTCGATCGTGGCAAATGCTGAAACGCTACGCTTCGCCGCCCAGGGCGACGTCGCCTCGTTCGACCCTTACGTCATCGACGAAACGTTCAGCTCCGGTTTTCTCGGAAATGTTTATGAAGGCCTGGTGCGCCGCGCCAACGACCTCTCCATTCAGCCGGCGCTTGCCGAAAGCTGGGAGATGGTCGAGCCGACCCGCTGGCGCTTCCATCTGCGCAAGGGCGTGAAATTCCATGACGGCAGCCCTTTCACGGCCGATGACGTCCTGTTTTCGGCCGATCGCGTACGCTCCGGCGGTTCGGATTTGAAGAACCGGCTCGCACCGGACACCAAGGTTGTGAAGGTGGACGACTACACGGTCGATTTCATCACCGCCACGCCCAACCCGATCATCCATTACCAGTGGGGCAACTGGTACATGATGTCGAAGGCGTGGGCCGAAAAGCACAATGACGCAGGCCCGCAAAAGGCCGGCGGAGACAAGGAAGCCTATACGACGCTAAACGAGAACGGCACCGGTCCGTTCACGCTCAAGTCGCGCGAGCCGGGCATCAAGACCACGCTGGTCGCCAATGCCGACTGGTGGGGCGCAGCCACCCGTGAAGACAATGTCACCGAAGTGGTCTTCACGCCGATACCGAACTCGGCTACCCGCGTCGCGGCCATGCTGTCAGGCCAGCTCGATGTGATCTTCCCGGTTCCGGTTCAGGATATCGAGCGCATCAAGGCAAATCCCGGAACGCAGATGATCGTCGGTCCGGAACTGCGCACCATCTATATCTTCATGGATCAGTTTCGTGATGAACTGCTCTATTCTAACGTCAAGGGCAAGAACCCGCTGAAGGACCATCGGGTGCGTGAGGCTCTGTACCGCGCGATCGACATCGAAACGCTGAAGAAGAAGGTCATGCGCGACATGTCCACGCCTTCGGCGCTGATGGTCGCGCCGGGCATTAATGGCGCCAGCGACGATTTCAAGCGCATCCCCTACGATGTCGAGAAGGCAAAGGCGCTTCTGGAGGAAGCCGGCTATCCCGATGGTTTCGAGATCGGCCTGGATTGCCCGAATGATCGTTACGTCAACGATGAAGCCATCTGCATTGCGGTCTCCAACATGCTGTCCAAGGTCGGCATCAAGGTGAAGGTCAATGCGCAGACCAAGTCGAAATTCTTCCAGAAGGTGTTTGCGCCCAATCTGGATTTCAGCCTTGGCCTCGTCGGCTCCACGCCGCCAAGTTTCGATAGCTGGGCTCCGATTAACTCCCTTCATGAATGCCCCCGCGTGACGCCGGAATCGGCGGTCTGGGCCGACGGCGAACGCGAGAAGGTCTCGAACGGAAAATCGAACTACGGCGGTTACTGCAACCCGGAAGTGGACAAGCTCGCCGGTCAGATCCTGGCGGAAACCGATCAGGAAAAGCGCAACGCGCTGATCAAGCAGGTCTGGACGATCACCACCGGCGACATCGCCTATCTGCCGCTGCACCAGCAATGGCTGGCGTGGGGCGTGCGTGACGGCGTCGAGGTCAAGCAGCGTGCCGACGATGTCTTCGACTGGCGCTACGTGAAGATCACGAAGTAGCGCCAGCTTCAGCACGCAGCCGCCCGAATGAAGGCTTCTGGCGGCCTCTGCCTCTTGATTTCCTGGCACTCTTTCTTCACGAGACGCACAGGGAGGTGAAATAGCGGGTCCACAATGGTCAGTTTCCTCCTGCGCCGGTTGATGCAATCCGGCATTGTCATGCTGGCGGTTGCCATGCTGGCGTTTCTCATGTTCCGTTTCGTCGGGGATCCCGTTGCCCAGTTGGTGGGGCAGGAAACAACGCTTGCCGAGCGCGCGCAGCTTCGCGAGCAACTCGGTCTCAACGATGCGGTGCCAGTGCAGTTCGCACGCTTTGTCGGGCAGGTCGTGCGAGGCAATTTCGGGCTTTCCTACCAGATGGGACAACCGGTGGGCTCGCTGCTGGCCGAACGGTTGCCGGCAACCCTCGAACTCAGCTTCATGGCCTTGCTGTTTGCTGCACTCGTCGGTGTGCCCATGGGCGTCTACACCGGCCTTCATCCTGACCGGTGGCTCAGCCGGCTGTTTCTGGTAATTTCTCTGGCCGGCATTTCGCTGCCGACTTTCTTCATCGGCATCATGTTCATTCTGGTCTTTGGCGTTGAACTCGGCTGGCTACCGACATTCGGGCGTGGGGAGACGGTACAGCTTGGCTGGTGGACGACGGGACTGCTCAGCGTTTCCGGCTGGAAGTCGATCCTGATGCCGGCTGTCACGCTCGGCCTGTTCCAGCTCACCTTCATCATGCGTTTGATACGATCGGAAATGCTTGAGGTGATGCGCGCCGATTTCATCAAGTTCGCGCGGGCAAGGGGCCTCAGCGAGCGCTCCATAAATTTCGGTCATGCACTCAAGAACACGCTGGTGCCGGTGATTACCATCGCCGGCCTGCAACTGGGCTCGATCATCGCCTTCGGCATCATCACCGAAAGCGTGTTCCAGTGGCCCGGCATCGGCCTGCTTTTCCTTCAGGCCATTTCCACCGCAGACATTCCGATCATGTCCACCTACCTGCTTCTGGTGGCTTTGATCTTCGTGGTGATCAATCTCATTGTCGACCTGCTCTATTACGTCGTCGACCCACGCTTGCGCACCGACAGCGTGGCGAGGGGCGCATGACAATGGACGCGAACCAGAAATTGAAGTTCCTGCCTGCGCTGCGCGACAGCGACGTCTGGTATAAATTCACCGCGTCGCCGTTGACGGTGGCAGCAGCGCTCATAGCGCTTGCCATGATTGTTTGTGCTGTGCTTGCGCCCTGGATTGCGCCGCATGATCCGTTCGATCCGCAATCGATCGACCTCATGAATTCGCTGATACCGCCAGTCTGGTCATCGGATGGAAGTTGGGATTTCATTCTCGGCACCGACGATCAGGGTCGTGATCTTTTGTCTGCAATTCTCTATGGCGCGCGCATTTCGATCCTTGTCGGTTTCGTCTCGGTCGGCTTCGCCGTCATCGTAGGTCTGATGGCGGGGCTGATTTCGGGTTATATCGGGGGCGTTCTCGACACCGTCATTATGCGCATCGTCGACATCCAGATGACGTTTCCTGCGATCATGGTCGCTTTGCTTGTCGACGGCATTACCCGCAGTATGCTTCCGAAGGATCAGCATGACAGCCTCGCCATCTTCGTCATCATCTTTTCACTCGGCTTGTCAATCTGGCCACAGATAGCCCGCACGGTTCGCGCCTCGACAATGGTCGAGAAGAACCGGGAATATGTGCAGGCCGCCCGGGTGATGGGTCGTTCAGCACCGGTAATCATGCTGCGTCACGTGATGCCGAACGTGCTCGGACCGGTGTTGGTGATCGCGACAATCAATCTCGGCGTCGCAATCCTTGGCGAGGCTACGTTGAGCTTCCTAGGCGTCGGGATTTCGGCATCCGAGCCTTCCCTCGGTACGTTGATTCGCATCGGCAATAATTTCCTGTTTTCCGGCGAGCGGTGGATCGTGCTGTTTCCGGGTTTGATGCTGGCGCTATTGGTGCTGTCGGTCAACCTGCTCGGCGACTGGTTGCGCGATGTCCTCGACCCGAAGCTGCGCTGAGACGGGAGATCCTGACAGATGAAACGGGACACCGAAAACCAGGCGCCGCTGCTAGAGATAACCGGCCTGAAGGTCGAGTATCCAGGACGCAGAGGCACTTTTGTCGCGGTGCAGGATATTGATCTCGTCGTTCGGCGTGGTGAAATCCTGGGCCTTGTAGGCGAGTCCGGAGCCGGAAAATCGACGATCGGCAGTGCCGTCATGGGGCTGCTCGACGCGCCCGGCCGCATCACCGCCGGCCATATCGATCTTGAAGGGCAACGCATCGACGCGCTCGATGCGGATGGTTTGCGCAGCATTCGCGGCAAGCGCATGTCGATGATTTTCCAGGATCCGCTGACGAGCCTCAATCCGCTCTATACGGTCGAACAGCAACTGGTGGAAACGATCCGCACACACAAGCCGCTGTCGGCGACTGCCGCGAAGCGAGAGGCGATCGAGCTTCTGCGCGCCGTTGGAATCCCTGACCCGGAACACCGCATCAGCCAGTACCCGCACCAGTTTTCCGGCGGCATGCGGCAGCGCGTCGTCATAGCGCTGGTGCTCTGCACCGATCCTGACCTGATCATCGCAGATGAGCCGACTACTGCGCTGGATGTCTCGGTGCAGGCGCAGATTCTCGATCTGATCAAGAAACTCGCGGCCGAACGTAACATCGGTGTCGTGCTGATCACGCACGACATGGGCGTGATTGCCGAGACGACCAACCGCGTCGCCGTCATGTATCGCGGGCGCATTGTCGAAACCGGCGAAACGCAACAGATCATCACTGCGCCGTGTCACGACTATACCAAAAGCCTGATCGGTGCCGTGCCGCGCGCGGACCTGAAGCTTCATCGCTTCCCCCGCATCAGCTACATCGAGGCCGGGACACGACCCGATTTCAACGTGAAGACCCATTGGCTCGGAACGACGCGGGCAGACCTGCAGGGCAAGACGGTGGCTGCCGGAAAACCCCTTGTCGCGATAGACGGGCTTGGCATGAGATTTGTTGTCCGGCGCTCGCTGCTGCCTCGCAACCGGGTTTCCTTCGATGCGGTCAAGAATTTCAGTCTCGATATCGGTGAAGGCGAAGTGCTTGGCCTTGTGGGAGAATCGGGCAGCGGGAAATCCACTGTCGCCAAAATTCTGTCCGGCCTCTATCAGCCTTCCTCGGGAAACATGACCTTCGATGGTGAGGATGTGTTCGGCCTTACCCGGCATTCCGATCGCCAGGCAATCCGCCGGCAGGTCCAGATGATCTTTCAGGATCCGTATTCGTCGCTCAATCCTCGCATGCGCGTCGATGCGATCGTCGCCGAGCCGATAAGGCATCACCATCTTGCATCAGGTCCGGCGGAAACAAAATCGATCGTCGATGATCTTCTGGAACTCGTGGGCCTCGGCAAGGCCGCGGGGCGGAAGTTCCCGCACGAATTCTCCGGTGGCCAGCGGCAACGCATATCCATCGCCCGAGCGCTGGCCACGCGCCCGCGATTTCTGATTTGCGACGAACCTACTTCGGCACTGGATGTGTCGATACAGGCGCAGATTCTCAATTTGCTCAAGGACCTTCAGGAAGCGCTTCGCCTGACCATCCTTTTCATCAGCCACGACCTGCCGGTGGTGCGGCAGATGTGCGACCGCGTGGCCGTGATGAAGCAAGGGGAGTTGTGCGAACTGGCGCGAACCGATGACCTGTTTGAGCGTCCGCAGCACCCGTATACGCGCGAATTGCTGCGGCTGATGCCAAAGATCAGCGCTCCAGCCTGTGAACGCGACAAGGGGATAGGTGCGTCCTCGCAATTACAGTAGACGCTGCGCTTTACCCGCTTTAATGGTTTTTAGTGAATCTGCCGTTTCTGCCGATGGTCCTGAACCGCTGTATGAGCGCGGCGTACTTGTCGGTGGTGACACCCAAGGACGCTCACCGCTGTGGAGGATAGGAGAAGCGCGTGCAGACCGATCGAGTTGTTGCATCGCCTGCCATAGTCACGGTCGAGAAGCGTGCCGCCAAACATGTTCCCGCCGCCATGCGCCAGATGCTGGCCCTGGACGATTTCGAAGCGGCCGCACGCCGATATCTGCCTCGGCCTGTCTTCGGCTATGTCTCCGGCACGAGCGAAACCGGCGCGTCGTTTCTGGATAATCGCAAGGCCTTCGCCGATCATAGTTTCGTGCCGCGCATCCTGCGGAATGTCGGCAATCGTTCGCAGGCGACTTCATTGTTCGATGTCTCTTACGCGCATCCTTTCGGCATTTCCCCGATGGGCCTAAGTGCTCTCGCAGCCTTTGACGGTGATGTGACTTTGGCGCGCGCTGCCGGCACGATGCGGATTCCTTCCATCCTGAGCGCTACTTCGCTGACCAAGCTCGAACGAGTTGCGCGGGAAGGGGGCAGCCGTTGGTTTCAGGCCTATCTTCCGGGCGAAACCGAGCGAATCGACGCCATGGTCGACCGTGTTGCCGCAGCAGGGTTCGAGACCTTTGTGCTGACGGTAGACGTGCCGGTTGCTGCAAATCGAGAGAACAACGTCCGCAACGGCTTTAACGCTCCGTTGGAGCCTTCCCTGGGATTGGCGTGGCAGGGCCTCACCCATCCGCATTGGCTGGTTGGGACCGCGCTTCGCACCTTGCTACGTCACGGCATGCCGCATTTCGAGAACATGGATGCCGGCCGTGGACCGCCGATCCTGTCGCGCAATCTGGTGCGGGCTCTGGGCAAGCGCGACCAGCTCGGTTGGGAACATGTCGACCTGATCCGCGCGCGCTGGAAGGGGAAGCTCGTAGTGAAAGGGATTTTGTCACCGGAAGATGCGCATCTGGCGCGCGAGGCAGGCGTCGACGGTATTATCGTATCGAACCATGGCGGCCGCCAACTCGACGGTGCGATATCGCCGCTGAGAATGCTTGCCGAAATTGTCGAACGATCCGGCGAGATGCCCGTGATGCTCGACAGTGGTGTTCGGCGCGGGACCGACATCCTTAAGGCACTTGCACTCGGAGCCCGCTTTGTTTTTGTCGGCCGCCCCTTTCTTTATGCAGCCGCAGTCTTCGGCGAGGCCGGCGTCACGCACGCCGCCAATTTGCTCGTTGAAGAGATCGATCGCGACATGGCTCTGCTCGGTGTCCGTGAATTGGCCGAGCTGTCGCCATCCCTCCTCAGGCGCGCCTTCTGAGGTTCGTTCAGCCGCACCTTTTACCCTCGCTTCCTCGCTATGTCCGGTAAACGGAGTGCAAGGTACTTGGATCGCTTGCCGATTGTAATGCGATTTTCAAATTTGACATAAGAGTTTGTTCTTGTAAGTATTTTGCCATTGAGGGAGGAGGCAAGACGAGCTGATGTCGATCCGCGAGAATCTGGCCAATACCACCACAGCGTTGACCTCGGCCGAGGCCAAGATCATCCAGGCATTGTTAGCCGATTATCCGATGTCGGGCCTGGGCACGGCGACGCGGCTGGCGCGCCGGGCAGGGGTCAGCGATCCCACGGTCATGCGCCTCATGATCAAGCTCGGCTATGACGGCTTCGCCGACTTCCAGACCAAGCTTCTTGCTGAGGTCGAGGCGCGGCTTCACTCACCGTTGCTGATGATGGAGGCGAAACGCCCCGGCGGTTCCGACACCAGCGCGGCGATGGCTTATTTCCATTCCGTTTCAAACAGCATGGAGAATACCAGGACGTCGGTGCCGTCGCAGACCTACAGCCGCGCCGCAAAACTGATCTGGGAAACCAGGGGGCAGGTCGTGCTGGTCGGCGGCCGCTTCAGCCGGCATATCGCCTCGATGTTCGCCGGCTATCTCGTGCAGTTCCGCTCAGGTATCCGCGATGTCGGCTCGCTGACACCGGTGGATTTCGACCTTCTGATCGACCTTGGCAAACGCGATCTTCTCATTGTCTTCGACTATCGGCGTTATCAATCGGACGTCGTCAGTTTCGCCCGGCAAGCCTCCGAACGTGGCGTGCCGGTCCTGCTCTTCACCGATACGTGGCTGTCGCCGATCGCGGAGTTCGCGGAACTGTCCATGGCTGCGGCGATCGACGCCGATTCCCCTTTCGACACGCTGGCGACCGCGGTCGCGCAGATGGAAGCCGTGGTCGCGCAGGCGCTTCCGGAACATGGCCCAGGTGCGCGCAAGCGTATCGAGGAGATCGAGCAAATACGCGCGAAGAACTCCGTCACGCTGGACACGCTCGAGCCGAAAGGCGGCAAGACCTCGTCATAGCCAACGGCCGCTTCGAGCCGCCACAATTTTTTCAGAAGGTTTGGCCGCAGCGAACCTGCGGCTTTGAAACGGAGAAAGCAGGAAATGTCTGAAAATGCCACGGCAATCGCCGCAGTAACATCCGCTATCGAGGCAGACCGGGACTGGGTTGTCGAATTGACGCAAAAGATGGTTCAGATACCGACCGTCAATCCCAAATTCGAGACCGGAGCAACGATCAACCGCGAAGCCGATTTACAGGCGATGCTGGAGCCGGTGCTAAAGGAAGAAGGTTTTGCCACGGAGCAATGGGACGCGCTTCCCGGACGGCCAAATCTCGTCGGTGAAAAGGCCGGCGACGAGTTGCGCAGCCTGATCCTGTGCGGCCATATCGACGTGGTACCGGTCGGCGCGCGCAAGGACTGGTCGATCGATCCGTTCGGCGGCGAGATCAAGAACGGCCGCATCTACGGCCGTGGCGCCATCGACATGAAGAGCGGCGTCGCCGCCTGTATTGCCGCATCGCGCGCCATCCGCAAGGCCGGCATCGATCTCGTCGGACGGCTGGCGATCCACTCGGTGGTCGATGAGGAATCCGGCGGCTTCGGCGCCATGGACGCCGTCAAGCGCGGCAAACTCGCCAAGGCGGTGCTTGTAGCCGAGCCGACCTGGGGCGATGTGCTGCCCGCCGCAGGCGGGCTGGAATGGGCGCGCGTGACCATTCGCGGACGCGCTGCACATTCGGCCTGGCGCTACAACGAAATTTATCCGCAACGACACGAAGCCGGCCGGCTGGAACCGGGCGTCAACGCCATCGAGATCGCCAGCCGCTTCATCGCCGCCCTTCGGCTTTATGAACTCGACCGGACGCGGGCGCAGTCGCATCCGCTGCTGCCGATCGGCATGAACACGATCAACATCGGTGTCGTCCATGGCGGCGCGGGGCTGGGCGAGAACGGCCTGCCGATGGTGATGACAAATCCGGCAATTATCCCCGACGTGGCTGTCATCGATCTCGATATGAAGTTCCTGCCGAACGAGAATTCAGCAGATTATCGCCGCGACTTCGAGGCCTTTGTGCATCACTTTGCCCAGACCGACGCCTGGCTGCGCGACCACCCGCCGACGATCCAGTGGGAACTCGGCGGCCTGCATTTCCCGCCGATGAACACTTCCGTCGACCACCCGCTGGTGAAGTCGCTCGTCTCGCATAAGATCAGCCTAGGAAAAGCGCCTGAAATCAAAGGCTTCGTCGCGGTCTGTGATGCCGCGCATTATGCCGGTGCTGGCGTTGACGGCGTGATCTTCGGCCCGTCAGGCGACGGATTTCACGGTGTCGATGAATATGTCGACATCGAATCCCTGGTCGAAACCACAAAGGTCATCGCCGCCTCGGTCATCGATTGGTGCGGCGTGCGCTGAGGTCATTTCTACCCTGCCGGTCACATGATCGGCAGGGTAGCGGTCGTTAGGCTGCGGGCCGTTCTTCCGTCTTGCCAGCAAGCGCAGCATCGGGCCGCTTCAGTCGGCCAGCCGATGCGTTCCAGATCGAGCGGATCATCCCTGACAGGCCGCTCGGATAGACGAGCATCACGACGATGATAAGCACTGCCGTAATAATCGGTCGCCATGGGCCGAAGTCGGCCATGGCTTCCGAAAAGATCGTCAGCACGAAGGACGCGACGATCGCGCCGTAGATCGTGCTGGTGCCACCGAGCAGCACCATCGACAGGATGATGGTCGCAAGGCTCATGCCGAAAACATCGATCGAGGCGTTGCGCTGATAAGCGGCGTAGAAAGCGCCGGCTATGCCGGTGAAGAAGGCGCTCGCAGCCAGCGTGATCATGCGCTGGCGCGCCAGCGAAATGCCGCGGCTGATGGCGTATTCCTCGTTGTCTCGCAGCGCCACGATGCTGGCGCCGGTGCGCGAGCGCACGATGATGCGCAGGAACACAGTGCTGAGGAAGAGCAGCGCCAACGCTATGTAGAAATAGCCGATCTTGCCGTCGCGGATCATGTTGTGATCAAAAAGATAGAGGCCAGGGATGCGCACCATGCCCTGCGTGCCGCCGGTGACGTCCGACTGGCTGAGGATGACCTGCATGACCAGTTGGGCGAAACCGAAGGTGACGAGAATGATGTAGATGCCCTTGAGCCGCAGGATCGGAATGGTGACGAGCACGGCGGCAGCGGTTGCGATGACCCCACTGGCCACCAGCGACACCCAGGGATCGACGCCCGCCACCTTGGTCAGCAAGCCATAGGCATAGACGCCGATGCCGAAGAGCGCGAGGTGGCCGAAATTAAAGACGCCGCCATAGCCAAGGCTGAGGTCCCAGTTGGACGCGACGATGGCGTAGATGAACACCATGATCAGTATATGGCGCGTATAGGTATCGCCGAAGACCAGCGGCAAAAGTGCCATCAGCAGGAAGGCGAGAGCCACGCCCACCGCCTCGCTCTTCCACGAAGGGCGGCCCGGCGCGCCGATGACGGGAGACGGCAGGCTGGTCATGCGAGGCCCCTCGACTGGCTGGCGAAGATGCCTTCGGGACGCACCATCAGCGTCAGGATCAGCACGGCAAACAGCAGCGCCGGCGTCCAGTAGAGGCCGAAATAATAACTGCAGGCGGCTTCGAAGAAGCCGATGAGATAGGCGGCGAAGATTGGGCCTGAAATGCTGGAAATGCCGCCGAAGACGACGACGATCAGCGCCTTCAGAAGCGGGTCGCTGCCCATCACCGGCGTCATGAAGCGATAGCCGCCCATGAAGATGCCGGCGAGACCGGCAAGCGAAGCGGCGATGGCGAAGGCCAGCCCGTAAAGTGCTGTAACGTTCAGCCCGACAAGCTGGCTGGCATCCTCGTTCTGGGCAACTGCGCGCAAGGCGAGCCCGAGCCGCGTGCGGTTGAGAAAGGCCCAGAGTGCTGCCAGGATGAGCGGGGTGATGACGATGATGGCGATCTGGTGCAGCGATACGCCGACGCCGCCGATCACTGTGTTGCCTTCGAACAGGCTGGGAAGCTGCTTGGAGCGCGGTCCCCACAGCGTCAGCACGCCATTCTCGATCAGCGAACCCGCGGCCAATGTGGTGATGACGACAACGAGCACGATGTTTGGCCGGCCGATCAGAGGCCGCACGACGCTGGCCTGAAGGATCCAGCCGACGCCAGCCATGACGACGACCGCCACCGGCAGCGCAACCGCTATCGGCAGGCCGAGCGACACGAACTGCCAGGCGACATAGGCGCCGAGCATCATGAAGACGCCGTGGGCGAAGTTGAACACGCCGATCGTCGTCCAGACCAGTGCCAGCCCCACCGCCATCATGGCGTAGAGCGAGCCCTGGAACAGGCCGCCGAACATGATTTCCGCGAATGCGCCCATCTCAAATAATCCTAATGTCCGAAATACATCGACATGATCTCGCTATGCTCGATCGACTGGCCGGGCTTGATCTCGGTTTCGACGGTGCCGTGATTGACGAGATAGAGTTGCGGGCAGAGCTCAAGCAGGAACTCGATGTCCTGCTCGACCACGATGAGCGGCACGCCGCCCTTGGAAATTTCCTGCACCGAGGCGCAAAGCTCGTCCTTGATCTTGGGAGCCAGGCCCAGCGTCGGCTCGTCGAGGATCAGCAAGCGCGGATGGCTCATCAGAGCCGTGGCGATCGACACCATCTGGCGCTCGCCGCCCGACAATGTGCGCACGCGCTGGCGCCAGCGCTCGGCGAGTTTTGGAAAGATCTTCACCACCTTCTCGCGGTTCTCGGCCTCATGCGGCCGGGCGCGGGGCGAGAAAGCGCCGAGGGACATGCAGTCGGCGATGCTGAGATCGGGAAACAGGCGGTTGCCCTGCGGCACATGGATAAGCCCGCGCCCGACAATGGCGCGTGCGCTTTCGCGCGTGATATCCTCGCCATCGAAGGTGATGCTGCCGCTCTTCGCCTTCAGCAGGCCCGAGACGGTGCGCAGCAGCGTGGATTTGCCGTGACCGTTCGGCCCGAACAGGCCTACATTGCCGAAGCGCCCAGCCTCCATGGACAGGTCGTGCAAAACGGTGACGCGACCATAACCGGCGGTCAGGCCCTCGACAGTCAGTATGACACTCACGCTGCCGGTCTCCGCGTTCCCAGATAGGCTTCCACGACGCGTTCGTCGGCAATCACCGTCTTCGGCTCACCCGCAGCCAGAACGCGGCCCTGATTCAGTACCATCAGATGCTGCGACAGGCTCATCAGGAAGGTCAGCACATGCTCGATCAGCACGATGGTGATGCCGCGCTCGGCAGTGCGGCGGATCAGGCCAATCGAAATTTCGATTTCAGGCTTGGTCAGGCTGGATGCCGGTTCGTCGAGCAGCAGCACGCGCGGCTCCATGGCGATGGCTGTCGCCAGCATCAGGCATTTGCGATCGAAAACGGAGAGCTCGCCGGCAAGGCGGCCAAAACCCGCCGAAGTCAGGCCAACGAATTCAAGCGCTTCGGCGGCGCGCTCACGCACCTCGCTTTCAGCTCGGCCGGGCTTGCCATAGCCTGCGCCCATCAGCGCGTTTTCGAACACAGTCAAACCGTCGAAGCTCGTTTCGCGCTGAAAGGTACGGGCCAGGCCGAGCCGGGCGATCTCGTTGCCCGACTTGCCCTGTATCTCGACGCCATCGAGTCTTACGCGTCCACGATCAGGACCGAAAGGAATGCCGGTGATAACGTTGAATAGCGTGCTTTTGCCGCTGCCGTTGGGACCGGCAACGCCAAAGATTTCACCGGCTTCGACCTTGAAAGACACGCCATCGACGGCCTTCAGCGAACCGAAGGCCTTCGATACGTCCTCGACTTCGAGAAGGGCCATACCCTACTGCATCCAGGGCTGGAGCTTGAATTCGCCGGTCGCGTATTTCTCCGGCGAGATCAGCGTGCGTTCACCGTCCCAGATCTGAAAGAAGGTGATCGGGATGTAGTCCTCGCCCTGCATAGCGAGATGCGTTGCCGGATCGAACTTGAGGCGGCCAGCAACGGTCTGCTTGTCGGTTTCGCCAAGCGCTTTCATGATTGCGGCGTGATCGCTCGGATCGCCGACCTTTTTCAGCGCGTCAAAATAGACGTTCATAATTTCGTAGAGCGCAACGCCGTAAGTGCCGCTTTCCACGCCATATTTTTCCTTGAACTTGTTGCCGACTTCTGCGGCCTTCGGGTTCTTCGGCGAAACCAGCGGACCACCAAGCAGGTTGTAGATGACGCCGTTCGACTTTTCCTTCGTCAGCTGGATGAATTCCGGCACGCTCGGCGCATATTGCAGGAAAACGAGGCTCTTCGTCGGCTGTTCCAGGAACTGGTTGAGGAAGGAAGCCGAATTGCCGGGCAGGTAGTCGGTGTTGATGACCACATCCGGAACGTCGGCGCGAACCTTGGCGAGGATCGAGCGCCAGTCCGTGACTTCGCCGAATGGCACGATCTCATCGACGGTGATGGTCCAGCCCTTCTCGGTGAAGGTCTTCTTCATGCCTTCAGAGATGGTCTTAGAGTAGGCGTTGTCGGAGGAGACGATAGCGACCTTCTTGTTTGGCAGCGTGACCTTGCCGTCGGCCGCCAGCTTTTCGACAAAGGATGTGACATCGGTGTTGTAGGCGTCGAAGGACGGCGTCCACGACCAGCAGCAATTGTACTTGTCGGGCTCAGGCGCGATGATGTCCTTGGTCTGCTGCGAGGTCGCGGCCAGCATGTAGGGCATCTCCGCCTCGGCCATGTTGTCGATCTCGAAATTGGTCAGGCTGGCATAGCCGGTCAGCATGAAATGCACGTCTGGGTCGCCGATGAGGCGCTCCACCGCGCTGGTGACATTGCCGGCCGACATGTCCTTTACGTCGCCGGTGACGAGTTCGAACGTATGCCCATCGACGCCACCGGCAGCATTCATCTCATCGATCGCCATCTGGGCGCCGCGCTGATATTCCTGCCCGTCGGCTGCGGCCGGGCCGGTCAGAGGCGCCAGCAGGCCGATCTTGACGACATCGGCGAGTGCCGAAACAGGCGACATGGCAAGGGCCGTCAAAGCGGTCGCCATCAACGCGCTACGGAAGCGCTTACTCGTTACAAAACTCGAATTCATACTGCCAACCCCTGTTTCTTGTTCCGGCTTGCCGGCGTTTGATGATTGACAATTTATGCATATACGATCTTCTTTGAAAAGATAATTTCATTCGAAAGTGCTCATAAGGGCGATTTTCGTGAGCATTTCGGCAGGAGTGACAATGCTTTGTGCACCTGCCATTTTTCGCAGCGCAAGAATCAGGGGAATGCGATGACATTGACGGCGAAGACAATCGAAACCAGCCATGGATCCATCCATGTCCGTGAAACGTCGGGCATTGGAATGCCCGTGCTTTTCATTCACGGCAACTCCAGCTCGAGCGCTGTATTCCGCAATCAGATGGAAGGGGCCCTTGGCGAACGCTACCGGATGATTGCGCCCGATCTGCCCGGTCACGGCCAATCCGGCGATGCCATCGACCCCGATCGCAGCTACAGCATGGAGGGCTATGCCGACGCGATGACCGAGGTGCTGGGTCAGCTCGGCGTAGAGAAGGCGATCGTCTTCGGCTGGTCGCTTGGCGGGCATATCGGGCTGGAAATGATCGACCGCTTTCCCGGCATGCTCGGGCTGATGATCACCGGCACGCCGCCGGTTTCGCCCGCAGAGGTCGGTGACGGGTTCAAGCCGAGCCCGCATATGGGCCTCGCCGCCAAGCAGGACTTTACGGACGAGGACGTCGAGAACTATGCGCACAGCACCTGTGGCGAACCCTTTGAGCCCTTTATGCTCGACACCGTTGCGCGCACTGACGGCAGGGCGCGACGCCTTATGTTCGAGAAGTTCTCGGCCGGGACCGGCAAGGACCAAAGCGTTGTCGCAGCCACCGCAACAGTGCCACTGGCCGTCGTCAACGGCATAGACGAGCCTTTCGTAAACACGGATTTTGTTTCAAAGGTCAAATACGCCAATCTGTGGGAAGGCGAGACTCATCTGATCGAAAATTCCGGTCATGCGCCCTTCTGGGATGCGCAGGAAAAATTCGATCCTATCTTCGCCCGCTTCCTGGAAAGCGTGGACCAGAAATAGCAATCTGGATGCGGCTGCTGATTGGCAGTGGTCGCGTCGAACCTTCCGGCGGCGATCTGAAAACGCAGGCGCGAACAGACCGGACATTCGAAACACAGCAACTTGCGCAAACGAAAGTGTTCGATTTTCTCAAGAGATCGAACACTCTCGCCCGCTCGGCCGCGCCGTCGGTCGTGGTGTCGCGGACACCGCATGAGCCGCTGGCATAGGCGAACTCTTCACCGATATGCAGTGGTGCCTGATCGGTTCGATGCCGTTCGATCCCTGTTCATGGGCCATGTAAAATCTTTCGTTTTCGGCGACGGATTTGAGGCTTGACTCATGCGTGCAGACGATAAATATTAGAAATATATTTCTCGTATATGAGCGTGAAATGCAGCTCGGCGAACCGAAGAAACGGCAAAGCGACACCGCCTATGATGGCCTTAGAGCCGCCATCATCAAGGCTGAGCTGATGCCCG
The DNA here is from genome assembly GCF_900116595.1 of Mesorhizobium sp. YR577. NCBI lineage: Bacteria > Pseudomonadati > Pseudomonadota > Alphaproteobacteria > Hyphomicrobiales > Phyllobacteriaceae > Mesorhizobium > Mesorhizobium sp. YR577. Next base: position 78,207 of record NZ_FPBI01000002.1, on the reverse strand, counting down.
GCGCGGCGATCGATGAACGTCAGTGCATGGAGATGCTCGGAGTGGGCCGAACACCGTTGCGCGAAGCGCTGCAGCGGCTTGCGCAGGAAGATCTGCTGCTTGCCGTGCCCCAGCGCGGCTATTTCGTTTCATCGACCTCGGCTGCTGATTTTTTCCATCTCAATGAATTCCGTCTTCATTCCGAAGCGCTGGCGGCCCGCATGGCTGCGATGCGGATCGACGATGCTCAGCTCTTGGAATTCGATGCGCTGATGGACGAGGCGCGCGCAGGCATAGCCGCGCGTCGCATGGAGATCGAATGGCATCTCGGCGTCGATGAGCGGATGCATCGGCTGGTCGCCCGGGCGAGCGGCAATCCATACCTTGCTCAGTCCTTGAACAGGCTCTACGCGCTTTCAGTGCGCAGCCTTTACGTCGCGCGTGTGCCGGTCACTCTCATTTTCGATGAACTCGAGAATTTCGCGGCCATCCGCGACGCGCTCGCGGCGCGGGATCCCGATCGCGCCGAGATCGCGATGCGCGACCATCTGACGGTAAGCGTCGTGCAAATGGTTCGGCCGGCGGGCGTGCCTTCTTCCAAGACGGCGGGCCTGTGAGATGAGGAACCGGCGGCAGGACGTGGTCACGCTTTTGCTGCTGGCGCCTTCGCTGGTGATGGCAGTGCTGTTGCTCGCCATCCCGTTGCTGGTGGTGATCGCCTACAGTTTCGCCGGGCGGGACGCCTATGGCGGCGCGGTGACCGGCTTCACACTGGAAAGCTATATCGAGCTGTTCCAGCCGGCTTATCTGCCGATCTTCGTGAACTCGCTGAAGATTGCGGCGATGTCCACGGCTGTCTGCGTCCTCATCGGATATCCCATTGCGTATTTTATAGCCTTCCGCGCCGGCCGGCATTCGGGATTACTGCTTGCTTTGCTGCTTATTCCCTTCTGGATCGACTTCATGATCCGCATGTCGAGCTGGATGGTCCTGATGGGCCGAAACGGCACGATCAACGGCGCTCTCACCGGTTCCGGAATAATCGATGAACCGATCAGGATGATCGGCACCTATCCCGCCGTCATGGTCGGCATGCTCTATGCCTTCCTGCCGACTACCGTGCTGCCGATCTATGCCGCGCTCTGCGGCATCAACAGGCGTCTGCTCGAGGCTGCCGACGATCTCGGCGCCGGGCCGATCGAGGCCTTCTGGCGCGTGACATTCCCACTGTCGCTGCCGGGTGTAATGGCGGCGATGCTGTTCGTGTTCGTGCCGGCGATGGGCGTCTATGCCATTCCCGTGCTCCTCGGTGGCGGCAAGAGCCTCATACTCGGCAACCTGATCGTTCAGCTCTTCCTCGATTTCCGAAACATCCCACTGGGGGCTGCGGTTTCGGTCGTCATGCTCGTGCTGTCATCCGTCATCATCGTCTTCTACATGCGCGTTCTGCGCCGGGTCGAGGAGGCGCACGCATGAAGCTTTCCCGCCTTGCCGGCCTCTACGTGCCCGTCGTCACGATCCTTGGCTACGTCTTTCTGTTCGCGCCACTCGTTGTGCTGGTCATCTATTCCTTCAACGCCGGCCGCTCGACCGTTGTCTGGACTGGCTTCTCGATGGACTGGTATGCACAAGCCCTGAACGACCGGGGCCTGCAGCGCGGCCTTCAGGTCAGTGCCCTCGTTGCGGTGCTGTCGGCAGTCATCAGCACGGCAATAGGAACGAGTGCGGCGCTCGCCGTCATCAAGCGCCCGTTTCCGGCCAAGAACCTGTTCTCGACCATTCTGATTGCGCCGCTTGTTCTGCCGGAAATCGTGCTGGCAGTCGGGCTGCTGGTCGCCACCGTCTGGTCCGGCCTCGCGCTCGGCTATCTGACGCTTGTAGCCGGTCATGTGCTCGTTTCCGTGCCGTTTACATTCCTGATCATTCGAGCGGCCGCCGCCGCCCTCGATCCGCGGCTTGACGAAGCTGCCGCAGACCTTGGCGCGAATGGCGGGCAGACCTTTATGCGGGTGACACTGCCCCTGCTTTTACCGGCGATCCTGTCGGCAACGCTGTTGTCGGCAGTCATCTCCTTCGACAATTTCGTGATGTCTACTTTTGTCTCGGGCGTCGGCACGACGCCTCTTCCGATCCAGATCTACGCAATGCTGAAGTCCGGCCTCACGCCGAAGATCAACTCGCTTGGAACGATGCTTATCGGCGTCAACGTGCTGGCCATCCTGCTGGTCATGGGACGCTACCTGAAGACCGTCCGGGGCACCGGACAATGAAGACCCAATAAGAAAAGGGGAACTGCAATGCTGAAATACGGAATGCTTCTTGCCACGACGAGCCTGCTTCTTGCCGGAACCGCGCTCACCGCATCCGCCGAAGAGCTCCATATCTATGCCTGGGCAAGCGAATTGCCTCAGGAAATCGTCGACGATTTTGCCAAGGAAACCGGCATCGCCGTCACGATGGATACCTACGATTCAAACGAGACCATGATGGCGAAGCTGTCGGCGGGCGCCTCCGGCTACGATCTCGTAGAACCCAGTCAGTACACGGTGCAGGTTCTGGTCAAGCAGGGCCTGCTGACGGAACTCGATCACGCCAAGCTGCCGAACCTCGCCAATCTGGGTGCGGCCTTCAAGGACGTTTCCTACGATCCCGGCCAGAAGTTCAGCGTACCCTATATCTGGGGCACCACCGGGCTTGCCTACAACGAGGATTGCGTCAAGCAGCCGATAACCAGCTGGAAGGCGATGTGGGACCCGCAATATGAGGGCCGCGTCTATATGCTCGACAACATGCTGGCGGCCTATATTGCTGGTCTGCAGGTCAATGGTCTGCATGCCGGCACCGACAAGCCAGAGGAAATCGAGAAGGCGACCCAGTCGCTTATCGAGCAGAAGAAAATTCTCGGCGGATACAACAGCAGCAACTTCGGTGAACTCGTTGCCTCCGGTGAGGCCTGCATCGTGCAGGCGTGGAACTCCAACGTCACCCAGATCCTCGACGAGAATCCGAAGGTCCACTACGTCATTCCCGAGGAAGGCGGTTCGATGTGGATCGATGGCTTCGCTATTCCGAAGAACGCCAAGAATGTCGATGCCGCATACAAATTCATCGACTACATCATGAAGCCCGAAGTTGCCGCCAAGGCTGCCAACCTCAGCAAGTCCGCCACCGTCGTCGATGCGGCCAAGGCACTTCTGCCGAAGGAAGTCGCCGAAAACCAGGCCATCTATCCGCCGGCAGACAAGCTGACGAAGGTCGACTTCATCCTCGATGTCGGCGATGCCATGAAGCTCTATCAGGACGGCTGGACCAAGGTGAAGACCGCCCAGTAAGCTCTTGAATCTGCTAGTGACAGGTTGGCTGCCCGCTGACCTGTCGCGGCTTCCTTTGACCCGCCATCGGGGACAGCATTCCCAATGCCAAACGACAAAACGAGCGAGCCGGACAAAACCGGTCGCCCAGCCGTGGAACTGATCGACGTCTGCAAGGTGTTCGACACCTCGGCCACGCCGCCAGCCTATGCCGTCGACCATCTCAGCCTGAAAATAGCCTCAGGTGAGTTCTTCACCTTTCTCGGGCCTTCGGGTTGCGGCAAAACCACGACGCTTCGGATGATCGCAGGCTTTGAAAGCCCCACTGCGGGGAAAATCCTGCTGGAAGGTCATGATGTTTCCGGGCTGCCGGCCCATATGCGTAACACCAATACCGTCTTCCAGAGCTATGCACTGTTTCCGCATCTGTCCGTCGAAGACAACGTCGCGTTCGGCCTCGCGGTCAAGCGCGTGCCGCGCAGCGAGCGCGGTGACCGCGTTGCGGCAGCGCTGGATCTGGTGCGCATGCGTCACGCTGCCGGGAGAAAGCCATCGGAACTTTCCGGCGGCCAGCAGCAGCGCATTGCTCTGGCGCGGGCGTTGGTCAACGAGCCCTCCGTTCTCTTGCTGGACGAGCCCTTCGGCGCTCTTGATCTCAAGCTTCGGCGCGAGATGCAGATCGAGGTCAAGGAGATGCAACGCCGGCTTGGCATCACCTTCATCTTCGTCACGCATGATCAGGAAGAAGCGCTGACCATGTCAGACCGCATCGCCGTGATGAGTACAGGCATGGTCCGGCAGATTGACGATCCCGTCGGAATCTACGAACGGCCCACCGATCGCTTCACTGCTGGCTTCATCGGCGACATGAACATGCTTTCTGCGACAGTTCTGGAGCGTTACGATGCCAGCGTCGAAGTCCTGACGGCCGAGACACGCTTGAAACTGAAAAGCAATGTTGAGCTGCGCGCGGGCAAAGACTGCACAATCGCCATGCGTCCGGAAGCGCTGACCTTCATGCGCAATGACGCCGACGATGCCGCTTTTTCCGGCAAGGTCGACAGCGCCGTCTATGTTGGTACGGATCGCCTCTACAACATTCGCCTTGAAACGGGCGAGTTAATGACGGTGAGGGTCCGCAACAGCCGGGCCGACAGCGTGCTGCGCATAGGCGAGAAGGTCAGCATGTTCTGTCCTTTGTCGGCCATCCATCTTCTCTCAGATCAGGACAAAAAATGAGCATAACCTCCTACCGGATCGGCGATGTTTGCGAGCAGCTCGATTCCGCACTTCTTGCGCGCTTCGCCAAGGTCGAAGCAGCGACCGTCGGCCATTACCTGCACGACCGCTTCATGCGCACGGACATCCGGCCGCTGATTGATGGCGTGCGGATAGCCGGCACTGCCGTAACCGTCTCCATCGCCGGGCCGGACTCGACGCTGCTCTATTATGCGATGGATCGCGTTCGGCCGGGCGACGTACTGGTCATCGACCGCTGCGGCGACGAGCGCCATGCGCCTTGGGGCGGCTTCATGGCGGCGGTCGCCAAGGTACGAGGTCTGGCCGGCGTTATCGTCGACGGGATGATCACCGACCCGGCCGCCATCCGCGCCGCAGGCGTGCCGACATGGGCGCGGGGTGTATCGCCGATCACCACCAAGCTCTTGAATTTCGGCGGCGGCTTCAACATTCCGATCGCCTGCGGTGGCATTTCGATCAATCCCGGCGATGCGGTGCTTGCCGATGATTGCGGTGTGCTCGTCCTGCCGCCCGACCAGGTGGCGGGCATGACCGACGTCGCGCTTGCTGACCAGGAAGACGAGGGCGGCTGGATCAAGCGCATCGAGGCCGGTGAGAAGCTGCAGGATCTCGTCGACGTTGCCGCAATGATCGCTGAGCGCAACAAGCAGGATCAGATTTCCCATGGCTGACAACATCGACAACTTCATGGTCTGGCTTTCGACACCGCATCAGGCGATGCTTGAGATCGCCCACGATATCGGCTTCCGCCATATCGTGATGGATATCGAACACGGGCTTTTCGACCTCGAAGCGACGGACCGCATTGTGGCTCTCGGCAAGGCGTTGGGCATGAAAATGCACGCCAAGGTACTCGGGCCGGAAGCGATCCCGATCCAGCAGGCGCTGGACATGGGCTGCGACAGCGTCATCATTCCGCATATCGGCGATCTCGAGCATGCACGGCGCGTGACGCTGTCTGCGAAATACCCGCCGCTCGGCAACCGCAGTTTTTCGGGCACGCGGCCAGCGCGATACAACGTCGTCTCGCCAGACTATTATGAGCGCGAGAACGCCAACACGCGCTGCTATCCGATGGTTGAATCGGCGGCTGCCCTTCGCGATATCGAAGCCATTCTTGCCCTTCCGACTGTCGACGGGGTGTTCGTGGGGCCGAGCGATCTCTCGCTCGACAGCGGTCGCGGCGCCTACCGCAACACGGACGAGGACAAGGCCGATATTCGCCGCATCGCTTCCGCCGCCAAGGCTGCCGGCAAGCCGTGGATCATGCCGGCCTGGACGCGTGCCGAGCGGGGCCATGCTGCGGAGTTGGGGGCATCATTGCTCGTCGTCGCTGATGAATTCGGTTCAATTATGTCGGGTTTGATGGACGCCGCCCGCTGAAGTAATGCAAGGAAGCACCTGAAATGACAGACAAAATCTCATGCGGCAGCCGGCTCATGCAGTTGCTGCGCGCTTATGGCGTCGACACGCTTTTCGGAATGCCCGGCGTCCATACGCTTGAGGCCTATCGCGGCATGGACGTGGCTGGCATGCGCCATATCGGCGTGCGCCATGAACAGGGCGCCGGTTTCATGGCCGACGGTTATGCGCGCATGTCGGGCAAGCCGGGCGTCTGCCTGCTGATCTCCGGACCTGGTGTCACCAACGCCGCGACACCTCTCGGTCAGGCCTACTCCGACAGCATTCCCATGCTCATGATTTCGAGCGTGGCTGCTACCAAGGATCTCGGCATGGGCCGCGGCCGACTGCATGAGATCACTGATCAATCGCAGGTGACAGCGCCGCTGACGGCATTTTCCGCCATCGCCACCAGCCCGGATCAGGTCCGCGAATATGTGGCGCGCGCCTTTGCTCTCTTCGAGTCCGGTCGCTCTCGTCCGGTCCACATCTCGATCCCGCTCGACGTGTTGACCGCGATCGACGACAAGCCGGTCACGCGGCGCACCGCACAAGGCAGCCGTGCGCCCGCCAGCGCCGGAATTGCGGATGCCGCGAAACTTCTTGCGGGGGCAAAACGCCCTGTGATCATCGCCGGCGGCGGCAGTGTCCGGGCTTCAGCCGGGCTTGTTGCTTTGGCCGAGAGACTGGGCGCGGCCGTTGTGCCTACGATCGCCGGCAAAGGCATAATTCCCGATTCCCATCCGCTTGCGCTGGAAGCCACGCTCGACCGCCCGGCCACGCAGGAGATGATCGCCGAGGCCGATGTCGTGCTTTGCGTCGGCACCGAACTTGCCGAACCCGATATCTGGCTCGACGGCCTGCTACCGATGAACGGCAAGATGATCCGCATCGATATAGATCCTGAGATCCTGGTTCGCGACTACGATGCCGCCGTCGCCATCGAGGCTGACGCAGCCTTGGCGCTTGCCGATATTCTTGCCGCGCTGCCCGAGAGTATACCGAGCAAAGAAAGCCACAATCAGGTTGCGCGCGTACGCGCGGCGGAACGCGAAGCCTTGACGCCGCTGGAGCGCAAGCATGTGAAAGTGCTGGACGCCCTTCGGCGCGCCATGCCGGACGATGGCGTTGTCTATTCCGATATGACGCAACTCGCCTACACCGGCTATGCGTTCTATCCCTGCGTTGGCCCGCGCCAATGGATATTCCCGGCTGGCTACGGCACGCTCGGCTATGCGCTGCCGGCGGGGATCGGCGGCAAGATCGCAGCACCCGAGCGGCCGGTCATGGTGGTCGTGGGCGATGGCGGTTTCCAGTTCACGCTGCAGGAACTTGGCACTGCCGTCGAACAGAAGCTGCCCATGGCAATCATTCTGTGGAACAACGACAGCCTCGCGCAAATCCGCGATGGCATGATCTCACGCAAGATTCCGACAATCGGCGTCAATCAGCATAATCCCGATTTCATCAAGCTCGCCGAAGCTTATGGCTGCCGCACGGAAAATCCGCAGTCCATCGAGGCGCTGGAAAAGGCTGTGACCGCAGCTCTTACAGCGGATCGGCCAACCGTGATCGAGGTGCGGGAGTCAGCCGGATTTCTTGCGTGAAGCAGAAATGAGAGTCTGCCTTAGGTGAGGCCATGTCGGACGAGATGGCGAACAACAGGTGAGAACATTTCCTGCCCGATGTAGGTTCCGGTGTTGGAAGTCTCGAACAGTGGTTCGGCTACCGCTGCGTCCTCCACCACAGGAATGCCTTCCGCGCGTGCCTGTGCAAGAATATCGTGGGCCATACGGCCCTGACCCTTGCCGACAACAGTCGGCACGGGGGTTTCGCCCTTGACGTAACGCAGCGCCACCGCGCGGTCGCCGGCAGCGAAGACGATGACCGCGTTTTTCACGCCTAGCTTGGCAGGTTGCATCACAGCCTCGCGCCGTTGCCGTTGCTGCTCATGCCGGATCATCGGGTCTCCCTCCAGATCCTTATGCTCGCGTTTGTACTCGGTGGTTGTCATGCGCATGTCGCGCAGGAACAGCCAGCGCTGCAGCGGAACGTCGAGTATGCCGATGACCACGAATGCCAGGGCAGCCGCTGTGCCCAGCGGGAGCAGCACAGCCTTTACCATCGGCTCGATACATGTCGGGCCGCAGCCCGGCGTGTCGAAGAGCGGCTGGAGCCACGCCATAAGAATGAATGCGAAAACACCTGCCAACAAAAATACCTTCGCAACGCCCTTTACGAATTCGACGACATTGCGGAGCGAGAATATTTTCTGCAGGCCTTTCACCGGATTTATGTGATCGAACTGCGGCTTGAGCGGTTCGAAGGAAAGGACCGGTCCGAAAGTTCCGATCATGCCAAAGGCGACGGTGAGAACGACCACGATCCCGACCAGTGGTGCCGTGACAAGCAGGAGCAGCGAAAATGAATGGCGGATGGCCCGCAGGCTGATTTGCTGGAACGAACCGCTGGAAGCCGTGACCGTTTGCACGAGTTCCGAAAGGTGTCCGGAAACCGTTGGCCAGATGAAATAGAGATAGGCCAGTGCCGCGAGAAGCGTAAAGCCGGTGACCAGGTCACGGCTCTGCGAAACTTGGCCTTTACGACGGGCGTCACGGAGCTTCTTTTCGGAAGCCGGTAATTTCTTTTCCTCAGCTTCTTCGGCCATGTTGCAATCTTACCGCACTGTTGCGGTTCCAGTGGACCGATGCCCTGTGTAAGGTGAGGGCGGGCTTGAATACGGAGAGGTGGATATGCGGCTTCATGTCGTGTTCTTGCCAGTCGTTGCCATGTTGGCGACGGCCGGTTGCCAGACGGCCAAAACCGATGCCGAAAAGGCGAAAGCCCAGGGCCCGTCTACGCAATCGGAACGTCTGATCAAGCTCGCCGACGATATTGACGCGCGCGGCGAAAGCGACACTGCAATGGCGCTCTACCAGCGTGCGGCTGCAATGCCCGACGCCAAGCCGAGTGCGCTCGTCAAGGCGGGCGAGGCCTATATGCGGGCGGGTTATCCGACGGAAGCCGCCAAAGCCTACCAGGCCGCACTGGCGAAAGCTCCCGATGATGGCCAGGCGATGCTGGGGCTCGGCTCGGCCATGATGGAAACGGGTGACATCGATGCCGGCATGCGCGCGTTGGCTCAGGCTGCCCCACTGGTCAACACCAGCAGTGCCTACAACCGCTTGGGCGTGGCGCAGACTTTCGCCGGCCAGACGGGCGAGGCGCAAGCCACCTTCACCAAGGCGCTGAAGCTTGCGCCCGGCGATCTCGATATAGAGACCAACATGTCGCTGGCGGCGGCTCTGGAGGGTAACGCGGCGACCGCGCTGCCGCTGGCGCAGAAAATATCGGCAGCTTCTAACGCGCAGTTGCATCACAAGCGCAATGCAGTCGTGGTCTTCGGACTTCTCGGCCAGGCCGATCAGGTCAAGGCATCGCCGCCGATCGGCTTGACGACCAAGGAGGTGGACACTTTGCTGGCGCGTGCCAGAAACATCCGCGCCAAGGGAAGCACGCAGGCGAAAGCCAACGCGCTCGGCTCCATTCTCGGCTAATCGCTGCGAAACAAGGCCGCGCGCGCTGTTCCCGGTGCCATCTGTCGATGCCTGCTCATGGGCGCGCGGGCAATTCCTCATCGATTTACTCGATCGGTGATGTTGTCTGCGGTGTCAACGGCCCGCTATTGGCACCGCCCATCGGTTCCTCTTCGCCATCGAGATAGCGCCGTGCTGCGCGTGCGGTCGGTGCTGCCGGGGCCGGTCCCATGCGACGGCCTTCAACGAGATCGCGCTGGCTTTCGGCCATGCGCTGGAGGTTATAGGCATTGGCGCAACCGGGCGGCAGATGCGCGCCGACGCCCGAGACGACCGTCAGATCGGTCGAGGCGGCGGAATTGTCTTCGTCGACCGGCTCGGCCAGACAGGCGTTGGGCGCCAGGACGGAACCGCCGATGCTCTTTTCGGACCCACCCGTGTCGGTAGAGACATAGCTGTAGCCAGGCGAATAGTCGGCCCGCTGTTGAGGGTTGTTCGCGCAGCCGGCTAGAAGCAGAATCGGAAGAAGCGAACGGAAAGCGATGGGTAAGGTCATGGGTTCGTTTCCCCGCTACTTGATGATCAAGCCCATCGCTGACGCATCCTTGGTGCGCTTGCGATGGGGACGCTTGGCGGCCGGACGATCGAGCGGCGTGGCGAGGCTGTCGCGCACCGGCTCGACCAGATAGGGCGTGATCAGGATGACCAGTTCAGTCTCTTCGCGCTGGAAACGCTGAGACTGGAAGAGCGCGCCAAGAACCGGCACGTCGCCGAGAACCGGAAACTTTTCCAGGTTGCGCGATGTTCGCTGCTGAAAGAGCCCGGCGATTGCGAAGGTCTGTCCGCTCGCTACCTCAACCGTGGTGTCTGCCTTGCGCACGACGAAGCTCGGCATGGCAAAGCCGTTGGCGCTGACTGATCCTGCTTCCGACAGTGAACTGACTTCCGGCTGGACATGGAGGCCGATGCGATTGCGGCCAATCAGCGTGGGCGTGAAGCCCAGGGATACGCCGAAGGGCTTGTACTGGACGGTAACGACGTCGGTCCCTTGCGGAATCGGAACCGGAATCTCGCCGCCGGCAAGGAAGCTCGCCGTCTGGCCGGTTACCGCCGTGAGGTTCGGTTCGGCCAGTATCTTGACGATGCCGTTGCGCTGCAGCGCTTCGATCAGAATGTCGAAATTGACGCCATGCGTCTGGTCCATGCTGAGGCCGAAGTTTCCGTCGCGGCCGGAAGGCACGCCATTATCCTGAAACATGTTGAATTCGAAGCCACCGCTCCGGTAGCCGACGGACCAGTCGACGCCATAGGATTGCAGCTCCGTGCGCGAGACTTCGGCGAAACGAACCCTGATATTGACCTGCTGCGAGCCTTGCACGGTCATGTTGTTCATCGGCGGCTGTTCCGGCGGCGAGAAGGTCCGTGCGATATTGTCGACTTCCGTCGCTTCCTCGACGCCGCGTGCTTCACCGGTCGCTACGATGCGGTTTCCGAAGATGGAGAGGTTTGTCGCTGAGTTCGGCCGCATTGCGCGCTTGGCTTCGAGGGCAGGCGTGACATCGGCTGTGACGCGAAATTGGGCTGTCGCCTCGATCCGCTCGTCAGCGGTGACAGCAATGAGATTGGTCAGGCCCGGCTTGAGACCGAAGACATAGACCATGCCCGGCGACACGACCTGCAGGTCTGCGATCGTCGTATCGGCGATCAAAACGGATTCGACCGGTTCATTGAACCGCAAAATACGCCCTTGCCCGACCGGCAGGTCCACAGTTGGCTGGCTCGGCAATGGCGACACGTTCTGCGCTGACGCATCGGCAAGCGTGAAAAAAAGCGCCAGCAAAAAGCCAACCGCGACAGCGAGCCAGCGCGCGTCCTTCCGCCCGGTGAAAGCGGTGGCCCGGATGCCTGCTGTGTTATCGTGGATTGTCATGCCGTCCCTCTCCTGAGCATGTAAATTCCCCTTTTGTCCCCATCCATCTCGCCAGCGTCATGAGGCAGCTTGTTGCCCCACTTCTGCTCAGGCTGCGGGGAGAGATTGAGAGATATTGCGCGTGCCGCGCTTGTCCGAGCGCCCGGCTATCGTGGCCAGAGGCTGGACATTGAATTCGGGTGCGAGTTCCTGGAAGGACAGAACCGGAAGCTCGATGGCGTTGTGGGCGAGCAGGCTTCGCATATGGCGGCGCACATCCATCGCCGCGAGGACGACCGGCGAGACGTCGGCTGACGTCTGCAGGACGGCGCGCTCTATTTCCGTAACCAAAGCCTGCGCATCGTCATCCGACAGGTTCAGGAATGTGCCGGCCGAGTTGTTTTGCACCGCGCCTCTGAGGATGTTTTCGGCCGAGCGTTGCAGAACATAGGCAGCGATGATGTTGTTGCGGTCGGCGGAGCGAAAACTGATCTGGCGTTTCAGGGAGGTGCGGACGTATTCCGTAAGCATGACGACGTCCTGCTCGCGTTGACCCCACTCGATCAATGCTTCAAGAATCAGGCGCAGATTGCGGATCGGCACGTTCTCGGCAACCAGCCGGCGCAGCACCTCGGCGATCTTCTGCAGCGGCACGATCTCCTGCGCCTGCCTGACCAGATCCGCGTAATCGGGCTCGATGTCCGACAGCAGCCTGCGTGTCTCCTGTATGCCGACGAAATGGCCGGCATAGAGCCGAAGCGCATTTCCCATCCATTTGGCAGCCGTCTCCGCCGGTGTCGAAAAGGCGAGGCCGGCTTCTTTCAGCGCCGATATCTGATGGTCGTCGACCCACATGAATTTGCGCTGGCCGGCGATTGCTGCGCCTTTCTCATAAGTCACGTCAAGAAGATCGAGATTCGTTACATCCGCCTCGACCAGAACGCGGTCTGCGGGAATCTCGGTATCCAGGATGGGTGCGCCTTCCAAATCGATGCGAATGCTTCGCGATGAGAGCGCCTTGTCATCGATTTGCACGCCGATCGCCGGCACGTCGACGCCGAGGTCACTGAAAAGCTCGCGGCGCACGCCATCGGCGAGTGAAGCGAAATCGGTTTCCAGGATTACCTTTCCGAGATCGGTTCCGAAGCTTACGACGATACGCTGGGAAGAAGACAATGCACCGACGGGGGTGCCTGAAAGCGGTGCGGAATTGCCTGGCTGTTCGGGCATTGCGATCTGCCCGATGTCTTTTGGCTCCGTTTCCTGCCCGGCGCGACGATTGATGGCGTAGGCGCCCAGCCCGAAGGCAGCACCGAGTATCAGGAACGCAATGGACGGGAAACCTGGCACGATGGCCAGGCCGACCATCACCGCAGCGGCGAGCGCCAGCGCGCGGGAGTCCCGCAGAAGCTGGCCGGTAATCTGGCGGCCAAGGTCAGTCGTGCCGTCTGCGCTGCCGACGCGCGTCACCATCGTGCCGGCGGCAACCGCGACGAGCAGTGCCGGTATCTGCGCGACCAGACCGTCACCGACTGTCAAAAGGGAGTAGGTGGATGCGGCTTCACCCATCGACATGTCGTGCTGTAGCGTTCCGACCGCAAAGCCGCCGATCAGATTGACCAGGATAATCACGATGCCGGCGATGACGTCTCCCTTGACGAATTTCATCGCCCCGTCCATCGCGCCGAACAACTGGCTCTCCCGTTCGAGTTGCTGGCGCAGGCGACGCGCTTCCGCCTGATCGATATCGCCGTTGCGCAGTTCCGCATCGATGCTCATCTGCTTGCCCGGCAGTGCATCCAGCGTGAACCGCGCGGCCACTTCCGCAACACGCTCTGCGCCTCGCGCCACCACGATGAATTGCGCGAGCGTGATAATCAGGAAGACGACGAGGCCGACGGCAATACTGCCGCCAACGACGAAACTGCCAAACGCGGTGATGATCTCGCCGGCATCGGCTTGCAAGAGGATAAGGCGGGTGGTCGTGATCGTGATCGCCAGCCTGAACAGGGTGGCGATCAGAATGACCGACGGTAGCGACGAAAACTGAAGTGGGTGGGAGACATAAAACGAAACCAGCAGGATAAGCACGCTGATGGCGATGTTTGCGGTGATGAGAATGTCGACGAGGAATGTCGGCAATGGAATGAGCATCATCACCACGGCGACGAGCATCAGGATTGCTATGACCAGATCGCCGCGCCGTGAGAGCTTGGAAAGGAACTGGAGAAGTCGCTCAGACAACGCAATCATTCGGCGCCTCTCTGCGACAGGAAGCTCCGTAGAGCGGTATGCGCCTCAGCCTTGCGGCCAGCGACCAGCAAGGCGCGGCTCTTCAGCAATACAAGCGTGGGGTGATCCATTCCGTCCAAGGTTTCCAGCCTGGCAATCGTGGCGAGCGCCTTGTCGGCTTCGCCATCGAGTATGAGCAGATGCGCCAATGTCCGCAGGACGCCGGCATTTCCCGGAGAAAGCTGTGCTGCGATAAGCAGGTACGCCGCACCCCGCTTTGCCTGCCCATGACACCCGTAGAGATAGCCCAAGACATGCAGCAGATGCACCGTGTCGTGCTGGTCGGTCAGGTTTCGATTCCTTCCTGCATACGGCCCAGCAGATTGCGGTGACGCTCTATTTCATCCTCCATCAGCGTTCTGGCGAGTGTCTTGAGTTGCTCACCGCCATCGAGATCGGGAACCTGATGCGTGACGAAATGCTGAAGGATAGACACGGAGCGGCGCAGGATCGCAGGTTCGGGAATGCTTGGCATGACGAAGTCGATGAGTATCTCGTCAAGCGATTTGCCGGTCGAACCCTGGGAGGGCTGGAATTCTGTGGTCTCAGGCCTTTCTGCGCTGGCGGTTGATTTTGTTCCCTGTGCGCGGCTCGAGGCCTTGTCGATGCCGTTCATCCGCCGCCGGTTGATCGCCTGGCCGCGGACATCCTGCGCCTGCCGCACCTCGCGCCCGGCTGAATCCAACCTTGCTGTATCGAATCTCGGCCCTTCGAGCCGGCGGTTCACGGATATTTCAGCGCGACCGTGGCGCCGCCCTTCGTCAGGAGAAGTTCCGTCTCGCCGATCTGCTTGATGGTCCAGCCATCATTCGTGAATGCGCCCTCATGGTAACGCGCGCCGTCGGCTGCGATGACGTAAGGCCGCTCGCCATACCAGATTGCCTGCAATGTCAGGCGGGGAGCCTGCTCGGCGTTGCCGATCATGACATTTGAGACAAGGGGAATATGGGCACCGTAAGCCTGATCGAACCAGGACTGTGTTTCCGTCCAGACGCCGCTTTTTTCATTCGGGATCATTCCCGAGACCAATAGACGTCCAGGTGAACGTTCGACGGCCAGTGTGCTTATCCCGGACTGCTCAAGGCGGAGCCTGAGCTGGCTCTCTGCCTCGGCGGCATTCTGTATTTGTGCCGGCGATGAATCGTCCAGCACATCCTGCCCAGCTTCACCGGCGTAGGCCACCTTCGTCAGTTTCGCGTTAATGGAGGCAGGTTCACCGCCGCCATCAGGCTTGGCGAAGGAGAGTCCGTTGGCGGCAACGGAAACCGCAAACACGGCAAAGAACACGCTGCCGGCGATCAGCAATGGGCGATTGGAAACGGACCAGCGACTTGCGGGGCGCTCCGGGCCGACTAGCTGGATATTGGCATCGCCGACGGATATCCTGACCGGCAACCTGCAGCGGCTGCCATGACCTTCATGGATGGTCTCGCCATTGGCCAGTGTGACATCGCCGCCGACGGCTTCGATTTCAATCTGGCCACCCTTGCGGCGCAACCTGGCGTGGATCGGCGCAATCCCTTCGTCCCTAAGAACGATATCGGAATCGGTGCTGGAGCCAACTGTGTATTGAGGTTCGGTCAGATTGAGTTCGGCACCGGCGTGGAAGCCGTGCGTAACGCTGAGCGCAATGGCCTGCGCGGCTGCCTGGTCGTTTGAGCCGATGATGACCGACCGAAGCTGGCGCACGAGCGCCGCATCCCAAAATCTGCCGATAGAATTAGCGGTCATACCACTTCATCTCCCGCCGATGACTATTTCAGATGCAGCCTGACAGCAGCGCGCAAACATTCCGCCATGTGAGTACGCCGCCGGTCGCTTTCGGCGGCGCAAGGGATTGAGAATCCCAAGCCTTAGGCCTTTTCAGCCGATTGGCCGAGTGTTCTCGCCGTGCTCATCAGCATATCGTGCTGTGATTTCGCCATCTCTTTCGTGATCTCGAGACCGAACATACGTTCCTGATGCTTGATCATCTTATCCAGATTCTGCTCAGGCGATCCCGCAGAGCCGGATGTAATGGGAGGGGTAGTAGCCATGATTGTCTCCTTGAGGGACGATTCAAGTTGCAAACTTCAGAATGGCAATGCGATTCCGTCAGCTTGCAGGGTCACTCTAAGGCAGCAGGAACGAAAATGGAAGTCCATTTGGAACATATGAGAGGATGCAGTTCCAAGTGTTGCATTGCGCGCTGTCACAGGGTAATCTTCAAACGGGGTGAATGGGGTATTTGAAAATGGAAAAAGGTCCGTTGGCGGAGCTGTTGGTCGAACGGTTCGAGAATATGCCGCCGCAGCTACGCATCGCTGCGCGTTTTGTTTTGGATCATCCTAAGGATGTCGCGCTGATGTCGATGCGCGAGCAGGCCCATCAGGCCGGCGTCTCGCACAGTACGATGATGCGGCTGGCGCGTTGGCTAGGCCTTGAGGGTTATGAGGACATGCGCAGCCTCTATGCTCAGGCGCTGCGTGAACCTGGCTCTGGCGGTCTTGTGCGGCAGGGCAGGGAGCAGGACGGGGATCCGGGATACTCGACCGCCGGCATCGTGGCCGACGCGCTCGCGGCCCAGATTTCAAGCCTTGGCGAATACGGCAACGCGGCGCAGTTCATTGCTGCCGCAGATGTCCTTGGCCGGGCGCGCAATATATACAGCCTCGGCTCTCGTTCCGGGCATTCTGTCGCAAATCACTTCGTCAATGTGATGTCGTTTTTGGCTGCGGATGGCCGCAAGGTGAATCTCGTGGGCGATATGACCGGGCATGGCCTGGATGCCTTGCAGGACGCAGGCAAAGGCGATGTTCTGCTTGCGATAAGCATGCCGCCTTACGAGCGAACGACGATCGAGGTAGCGCGGCAATCGGCACGACAGGGGGTTGCGGTGATCGCAATTACCGACAGCAATGTGTCGCCGCTTGCCCGCATCGCCCAGGAAGCGATCATCGTTACGTCGAATTCGCAGTCGTTCTTCCGCAGCATGGCGCCGGCATTTGCCGCTGTTGAGATTCTCGTGGCACTGACCGCCGCGCGTTCGGAAGTGAATGCTGCAGACAGAGTGAAGCAGTCGGAAGAGCAACTTGCGGCTTTCGGCATCTATTGGAAGCCCCCTCGATAAGATCGGAAGCGCTTATCGGGCAGGGGGCCTGGCGGCGACTGCCGTCAAGAACGATATCCGGAGGTCGTCCAGATGGTTCGCCCGATTACGCTCACCAAGCCACCGGTCCCACCGCAAAAGGTGAACGCCACTGCCAATGCCGGAGAGGTGGCGCGGCTTGAGGCGCAGGCCACGAAGCTCAGGGAGCAGATCAGGCTTGCCAACAGGATGGGCGAGCGCGACTGGGCGGCGCAAGCTCGCCAGGAACTGACCCAGGTCAACACCCAGCTGAATTCACTGCAGGAGCCCCCAGCCGCGCCGGCCGTGGCGTCGACAACGCCGAGCGTGAACGCGGGCAACGGCACATCGGGCAACGGTACAACCGTAACGCCGGCGCTTAATACATCCAATCTGGCAAGCCCCACCGTGATGCCGGTGAAGCTCGATACCGGTGCCGCGGAAGAGACGCCGGCGGAAGCCACTGCTGCCCGCAACATCGTCAACGATGTTACCGGCGGCAAAAGCATCGATCAGATCGCGTCCGACCGCGGCATGACGAAGGATCAGGTGCTTGCTTCCCTAAGATCCGGCGGCATGACGGTGTCGACCACCGAAAGCGAGGTCGGGGTATCAACCGAGATAACGGACACGACCGGCCGGACCGTTACGGAACATTACGACTACGAGCACGGCAACTATTATACGGAAATCCAGCAAACGCCCAACGGTACCGCGACGACGACGCCGATCCGTGATGGGCTGGGGCGCAAGGAAACCAGCAGCTACAATCCCGACACAGGCGCCATCACCACCCGTTACGAGGACGATCTTGGCAGCGGCACCGTTACTGAGCGGACTGCCTTGCCTAACCGCACGACTGTCGAGACGGTGACGCCGTCTGGCGGTCCTGCTCTGCCTGTCACCACCGTGACCGGGCCGAACGGAGAGAACGTGGTTCTCGATGCTTCCCAAGATCCGGGCGGTGCGACCACGCAAGGCATCCAGGACGATCTCGCCGACGGCAAGAGCATTGATCAGATCGCAGAGGAGCGGGGCCTGACCAGCGACCAGGTGATCGCCGAATTGCAAGCGGCCGGCTACGAGGTCACGACGCGCGGGCCGACAAGCGACAATGGCGACGTGCAGTCGACCGAGGTCGTCGATCCGAATACCGGCGACAAGACCGTCTACTACCATGACTATCAGCATGACGAGCGCACGGTAGTGACCACCTCCGACGGCACCGAAACGACCGTGTCCGAGGATGGCAACGGCAGGACCCGCAACAGCGAGCGCAATCTCGAGACGGGAGAAACCACCACGACCATCGTGGACCCGAAGGCGGGAACCGAAACCAAGATCGTCATCGACAAGGATGGCCGCATCACCAAGACGACCACCGAGGACATCAACGGTGGCGAGCCTGTCGAATACGAGGTACAGCCGGGCGACAACCTGACCCTGATTGCGCAGCAATATGGCGTCACGCTGGATGACCTGAGGGGATCGAATCCCGAGCTTTTCGAATCGCCCCGCGATCCCGACCTCATTCACCCCGGCGAGACTGTGACGATCGAGAACGGCACGCGCACGACCGTCGAGGTGACCTTCAACGGTTACACGCTGACCACGAATCCTGACGGCAAGGTAACGCTGACCAACAACACGACCGGCAGCGAGCTGAAGATCGAGGTCGGTACGGCGCAGCAGTCGTTGGCCGAATTGCTGCTGGCGATCAACCCGGAGAGCCAGGATATCGAGCAGGCCAAGGCCGATACTGTTCTCAAGACTATCCTGGAAGGCGTCCTCGGCGGGGCGAGTCCCGAACTTGCCCAAGAAGTCATAGACAAACAGCAAGCCGTATCGGACGCCATCAAGACCTATGGCGGCGGCATAGCTGCGACGCCAAATCTCGACGGCAACGTCACATCGGTCGGGCCGTTCGGCGAGCCTCCATCGGCTACAGCTCCGTCAGGTGGCAAATGGGTGCCGTTGATGGTCGACGGAAGTTGGCAGTGGTTCGACCCTGAAGTCGCCAAAGCGATCGCCGCCGAGAACGCCGTGATAGCGCGTCTTGGCGAAGCACAGGCACAGCCTGGGCAAAGCGCGGCGCAACTCGACGTTTATGCGCTGGATCCCGAATACCAGGGAGCCATGCAGGACGCCAAAACGACACTCAACAACACCCTGGCGCCTTATGGGCTGGAGTGGAAGGCACCCGAGCCGAAAGGCACGCTTGCAGATGCACAAGAACGGCTGACCACCGCCAACAACATGCTCGAAAGTGCCAGCAATGCGAGGGCCGAATACGAGCAGGGCGAGACAAGCCTCCTCGACGCTATCAGCAAGCAGGCAACCTTGCCTGGGCTCAGCGATCCGAGCCTGCCGTCGGCCGGTGAGAGCGGCGGACCTAGCAGCACGGAAATCAACCTGCAGGGCAAGTCAGAACACGCGGAGGTCGCGGGGCTCTTCATCAACGCTGCGCTGCACACCGCACGCGGCAACAAGGCCACAATCGACCAGATGGTCGGTGCGACGGAACTGGAGCTTGCCGAGGCTGAACCCGGAAGTCCCGAATATACCGAAATCAATGGCAGACTCGAGGAGTTGAAAGGACTTCAAGAGGCTGCAGCCAGCCAGGTGACACTGGCTGAGGCATATGAGGAATTTGGGGTTGCGCAAAAGGATGCGGCCGACCTTGCCGTGGATGTCGAGCCGATCAAACAAGCATTGCTTGCGCAGGCGATGGAGAGAAATCCCCATCATTTCGATCCAAACGGTTACACGAATGCCGAGGGCGACTACACCGGGAAGCTGCTGTCACAGGAAGTGATCGAAGAGAACGGTCAGCTTTATCTCGTCAACACCTATGAGAACGATAATTTCCTCGATGAAAACGGTAATGACACGCCAGTCCTGAAATATGCCCTGACATACGATCTCAACGACAAGAATATCAGGGAAGATTTCCGCAACGATCCGCTCAACAAGCAGTGGCAGGAGCTGCTGGCGTCGACGCAAAACTCGACTTCGGCACCGGTGTGCACGCCTCATGGAACAGGCTCGCAATCGGCGCTGGCGGCCGCCAAGTCCAAGATCATCGGCGTGCAGGTCGAGCGGTTTGATGCACAGCTGAAAGATGCGAAAACCAAGCTCGTCGACGCGACGACGGCTCGCGACAATGCGATCACCGAGCATGGCACGGGGACCGTCGAGGCGCCTGCCGGCACGCTTCAGCCAGGTGAGCAGCCGGTAAAGATCACCGTGAACGGCCATGATCTCTGGGTCGCACCGGAGGTTGCTGCTGCCTATGAAAAGGAAGGACCCGGTGCGATCGGTGCCAGCGGCAAGTCGGTCCAGATCGAGATCGATGGCCAGTTGCTCTGGGTACATCCCGAAGTGGCAGCTGCCGAAATCAACAGGAGTTCGGCAGAAACCGAAAAGAATCAACTGGAGACATGGGAAAAGGATGTCCGCCCGGCGATGGTCGCGGCGCGCGACTGGTATGGCTTCTATGCGAGCAACCCCAAGCTTCTGACATATGGTAACGAGGAGCATGAGGCGCGTCTCAAAAACACATATTTTGAGGAGCACAAGGATCAGGCGCTGGCCGGCTATCAGGTCCAGCTCAAGCAGCTGTACGACAGCGGTTTCACCGGCGAGTACGAGGAATACGGGCCTGGCGAACTCAGCGGCACTGTAGCCAGGACACTCGGTCTCGACGAATCGAGCGAAGGGGTCACAAAGGTTACCGATGAAATCATCGACCGTGCAGGCGAAAACGGCGAGGTCAAGGTTGTGCCGATCTTCTCGCTTGATGGCGGGGTGGAATCGTCGACGGCTTTGTTCGCGATCAAGGACGATGAAAAGGAAATCGGCTATGTCGACAGCGCCGGCAAATACTACGGCAGCTTCGACGAATTCCAGCATGAGAACCGCATCTTCAGCGACAGCGGCAAGCTGATCATGGCCAAGGGCGGCGACATGAAGCTCGGCGCCGATGGATTTTCGCTAGATGAACTGGAGGTCGCTGACGGCCGCAAGGTGGATTTCTGGGACAAGGCCACCGACATAGGCCTCGGCATCGTAGCCGGTGCCGCCACCATCGTCTCGTTCGTTCCGGGCGGCCAATGGGCCATTCCTATCGCGATCGCTTCCGGCGCAGCACTTGGCAGCAAAGCTCTCTACAAGGAAGGCGAGCACCTTCTACAGGGCGGCGATTTCGACAGTCAGTCGGCTTGGAATATCGCGACCGGTGTCACCGCGTTCCTGCCGGTCGGAGCTGGTGCCCTGCGCACATTCGGCCTTGCAAGGTCCGGCCTGACCACCTCCAAGGCGTTCGCAGGCGGATTCGGAATGGCGCGCATGAGCGACGCCAGCTGGGGCGTTGGCAAACTCCGCGTAAACGTAACGCAATCTCCTTATGCCGGGCAGGTGGCGAGCTATATGCAAAGCGGCAGCAAGCTGACCAACGTTGCGTGGGGGCTTGATGCCGGGGGCGTTGTCACCGGTGTTCCGCTGCTTGCCAAATCGGCCGAGGATCTGGCCATACACGGCGGCGAAATGTCATTTGCCGAACTCGCAAACACCATCATGAGCATCGGTACTGGCGCTGTCGGCACAGGTCTGGGCGGTCGAGGGCTGCTTTATAACATTCCCGGACGGGCTGGTCCTCATGGTGGCGAGAACACCCATTCCTGGGCCGGCTCCGTTCCAATGGGTGATGGAAATTCATCGACGCGGCCACGGGCTGTGTATGAAGCCGGCTCTGACGGTGTTTACAGACCCAGCGGCGAGTATGTGAAGCCGAGCCCGGACGAAATCATCGTCGATGGCGAGGTGATTGGTGAAACGTCCGGCGAGCAGGGAACTAACTTCGGTGCCCGGGAAGGTTCCTACGGCGCACAAGACGGCAGCGGTCCAACTGGCCTGCGCGCGCTGCCGGCCGGTGTTTCGAAGGGCCCCAACCAGCCGCCACCCACAGGCGGCAAAGGCGACCCTTCAGGTGACGGACAATCGTCCCGACCGATGACCGTTTATGCGGCTGGCAACGACGGCGTCTACCGTGCGACCAACGAACAGGTCTTCCACGACGCCGACCATCCTGTGATACCGGGCGAAGTGATCAACGCTCGCGATACAAGCGGCGAGGGACCGGCGATGCTACCCGGCCGCGACCTGGACGGTTCGACCAGCCGCGAGGAGACCGCCCCTGCGGATGGCGATCCCATCGTGGTACCGGAACAGCCTACTGCGAAGGAGGATTCTATACGCCTCATCTGGAATCCGGAAACGCGCAGTTTCACCGGCATGCCGGTGCGCGACACCAGCGGATACATCTATACCAGTGGTAAGGATTCTCAGACCGGACCGGTCTATCGTGACGGGCAGCTCGGTTATGGGTCTGACGAAGCGCAATCACGCGCAGGCTATACGCAGATAAGGGATGAGAACGGGCAACTCGTGACCGCTACCCACTACGGACCTCCTCCGCACAGTGTGGAAAACGTATACGTGCCCCCGGTCGACGGGCCGGTGGCACGCGGCGATGACCCGAGCGTGGCAGACAAGACGCATATTCTCGTGCACGACCCCGACACCGGCGAGGCCGTTGTTTTGCCATGGATACGCGGTGCTTCCGAAGACCATGTGCCGGGCAGTCTTGGAGATGACGATGGAGCGTCAGTGCGGCCGGAAACAGCTCCCGTCCGCAAGATGATCGATCCGGCGCCTCCTACCAGCTTCACGCTCCAACAAGTCCGCAACCTGCGGCAACCCGAAAAGTGGAAGGCCGGCGAGGTCTATACGCGCGAACTCAACGGTTCGACTGGCGAAGCGTATTTCCCGGTTGAAGCCAACCCGAATGGACCGCACCCCGTCTTTGGCGAAGGCGGAAGATACGTGGATGCGCCTGTTTTCAAGGACAACGACGTGATCGAGGCGATCGAGGTCAAGACCTATCATCGCTGGACGACGATCAAAGGCGTTGCGCAGATGCGCGAAGTGCCGCTTACGCCAAAACTGCAGGAGCAGATCAACAAGGACGTAGCGCTGCGGAACGAAAACCCAGCTTATGAGCCGCGCTGGGTTTTCCTCGATGCACCACCGTCAGCGGAACTGCAGAGCGCGCTCGACAAGGCGCGGATCGTCGGGAATATTTTCGGGCACGACAAAACGCCTGCTGCAAAATCGCAGCCGCAGCCTGTTGTTTTGGAAGCCGGCTCGGGCCGGACCATTCAACTCCGGGACAAGAACGGCGAGGTGATCGTCGCTGCGATGCTGGGCACCGAGCCAAGGAGCCCGGAACAGGTGTACGTGCCGCCTGCTGACGGGCCGCGCGCGCCGGCTGACGCGCCGGAGATCGCAGACAAGACGCATATCCTGGTCTACGACCCGAATACGGGCGAACCCGCGGTGTTGCCCTGGATACGCGGTGCTTCCGACGACCATGTGCCGGGAAGCCTCGGGCATCCGGAAGAGGGTAATCAACCTGTCCAAGGTGCGGGCGAGCCCACAAGACCATTGCGCGGCAATGTCGGTCCCTACGTATTCCGAGCAGATACCCGCACACCGGCCGAGGTCAGGGATGCGGGAGGCTTCTCGCCACCGCCGCCAACCGGAATCTGGGTGGGCGACCCGCAAGGCATCACGCTAAGCAACTATGTCATGGGCAATACCCATGGCCGTTTCGTCGGCACCAGCCAGTCGATCTCGGGAGCCAAGGCTTTCGTTTCGGAAGAGTCACGAGCCGCGCGGCAGCAAGGTTATACCTACCTTTATACGCTGAACCCGAGCAGGCCGCGCCTCCATGTCCCGACCGAATTTGAGGCAATGGGCATGCCGGTCGGCGAAAGGATGGCCCGTGTCGACGAGACCGCAGTCGACGGCAGCATACCGTGGAGCGAGGTACATGGCTGGCGGATGATGGACCCGGACGGCAATTTCGTCGGCGAATTCACGCTGAACCCGGATGCGGTTGCGCCAGGTTCGACGCCAAAACGCCCACAGGTCATCCTGAGGCCGGCCGACGACTTCTGGGATATCAGCGCGCCAGCGGAAACCGAAGCGCCAGCCCCGCCGGTGACCGAGAAGGTCAGCAACCAAACTCCGGTTGTGACTGGCGAGACGCCGCAGGTGGTGAACATTGCCGCCGAAACGCAGCCTTCAGCAGCGACATGGCCGCCGGCGCCCGACCGGGGCAGGGCAGTCTTCGACGCAACGACCGGCAGGATCGTCAGTCTCGAACTTCCGCCAAGCTACGCGACCGAGCCGGGATATGCGGAATCAGTCCGGGCGCCTACCGGCAAGGAAGTCAACGCACTGTCGGCGGAGCAGATTTCCGGGCTCACCTCCGCACAGCTTCACGCGATCAGGCCGGAGCACATCGCCAAGCTGACGCCGGAACAGGTTGGCGCGCTTGGTCCTGACCAGGTCGGGCGGCTTACATCTGATCAACTGGCAGGGCTGAAACCGAAGCAGTTGCGGGCGCTGAGTGCCGAACAGCTTCAGGCGATCCGGCCGAGCCGGCTGCAGGCGATTGCGCCGGGCCGCATCACTGCCCTCCGGCCGGATCAGGTGGCGGTTTTCTCGCCCGAGCAGTTGGCAGCCCTGACAACGGAGCAAGTGCGCAAGCTGACTCCCGACCAGATAGCCAAGCTCAGCGACGAGCAGCGCAATGCCCTGACGTCCGAGCAGTTCGCGGCCATGCGGCCAGCCCAGTTCAGCCATCTGGATGCTACGCAGTTCGCAGCGCTGAATCCTGACCTGGTTGCGGCACGTGATCCGGTGACCACGGCAAAACTGTCGCCGGACCACATTGCAGCGCTCACACGTGAACAGCTTGGCTCCCTGACTGTTCATCAGATCGAGGCACTGACGAAGCAGCAGGTATTGGCGCTGACGCCGACGCAACTTGGCGAACTGAGCCCCGGCCAGTTGCGCAAGTTCACGCCGAAGCAGTTCGCCTGGATGACGACCGAACAGACCAATGCGCTTTCGGTGCTGCAACTGACGACCTATCGCGCAACCCACAAGAAGACCATGACGCCGGATCAGGCGGCTGCGGTTGAGGCTGCCCTGATTCACGCCCGGATAAAGGAAAACGCGCAGCTGGTCGCAACATTCGGGCCGATGGCAGGATCGTCCTACACGGTGTGGCAGATGCTGCCACCACATTGGGCGGCAACCGCAGCGGGCGTCGCTTTCGGTGTACGCGGTGTGGTCTTCAGCGCCCAGTCTGTCTTCCCGAATGCCACCGCAAGCCACAAGCCGCTGGGTCGCGCCCTTAACGCTGCCAGCGGAACGTCGTTCATCTTCTCATCTCCGGGTTCGACCGTCGGTATGCTGCACGGCGAAAACCTGGTGGTGAACGGCACATTTGCCTTGGGCAATGTCATCTACGGTCCCAAATCGGTCCTGCAGTCGGTCACGGGCAGGCCGGTTTTCCGAACCATGGCCGATCATATCGGGAACGCGGGCTATCTGGTTGGCTCAGCAGCTTACACCGTCCAGAATCTGCATTCGCCGCTGGCCGCCTCGGCCGGCGTTCTCTTCACTGTCGGAAGCGCGGAATTCTGGGCATCGGCAATCCGCACTGACAGGCTCAATCGCCAGTCGATTCCGAGAACGGACGAGGATGTCAGCGCGCGTGCCAAATCCGACAAGCGTTGGGGTTATGCCGACCGTATCGCCCTTGGCGTGACCTTCGGCGTAGGCATGTTTCTGTTTGCCTGGGATGCACTGGATGATCAGCCGTGGAATGTCGCGAGCCCGACGCCGGATAATGACCCGACCAGGCCTGGTGACGACCCCTCCGGTGTGAATGAAACGCCGCCGGACGACAAGGCAGAGACCCCCGAACCTGGAACACAAACCCCGCCGACGGACTTTCCGCAGCTCGTCGTTATGGCAGACGACGGCTTGAATCTGCGAGCGCAAGCCGACGGGGATGCAACCGTGGTGACGGTCCTTCAGCCCGGTACATATGTCGAGCAAACCGCGGAGCCTTCGACCGATCAGTCAGGCGAGGCATGGATACCTGTCGAGGGTTTCGGGCCGGACGGCGAAATGCATGGCGGCTGGGTTTCCAGCAACTACGTCGAGCCTCATCCCGCAGGCGACAGCAATCCGGACGGTCGGACGAACCCGACCCTGGAGAAGAACGGCTACGAGTGGGTTGAGGTCAAGGATGGAGACAGCATTCGCCTCATCGCCAAGACGCATTCTGCTGACGTGGCGGAGACGGTGGTGCTCAACATGGATCACATCGTGAGTCCGGATATGGTCTTTTCAGGCGACCGCATCTATCTTCCGATCACCGCGATCGGTTGAGAGATCACCGGCTATCTTTAAAGGCTGAGGTTTCCTCGGCCTTGCCGGTGCTCGCGGCATAGGCGTGCGCAACGCAGACAGCCAGCTTGGCTGCCCGCTCGGCTATCGGATTGGAAGGTTCGGACGAATAGGAAGCGGTGAATTGCAGGTCGGACGGATGCCATTCGCATTCGACGACGCGCAACTTGCCGCTTGCGGTGTAATCCTGGACGACCTCCTGGGGGAGGGAGGCTATCCCAATTCCATCCAGTGTCATCTTGATGGATGCGGCAAGCGAATTGGCCGGGAAGACGCGCGGCGTTTCTTCGAATTCGGCGGTAAGTTTTCGGTAGAGCTCGCTATAGGGCCTCGTGGTGCGCGCATAGCTGATGATTGGAAATCGCATCAGGTCGCTCAGCGTTGCCTTGCGTCGGCTGGGCAGGTCCAACTGCGGCGAACAGACCCAAACAAGCGGATAGGACGGCAATTCGATATTCTCGATGCTATACTCCAGGATCGGGCCCATCAGCACCGCAAGATCGAGCCGATGTGACATGAGTTCGTTGCGAAGGGTCGTCGTCGCGTCGACGACGATATCCGTGTCGACAAGCGGATAATTGGTTTGAAGTTCCTTCAGAAAATCCGGAAGCCAAGTGTGCACGATGGTTTCGGCAACCCCAAGCCTCAGCACCCCTGTCGTTTCTGAAAGCGAGTTTGCGGTCAATTGAAGCCGTTCCGCCACACGCAGCACTCTTTGAGCTGCCGGCAGGAGTTGCTGTCCTTCGGCGGTCAGCCTAACCGTGCTGCTTTGCCGTTCGAACAGCTTGGCGCCTAGGGC
The DNA here is from genome assembly GCF_900116595.1 of Mesorhizobium sp. YR577. Taxonomy (NCBI): domain Bacteria; kingdom Pseudomonadati; phylum Pseudomonadota; class Alphaproteobacteria; order Hyphomicrobiales; family Phyllobacteriaceae; genus Mesorhizobium; species Mesorhizobium sp. YR577. Next base: position 51,284 of record NZ_FPBI01000002.1, on the reverse strand, counting down.
CTCTTCCAGCCCGGCAATACGGGTGGATACGGCGGGCTGCGTGGTATTCAGCCGCTCGGAAGCCTTTCGAAAGCTTCCGAAGGTCGCGACCAGGAGAAAGGTTTCGAGTTGCTTGATGTTGAACGGGATCATGATGGTCGACCATTTATCTACGGCATTCGGACGGTTATCCGCCCATCAATGCCTGACGATGACCCGTGCTCCGAGCTTTACTCGATCGTACAGGTCGATAACATCCTCATTGGTCATGCGGATGCAACCGGAAGAATTCGCCTGCCCGACGGTCCAGGGTTGATTGGTGCCATGGACCCGGTAGAGCGTATTGCCGATATAGAGCGCCCGTGCTCCCAACGGATTGTTCGGCCCGCCCTTCACATGTGCCGGTAGAAAGCGCCCCTTTGCCGCCTCTCTGCTGCGCATTTCGGCTGGTGGGCGCCAGTCCGGCCAGTCCTTCTTGCTCGACACCGTATCGCGGCCTGACCATTCGAAGCCTTCCTTTCCGACCCCCACCGCATAGCGCAAAGCCTTGCCGTCTCCGAGCACGTAGTAGAGGCGCCGCTCCGTCGTGTTGATCACAATCGTTCCTTTCGGCTGGGCTTCGCTAAAAAGCACCACTTCCCTTGGGATAACGGACCATCCCGGCTGGATTTCGTTGCTCGACGGCTGGTCGGGGGCGGAGGGGGCAACCAGCACATTTGTCGCCCGATCGTATGTCCAGCTTCTCGGGTCGTAACCGCTGTTCGATTGGGACCATGCCGGCACGATGGTAACGGTAAAAGCCATTGCAATCAAAACCAGTTGCCGGATGAGACGCTCACGGCATGCGACCAAGCCGCCTGGAACGCTGCCGGGAAATGCCGGTAACGCTAGCAGGATCTTGTTTGCTATCATCGAGACCGGTGCCTTTCCGCATCCAGGCGTTGAACTGGCGATCACGAACCAGTGATCATCTGATTCCAGCGCACCATATCGCTTTGCTGGACGTTCGCAACATTTGGCACCAAATCCTCATGTAAAATCCAATTGGACTTTCAATTTCGTGATGTGCGCGATAGAATGAATCGGCGGGCAAACCATGACACGAGCGACATCGGCCATCAGGCAGGCGTCTCTCTGCGATAGGACCAATGTTGACAGGACGCGGTACCTGCAATGCGGATCGGTTGTCGGGAGCTAGGTCGGCTGCATTCTTGGCCCGCCACCTTGCGGCAGCCCTGACGTTTGGCCTGGTGTTTGGCTTTGCCTCGTTGCAGGCCATTGCCGCGGAGCCGCGCTGGCCGTCCGGCCCCTATAAATACATCACGGTCGATCAATCGGTACCCGATGCGCTGGTTGAACTCGGACGAAACATGCGTGTGCCTGTACGCGTGAGCAAACTCGTTAAAGGGCGCCTGAGCGCCGGCATGCCGGTTGGAACGGCCCACGAATTCCTGAAAGAGATATGCAACCGCTACGGTTTGGTCTGGCATTTCGACGGTATCGTCATGAACGTGGCAACTGAGGCGGAAGTCCAGACGGAAATGATCCCGCTGGATGCCAATGCTGCTGCCGGCGCGCAGGACCGGCTTTCGCGGTTGGGCGTTATCGATCCGAGGTTTCCCGTCAAGGTTTCGGAAAAGGATGACGTGGTGTCGGTCTCCGGGCCGCCATCCTATGTCGAACTCGTCAGGAAGACGCTAGGCGTTCCCGCAGCGCCGGGCGCGAAGCCGGGTGACGGCAAGGTCGTTCCGGTCCGCGTTTTCCGTGGCAGGCAGGCGGAGGCACAGAATGTCCCCTCCGCCAAAGCAAATTAGAGAAGCAGGAGGGCAGATTCATGCAAATCGCGCCGATTGGAGCCCTGGAGGCAACGCTTGCAAACTTGACCACCAGTCTGACCTCGCAACAGCAGATCGCAGCTGGTGCGGCTGCTCAGCCAGGCAATCGCATGGTGGGCGCCAAGCAGGAAAAGCACGACGCTTCAAAGGCAAGCATGCCTGAGCGCACGGATGTCGCGACACGAGCCGGCCAGCAAGTTGCGCAAGCGTCACCGGATGCAAATTCGGCAACGGCCACGCAGTCCTCCGGCTCGCAAAAGGCCGAGCCCATCGTAGAGCGCAAACTCTTCGATTACCTGGCCGAAGTCGAGAAGGCGGGAGGCGGAATGATTTCGAACCCTTCCGCGCTCTTCGGTTCCGCTGTTCAGTCTCTGGAGGGGACCATGCAAAAGGTCCAGGAAGCGCTCGGCAAGGCGAATATGTCTGCGAAGGCTGAAACCGACGCGGTACAGGATGGCGCCGCCGGCAACACGGCTGCTCCCGGTACAGATGCTGAAAATTCCCCGGCCAAGAATGCCGAGCAATTGCTCGAACGGTCCATTTCCGTGATGTGGGCGGCCGCAAATCTCGAGGTGGTGACGAGCAGTGTGACCGCCGTCACCTCCTCCACCAGCACGCTGATCAAGCAGCAATAGCGATACGGAGTGTTCGTGCACACATTACCCCTGCAGTGGCGGTCAGAAGTTTTGCATCGATACGGCTCATGGTGCCGGGTGACGCTTGTCGTCGCCTGCATGCTTATGCTCCAGGCGTGCTCGGTCGAACTTTATTCCAATCTCAACCAGCGTCAGGCCAACGAGATCGTTGCGACGCTGATGCGTCATGGAATTCCGGCCCAGCGCGAGGCCGGCAAGGACGGCAATATGTCGGTCTCGGTCCAGAAAGGCCGGTTTGCCGAAGCCATGGCGATCCTCGACGAAAGTGGATTGCCCAAACAGGAATTCCAGACGCTCGGCGATGTCTTCAAGCGAGACGGGCTCGTATCCTCGCCGGTCGAAGAGCGAGCGACGATGATCTATGGCCTGAGCCAGGAGCTGTCGCAGACGATTTCGGACATCGACGGCGTGCTTTCGGCGCGCGTTCACCTCGTTCTGCCGGAAAACGACCCGCTGCGGCAGCGGCTCGTGCCTTCGTCCGCTTCTGTCTTCATCCGGCATCGCGCATCCGTTCCGATGAATGAGCTGATCCCGCAGGTCAAGATGCTGGTGGCCAAAGGTATTGCGGGACTGACCTACGACAATGTGTCCGTGACGCTCATTCCGGTTGCTGCAACCGCTCCCGAGCAGGGAGCCGGCGAGACCGGTTTCACAACCTTCTTCGGCCTCTGGCTGCATCCGGACAGTGTCGCTGCCGCTATGTGGCTGTTTTACGGAATGGCGGCAGCCATACTCGCGCTGCTTACCCGGCTGGCTTACCTTCAATGGTATCGACGCCCCGGTGTGTACGCACTCGATGCTTCAGCAATCCCTGTGAAGAAGACATGAGCCAGCAAGCCGACGCTAAGAGCCCTGGCAGCACGGACTGGCAAGCTTTCATGACCAATCCTGCCGGCTACGCGGACGCTGCCCGGCTTGTGGCGTGTTTTGACGGCGCGATCAGTGAGGCAACGTGTGAGCGCATGCTGCGATCGCCACGCTTGCATCAGCGAGTGTCAGCGCTTCTATTCGACCGCTACGGGCTCGCCTCTGCCGTCTCCCATGAACCTGATGAAAAGGTGGATCGGGCGATCGTCCTGTCGTCCCTCGAGGAACTGGAAGAACTCGCGCTTCGTTCGGGCGCGATCTACTGGGCTGGCAGAATAGCGGCCGTCATCGATGGACGTGAAGCGGCCGCTTTGCAGGCGGCGCTGGGAGCGGATCTTTGCGCCCTCGCTGTCGCCAATCGTGATTTGGCCGGCTCGATGCAATTGTTTGAGGCGGCGGAAGATATTCATGAGCGCGTCTATGCGGACGGCCTGCGTTGCCTCAGCGCCTGGTGTCAGACGATGCCCGACGAAACAGCCATGCGGGTTCGCCTGAAGCTGATGCCGCACGACATTATCGACGGCGCCGTCGTCTCGCCATTCGACGAGGTTGGTCCGGTAATTGTTCGAAGAGCGATGGACTATACCGAATGATCGAAGCGGGCACAGAAGCCAAGGATATGTCGAGGCGCCCTTACGCCCGCATCCTGCGCGCTGCCGAAGCGCGTGCCTGGCAGGACGGATACGCCTTTCTTGATGAAGCCAGACAGGATGCGCAGCAATTGCGTGATGCCGGGCGGCGAGCCTACGCGGTTGAATATGCGCAGGGCTATGAGGACGGCAAGGCCCAAGGCGATGCCGACGCTGCACGATTGGTGAGTGAAACCACGATCAAGGTGGATCGCTATTTGAGCGGGCTGGAGACCGAGGTGGTCAACCTTGCCTTGGATGTCGTCAGGCGAATGCTCGGGGAGTTCGATGTGAGCACGCTTGTCGCCAAAGCGGCGAGACAGGCCATAACTGAAATCCGGCGTGCCAGGTATCTCAAGATTCGTGTCAATCCCGGCTCCATCACCAAGGTTCGGGACGAGCTGGATGCGGCTTTGCGCGAGAGCGATCTGGGCATGACTGTCGAGATCGATGCCGATGATACGCTCCTGGCGGGCGCCTGCATCCTTTCTACCGATATCGCTGTCGTTGACGCGAGCATCGACGCGCAACTCAATGCGATAGCCGCCGCGATCGCATCAAAGGCCGAGGCGCCGGCATGACAGGTCCCGCTACCAGTATCGAGAGCCGTCTGGCGTCCATCGTCCCGAACCTGCGCTCCGGCATGCGAGACGATGCCAGTCGGCCGAGGAAAGGCCGTGTGCGGCGGGTAACAGGAACGGTTATCCACGCGACGGTCGAAGAGGTACGTCTCGGCGAGATATGCGAACTGATCGACCCCAGAACCGGCAGGACAACGAAAGCTGAAGTCGTCGGCTTGATGGACGAGATGGCGATCCTGGTTCCGCTCGGTGACCTGACCGGTCTTTCAAGTCTCACCGAGGTCATCCCCACCGGCAAGGATCAGCAAGTGCCTGTCGGTCCCGGCCTGCTCGGCCGGGTGATAAGTGCGCTTGGCGAGCCGCTGGATGGAAAGCCGCTTTCGCCCGACGGCATTGCCGCCAGCTATCCGGTCAACGCCTATCCACCGTCGCCGCTGGAGCGCGCTCTTATCTCCGAACCGATCCAGCTCGGAATTCGCGCCCTCGACGGGCTGCTAACCTGCGCGCGCGGGCAACGCGTTGGAATCTTCGGAGAGCCCGGCGTCGGCAAGTCGATCCTGCTTTCCGATATCGTCAGCGGCACCGATGCGGACGTCGCGGTGGTTGCCCTTGTAGGTGAGCGTGGCCGCGAGGTGCGCGAGTTCGTCGAACACCAGCTTGGCCCCGAGGGGCTGGCGCGCGCGATCATCGTCGTCGCGACATCGGACCGTCCTGCCATCGAGCGCGTCAAGGCCGCTTATGTGGCGACCAGCATTGCCGAGTATTTTCGCGACCAGGGCAAGCATGTGCTTCTTGCGATGGACAACATTACACGATTTGCCCGGGCGCAGCGCGAGATCGGCCTGGCTTCCGGCGAACCCCCGACGCGTCGCGGGTTTCCATCTTCGTTGTTCGCGGTTCTTCCAAGATTGCTGGAACGCTCGGGGCCTGGTCGCGTCGGCTCGATTACCAGCCTCTACAGCGTTCTCCTGGAAGGCGACGGCACGCTGGATCCTGTAGCGGAAGAGATCCAGGCGCTTCTGGACGGCCACGTATTTCTCTCGAACGACCTTGCCCAGCGTAACCATTTTCCCGCCATCGATGTACTTCGCAGCCGAAGCCGCCTCATGGATACGGTCGTGCCGCCGGCGCATCGTTCCGACGCCGGCCGTCTGCGCGAGCTGCTTGCCCGCTATGCCGATGTCGAACTGCTGCTGCGTGTTGGGGAGTACCAAAAGGGCAGCGATCCGACTGCGGACGAAGCGGTGGCGAAGATAGACAGCATAAACGCCTTTCTCCAACAGGCGTCCGCTACCCGCGAGACCATCGAAAAGACACGCGAACGCATGCGGGAGATCGTCAGTGAAGGATCGTGACATGATCGCTCGATTGCGTGATCTCAGGCGGCGGCGCGAAGAGTACGCTAAGGAGATCGTTATGCGCAGCCACGCCGCGGCCCGCAGCGCTGCGAGGAAGGTTGAGGAAGCGTCTGCCGCAGTGTCAGAGCACCTCCAGCGTACGGCCGAGGCTGAAGAGGCCGCGTTCGGTTCGCTTGTCGGGCAGCCAGTGAAGGCCGTCAGTCTTTACCGGCTTCAAGGTCGGTTCGAAGTGAGCGCGAGGGAAACCGATGAGCTGCGGGAAACGGAGAAAAGGGCCAGCCTCGTCGAGCACCAGCGGAAATTGGAATTGTCCTCGGCTCGCAGCGACCATCAAACCAGCATGAAGGCTGTGATGAAGCTGGACATGCTGATGGAGAACCTCGCCAAACGCAGCGCTCGTCGTCGGGTCGCTCTTGCTGAGCTCTCCGAGGAAGAAGAGCGCGGCCCAGCGCGCCTGCCTGCGGAACGTTAATCCATTCGAAGACGATGATTTAGGGAGTGTGATGCCTCAGGTCCTGGCATCGGCAAAGAGAAAACTGCGCAGCAAGCCGTCGAGGCGTAACGCAACGACAATGGCCGCTGGGGAGCCGTTGGCGCTTGAGCTCGTTTCGTCCGATCGCGTCAAGGCATTCAACGCGCTCTATCGCCGCCGGGCGCCTGCGATGATCGAGATTGCCGGCCAGGCCTTTTCGATCGACGCAGTCTGGTCCCCACCAAATCCTGTGGACCAACGGCTGGGCACAGTCGCATTCACCATCGGAGGCGTGCCAGGCGAACTGCGCATTCCAATTTCCGCCATCGACGCAGGCATCGCACAGGCTGATGAGGCCGCAGACGCGCGGCAGCTGACGCCGGCTCATGCTGCGTTGCTGCTGGAGTTGGCGTTTGCTGAGGAACTCGAGTGGCTGGAAGGCAGGCTTGGGGAGAGAATCGAGATCGCTTCGGTCGAAAGACGAAATGCCTCTGCCGCCGCGCCATCATTCTCGTTTGTCGTTGCGGGCAACCAGGCCGCACTGAACGTTGCCGTCGACATCGAAGACACTGCCGCCATCGTGCGGTTGGGTCATCTTCTGGACGAGCTGGGTGAAGAAAGGCGGCAGATACCGGCCGAGTTCCCTTTGCCTGTTTGCCTTTGGCGCGACGTCCTCATGATCAGCCTCGGTGACCTTCAGAGCCTTCAGCCCAATGACGTGGTGCTTTTTGAGGAGCAGGGCGCCGCAACGATGCTCGTCATAGCAGATCGTTTCTACGCCCCTGTCGATCTGACAGCGGAAGGCCCCCAATTGCTTGCTGCTCCGGTTGCAATTGCCGGATCGAAATGGGAGTGGACCATGAATCAGAATACGCCGCCGCCGGCCGGCCAGACCCTGGAAGAATCCAGCCTGGATGAGTTGCCGGTCGCACTGGTCTTCGAACTCGGCCGGACGGCGATGCCGCTCGGGGAGGTGAGGCAGCTTGCGCCCGGCGCTATCGTACAGCTCGCCGATGTAACCCGGGAGACCGTCGATATCGTCGCCAACGGCAAGCGGGTCGGCCGCGGCGAAATCGTTCGTATCGGAGAAAGCCTTGGCGTGCGGATTGACCGCATGTTCGACAATGCTTGACGGATCGCCAAATCTCCTCGGAATTCTGGTAGCCGTCGGCTTCGTTGGCCTTCTTCCGCTGGCCGTTGTCACGATGACAGGCTTCCTCAAGATCTCGGTGGTCCTGTTCCTTATCCGTAACGCACTGGGCGTCCAGCAGATGCCGCCAAATCTGGTGCTTTACGGCATAGCGCTGGTGCTGACGGTATATGTCACAACACCGTTGTTGAGTGATATGTCGAGCCGCCTGCAGGAAGGTCAAGTCCAGTTCCAGACCACCGACGACCTTGCTAGGGCGGCACAGATTGTCAAGGAACCCCTGCAGCAGCACCTTATCAAATTCACGCAGCCGGAAGAGCGGCAGTTCTTTCTTGACGGAACAATCCGTCTCTGGCCGGAACAGGCGCGCCAGAATCTCAGGGATGATGACCTGTCGATACTCGTGCCGGCCTTCGTCGCGTCAGAGCTGACCCGGGCCTTCGAAATCGGCTTCCTGCTCTACCTTCCCTTCCTTATCATCGACATCGTCGTTGCCAATATCCTAATGACGCTCGGCATGATCATGGTTTCGCCGGTGCTTATTTCGATCCCGCTGAAATTGTTCCTTTTTGTCGCCATAGACGGTTGGTCGCGGCTCATGCACGGCCTCATCCTGAGCTATGTCTGACGTTGTCGGGAGGCATGCATGAGCAATGATTTCGTCCTGGCCAAGGTTCAAAGCGCACTTCTGACTGTGCTGTTCGCCTCCAGTCCAGCGATCATCGCGGCCCTTGCCGTTGGTCTGCTTGTTGGTCTTGCGCAGGCGCTGACACAAATTCAGGACCAGTCGCTGCCGCAGACGATAAAGCTTGTCGTGATCCTGCTGGTCATTCTCGTATTCGGCCCGCTGATCGGTCAGCAGATCGCGGAGCAGGCCTCGACGGTGCTGGACGAATTCCCCGTCGTCACGCGTTGAGGCGACGATGCCCGTCGAGCCACTCTTCGCCTCGCTCAAGGAACTTCAGCTCTTTCTTCTGGCGGGCGCTTTCGTGCTCGCCCGCATGACTGGCTTCATGCTGCTGATGCCGCTTTTCTCGCGTGTTCCGCTTTCGGGACTTTTGCGCAATGGCGTCGCACTCGCACTTGCGGTTCCGGTCTTTCCGATGATCGTGACCACACTGACAAACACTGATATCACCACAACGATGATAGTCGTCTACATGCTCAAGGAGGTGGTCGTTGGGGTAACGCTTGGCTTGGCGATGGGGATACCGTTTTGGGCCGCCGAAGCGGCCGGCGACATTCTGGACCTGCAGCGCGGCTCGACGATGGGTACGCTGATCGATCCGATGATGACGCATGAGACGAGTGCCACCGGTACCTTTCTTGCCATCATCATGGTCACCATCTATCTCGCAGCCGGCGGGCTCGAACTCTCCCTGACCGGTCTATATGACAGCTATGGGCTCTGGCCGATCGACCAACTCATGCCTGTTTTCAGCAAGGACGCAGCGGAGATTTTCCTAGGACTTCTCAACCGCATTCTCATGATGGCGCTGACCCTTGTCTTTCCGCTTATCGTGGCCATGCTGCTGTCCGATATCGTGCTCGCTTTTCTCGCACGTGCCTCGCCTCACCTGAACGTCTTCGCCCTCTCGCTGGTCGTGAAGACACTGGTTTTCAGCCTGATATTCGTACTTTACTCAGCTTTCCTGCTTTTTTACATGAACCGTGATCTGGGTTTCCTCAATGAAGCAGTACGGCAGATAGAGGCGTTGAGTTGTCGTGGGTGCTAAATGTTACTGAATGCAACATTGCGTGTTTAGTCAGCTAATAAATACAATTTATCGTTGAGTGAAGATTCTGACAATTTGACAGGCGGCCGGACTGGCAACGATCTTACGCCTCCCGATGTTCCTCTCTAATGTAGACATCCCAGGAAGCCATGGCCCGCCATACAACTTCACCGATCCACGAGGACTTGCGGCTGGTCGATGCGGACAGGCTGCGCAGGCTGGTCAGGATGGGTGCCTATGAGGGCCATACGGGAGGACTTGCGCGCGGCAAGCTTCAAGCCAATGTCGTTGTCGTGCCGCGAAGCTTTGCCTGCGATTTCCACCAGTTCTGCGTTCGCAATCCGAAACCTTGCCCGCTGGTCGGCGTGAGCCGCGCCGGCAGTCCGTTGGTTCCGGCGCTCGGCGACATCGACGTCCGAACGGATGCCCCACAGTACAATATCTATCATTTCGGGGAACTGATCCGTCAGAAAACGGATATTATCGATTTGTGGCAGGATGATTTTGCGGCCTTTGCACTTGGCAGTTCGCTTACCGTCGAGCCTACGCTTGCAGAAAAGGGCGTGAAACTCCGCCGCCTTGGTCGCGGCAAAGCCTCTCCCAAATTTCGAACTCGAATCAAGACCAGCCGCGTCGGACCTTTCGGTGGAGAAATGGTTGTTTCGATGCGTCCGATAAGACTTTGCGATGTCGACAAGGTTCGCGTCCTCACTGCGCGTTTTCCGCATGCCCACGGCTCGCCTGTTCATGTCGGCGAACCTTCTATTATTGGGATAGACGATCTGATGGCCCCCGACTGGGGCGACGCTGTCGAAATCATGGAGAATGAGGTGCCGGTTTTCTGGGCGAGCAGCATAACCGCACAGGACGCGCTTGCCCGCGCGGAACTCGCCATTTCCATCATGGTTTCTCCAGGGCACATGATGATTACCGATGTGGATGCACGAGCGGACGCGGGGACTTTCAAAGTCTATTAGCAGCCCACGTCTCGGCAATCGCAACCACAGCCGCATTAATTGGCCCGCTCGGAATCCGAGGAATTACCGAAGCGTCGACGATGTAGACATTGTCGATGCAGTTCAGTTGCAGATCGGAATTCACGACTGCATCCTGATCCATACCCATTCGGCAAGTGCCGGCGGGATGATGATGGGTGGAGGCGGCTTTGGCGATGAATGCGTCGATTTCGGCATCCGATTGCACGTCCAAACCGGGGAGCGCTTCTGCGTCGCGCCATTCGTCTAGGGCCGGCTGCCTGCCGACCTGGCGGGCGATCTTCAGCGCTTTACGGAAAGTGAGGCGGTCATGTTCCGTCTCAAGATAATGCGGGTCGATGATTGGACGGGCGGTACGGTTGGGTCCACCAGGCAGGATGCGGCCACGGCTTGTAGGATGCGTTACTCCGCACAGAATCGTATAGGCGGCGCCATAAGCTGGTGCGTTCAGGCCTTCTGCCGCCGATGGTGCTACGACGCAGCCCAGAACGATGTCCGGTACGCCTGCTGAATCGGAGAGGTTCTCGCTGTTCAGGTACATCAGCGATTCCGAATGCTGGAGCCGGGACGGTGGCACCGGTTTCTTCGAGCGATAGACATTGCCGAGCGCCAGGAGATGATCCTGCAAATTGGCGCCGATTTCCCTGCGTTCACTGATGCAGGCGATGCCCGCCTGTTTCAGAACTGCCGGGTCACCGATGCCCGATCGCATCAGGATGAGTGGCGTTGAGACCGCGCCAGCGCAGGCCACGATCCGATCCGCTGATACCCTTTCCGTCACGCCATCGACAACACAGACAACTGCCTTCGCGCGCGCGCCCTCTATGACCAGATGCTCGACCTCATAGCTGGTCAGCAGCATCAGATTTTTGCGGGCTAGCACATCGGCTGTCAGATAAGCGTCTGCAACGCTGAGACGACGGCCGTTGCGGATGTTGAGAGAGTTGGGCGTCGTGCCGATCAGTTCGCCGCTGTTGTGGTCGGTAAGCGAGGGGATACCGAGCGAATTGCCGGCCGCTATATAAGCACGAACGACAGGGCTGACCTCCTCGTCCGGGAGGAAGACATCGAGCGGGCCGGAGCCACCACGCGTCGGTGCGTCGAAGGCGGTGAAAGCTTCGCTGCGTATGAAACCGGGAAGCAAGCCTTGATAGGACCAGCGCTCGCCGCCGGCGTCCTTCCAGGCATCAAAATCGAAAGGGTGCCCCCGCACATAGGCCATGGCGTGGAGGCAGCTCGACCCGCCGACGATCCGTCCTCTCGGCCATTCGTGAATTCGGTTCGCAGTATATGGCTGCGGAACCGTGCGATAGGCCCAGTCATAGTCACGGCCTTGCAGCATCGTCCACTTCAGCGGGTCGGCGATATCGGCATCGGAGGGCATGTGCCCTGCCTCGATCAGGCCGACCTTGCAGGTTTCGTCTTCGCTCAGCCGGCTGGCGATCACTGAGCCGGCCGAACCTGCGCCGATAACCAAAACATCGAAGTGCTGGGCCACGAGTTTCCCTTCCGCGCGAAAGCCGGATCGCTATTTCAGACTTGAGATGAGGTTATGCGGCGAAGGCGCCGGCGTTCGAGCGTTCAGTGATCTGTTTCTGCACGGAAAGCAGATGCGCGCGCATGGCGGTCTCTGCGGCTTCAGGGTCGCGCTGGGAAATCGCCTCGGCAATCAACCGGTGTTCGGCATCGCGCTGGGCGATACGCTTGGGGCAGGTGGGTTCTGCGGTGCGGGCGATCTTCATGCGGGCATCGACGCCGACCTGCCGCAGCATCTTGTAAAATTCGCTGGCCAGATGATTTCGTGCAGCCCCGACGATCGCGAGATGAAACGTCAGGTCGATCTGGCCGGACGAAGCATTCTCCGGCGTTGTGGCCGCTTCCATGATACGCGCGATCTCGAAAGCGGAAGCGCGCAGCGACGCCAGTCGCGCCAGGCCGGGCTCCATGATCAGGCGTAATTCCATGACCTCGATCGGATTTGTTACCCGGACCAGTTCCTCGCCATATTTCGGCATCGCGGTCGGGGCCCGCCTTGCCCGTATCGGCTGCAGGTCGCCGGCACGCCGCATGGCGTCGAGCGCCTTGCGCAATTGGTGACGTTTAACGTTCAGGAGGTCGGCGAGGTCGCGCTCAGAAGGCAGCTTGCCGCTCTCTTCCTGAATTTGCCGAATAGCCGCGATGATGTCATCGACCTCGGATGGGACGATGGTTGGCTTAAATGCAGTCAAAACAAAATCTCCTGAATCCGTTTGTGCGGACGACCGCCAGCGAAGAGGCACTCCGGTTATAATATAACGCGGCACATGAAGGAAACCCTTGTTCAACCAATTCAACCAAATTAGCTGGATATCTTGTGGTTGACAACCTCAGTTGAGCAGTGGTTGACTGCCTTGGTCGGCAAATGGCCGATGCGCCCCGGCAAGAGGGCGATCCAATCATTCTCGGGGACCAAGCATGCAAGCAGGCGAGAGCTATGACTATGTCATCGTGGGAGCGGGGTCGGCGGGCTGCGTGCTGGCGAACCGCTTGAGCGAAGATCCCTCGGCTTCTGTGCTGCTGCTGGAGGCTGGGGACTGGGACCGCGATCCGATGATCCATATCCCGCTCGGCTGGGGCAAGATCCTCACCGAGCGTCGGCATGACTGGATGTATTTCTGTGAACCGGAAGCCAATGTCGGCGGACGCAAGGTGGAATGCGCGCGCGGCAAGGTCATCGGCGGCTCGTCATCCACCAATGCCATGGCCTATGTGCGCGGCAATCGGGGCGACTACGATCGCTGGGCTGCGAACGGCCTGCTCGACTGGTCCTTTGAGCGGGTTTTGCCCTATTTCAAGAAGCAGGAGAGCTGGGAGGGCGGCGCGGACGATTATCGCGGCGGCGATGGCCCGCTGAACACCCAGCTCTGCCGTTACAAGGACGGATTGATCGAAGCCTTCGCAACGGCCAGCCGCGAAGCTGGCTATCCGCAGACCGACGATTACAATGGTGCTACTCAGGAGGGCTTTGGCCGCCTGCAGATGACGATCGAGAACGGCCGCCGTTGTTCGACGGCTTCGGCCTACCTGCGTCCAGCCATGCGTCGCCGCAATGTCACCGTGCTGACAAAGGCGATGGCGACGAAAATTCTGCTGAAGGACGGCAGGGCGGCAGGCATTGCCTATAGCCGTGAGGGTGCAAATTTCCAGGTCTTTGCGCGGCGCGAGGTTTTGCTGGCCGGTGGTGTCATCAACACGCCGCAACTCCTTATGCTGTCCGGCATTGGAGGCGGTGAGGCGCTTTCTTCTTTCGGCATCGAAACGAAGGTCGATCTGCCGGGGGTTGGCAAGAACCTACAGGATCATGTCTCGGTCATCCTGATGTATCGCCGCAAGGAGCCGGGGCCGTTCCTCAAGATGATGCGTGCCGACAGGATCGGCCTGGATTTCGTGAAGACCTATCTGACCGGACGAGGCTTTTCAGCAGATGTGCCGGGTGGTGTTGTCGCCTTCCTGAAAAGCGATGCCAGCCGGCCCTTGCCGGATGTGCAACTGCTCTTCACGGCCGCGCCGCTCGCCGCCTGGCCTTATATGCCGCCGTTCAAGGCGCCTTTTGCCGATGGTTTCGCAACACGCATCGTGGCAGTGCAGCCGGAAAGCCGCGGCAGCGTAAAACTCGCTTCGGCTGACCCGTTGGCCGCGCCTCTGATCCACCAGAATTTCCTCTCTTCGCCGCGTGATTGGCAGTCGTTGCGCGCCGGCTTTCGTGTCGCGCGCGATCTCGCCGCTCAGTCCTGCATGAAGCCATATATCGCAGCCGAGTTCTTTCCGGGGCCCAACTGCCAGAGCGACGACGAGATCGACGAACACATCCGCAAGACGTCGATCACCGTGCATCACCCCGCCGGCACCTGCCGTATGGGCGTCGACCGGCAGTCGGTCGTGGATCCGGAACTACGCGTTCGCGGTATCGGCGGGCTGCGGGTGGTCGATGCATCGGTGATGCCGGATCTCGTTTGCGGCAACATCAATGCAGCGGTCATCATGATCGCCGAAAAGGCGTCGGATTTGATCCGACAACGAGTCGAGCAGAGCGTCGCAGCCTAGCGGTTGGTATTTGGTTTTCAACCAAACGTGTTTTTGGTTGATATATTCGACTCTTTGGTTGGCGCATCAGGGCAGCCTGATGCGCGTGCGTTGATTCACGCATTTTTCCAAAAATTCGCCGATTTCTGGCAATAATAGCCAAATTTTTGATCTCCATGCACGTATTTTAACCGGCCTCCTGATTAATATCTGGCTCAACCAAAAAATCCGAAAATTGCTAAATTAGGGATTGTGGACGAAAACCAATCCTACTACGGTTGAGTTGGTTAAACGATCTGTCTTCCAGTTCCGAGGTGTCTGAAATGTCCGTGGCGCAACCAGCAAACGATACCATCACCAACAAGAAAGCCGCCCTCAAGGGCCTTTACGACGATCTCTACTCGAAGAACATGTTCCCCTTCTGGGCAACCAGCGAAGGTGTCGACCACGACGAGATCAAGCAGCTCATGGCGACATCAAAGGCCATCCCCTTCGTCTGGTCCTATACGGATATCGAACCGCTGCTGCAGCGCGCCGCCGAACTCGTCACAATGGACGACAGCGAGCGCCGCTCGTTGATCCTCGTCAATCCGGGTCTTGCGCCCAAGCGCGCCTCGGTCAGCACCATGTATACGGCCTATCGGTTGAACGATCCCGACGAGATCATGCCGCCGCACAAGCATTCGCCGAGCGCCATCCGCTTTGGCCTCACCGGCAAGGGCAATTTCACTGGCGTGGAGGGTGAGGACGTTGTGTTCGGTCCTGGCGACATGGTCCTGACCCCGAACGATGCCTGGCACAACCACGGCACTGTCGGCGGCGAGCAGGCGGTCAACCTCTCCGTTCTCGACCTGCCGCTGGTCGAGACGCTGCATGCAGTCCATTTCGACCACAAGTACACCGAGATGGTGGACGGCAAGGAAGTCGAGAAGAAGGTGCAGACCGCCCGTTTCCCAAGCGATTATTCCCAGCGCATCTACGGCGAAGGCGGCCTGATGCCGCGCTTTGTCGACCACAAGCGTGGCGGCGGCCTGTCGTCACCCATGTATGTCTATCGCTGGGAAAAGATGGAAGCCATCCTGGATGCCCACAAGGATTGGGACGGGGATCCGCATGAGGGCATCGTGATCGACTATGTCGATCCGACCACCGGCGGGCCGGTTTTCCACACGATCAATTTCTATGTCCAGATGCTGCGCCCCGGCGAAAAGACGCTGCCTCAGCGGGAGACCGCCAGCCTGTTGCTGGCGCCGTTCCGCGGCAACGGCCACTCGATCATCGACGGCAAGCGCTATGACTGGAACCAGTTCGATACGATTGCCATTCCCGGCGGTTGCTGGGTGGAACATGTAAACGGTTCCTCGACCGAGCCGGTAATCTTCTTCGGCGCAACCGACGCTCCGACGCAGAAGTCGCTGCTTCTCTACAAGCGCTGGGGCCGCAACCAGGCCGGCGATCTGCTGCGCCTCGTTTGATCCCGTAAGCATAGCCGCGCGCCGTCCCGTCACGGCGCGCCGGCAGTGAAGTGACGCACCAGCAAGAAGGCGTACGCATTTGGTATCCGCGTTCAACACCAAGCATATCGGCCATGTGGATTGTCCCGGCGGCGGTCAGGTCTGGGTCGACGGCAACATTCTATACATCGGACACATGCGGCCGCCGAGTGGCACCACGCTGGTCGACATTTCCGATCCGCGCAATCCGAAGAAGATCGCAACCGTCGATGTGCCGCCGGGTTGGCATTCGCACAAAGTACGCGCCCAGGACGGTCTGATGATCATCAACCACGAGCGTTTCGGCAGTGAGGGGCCGGCCAATTTCGGCGGCGGCTTGGCAATCTACGATACGACCCGACCCGAACAGCCGAAGCTCATTTCCAAATGGATGACCGGCGGAAAGGGCGTCCACCGTTACGATTATGACGGCCGCTACGCTTATATCTCGCCGACCGCGGACGGCTATGTCGGCAATATCGTCATGATCCTCGATCTGATCGACCCGGTGAATCCGGTCGAGGTCGGGCGCTGGTGGATACCGGGGCAGTGGACGGGTGGTGGTGAAGAATACCCGTGGCACGACTACGTGACACCGCGCTGCCATCACCCCATCCGCATGGGCAACCGGCTCTATGTCAGCTACTGGCATCACGGCATGTTCATTCTCGACATCTCGGATATGAGCCGTCCAACGCTCATCAGCCATGTGAATTCGAGCCCGAGCTTCCCGCACCCGACCCATACCTGCATGCCGATCCCGCAGCCGCTCAAGGGGCGCAACGTGATGGTTGTCGCGGATGAGGATGTGGCAAAGCTGCGGCCTTCGGCGCCGTCCTTCAGCTGGATTTACGACATCACCGACGAGACCAATCCGCTGCCGATCTCGACCTTCCAGGTTCCCGGTCTCGATCCAGACGGGGCGCCGCAGCCACCGATGACGGGTTGTCACCAGCCTTCGGAGAGGTTCAACGGGGCCGTCATTCCGTTTGCCTGGTTTGCGCAGGGGCTTCGGCTGGTCGATATCGCCGACCCGTTCGCCCCGAAGGAAGTCGGGCATTTCATGCCGGATGCACCTGCGGGCGCAGATCGTGCCTCGTCCAACGACGTGACGATCGATGATCGCGGCATTGTCTACCTCATCGACCGCATCCGTGGCGTCGACATCATCGAAACAAGCGTTCTCTAGGAGATTTGCGTGTCCGACAGCACAAGAAAATCCGATACCCACTACGCCATCGGCAAGAAGAACCCGAACCTGCCGTTTCATCCGGCGGTGCGCGCCGGCGACTATATCTTCGTGTCCGGCCAGGTGCCCAAGGACGAGAACAACAACATGATCTCGGGCACGATCGAGGAAGAGACGCTGGCCACGCTGAAGACGATCGAGCGCGTGATCGCGCATGAGGGCGCAACGCTCTCGGATATCGTGCGGATCACCACCTATCTCGAGGATACGCGCGACTTCGGTCGCTACAACAAGGCCTTTCTCGAAGGCATCGGCGACGCCGTGCTGGCTCGCACGACGGTCGAGGCAAGAGCCGTCATCAACACCAAGATTGAAATGGACGCCATCGTCTACAAACCGCTCGCGGCGGGCAAGGCGTAAGCCAAAAAACCATCGAGGAGACGCAACAATGTACAAACTTCTAGGCCGCCAGACTTCGGGCAACGTTCAAAAAGTGCTTTTCATGCTGGAAGAGCTCGGCGCGCGCTACAAGCGCGAGGACTATGGCCGGCAGTTCGAGAACACCCAGACGGCCGAATACAAATCGCTCAATCCGACTTCGAAGGTGCCGACGCTGGTCGATGGCCATGCAGTGATCTGGGAATCGAACACGATCCTGCGCTACCTCGCAGCCTTCGGAGGCGAGCATCTGACGGGTGCTACGCCTGCCGAAAAAACCGAGGTCGAACGCTGGATGGATTTCCTGCTGGCCGCGGTCAATCCGGGCTATCTCGCCGCGTTCAAGGGCGCGAAGCTTCCGCCTGAAGAGCAGACGGCAGAGTACAAGGAGCAGGTTCGCGACCTCGTCGCCCAGCTCAAGATCGTCGACGGTCATCTCGAGGGCAAGGACTTCCTGGCGCTCGGCAAGCTGACCATTGCCGATATCGCCTGCGCCCCGATCCTCAAGCGCTGCGTCGATTTCAAGATCGAGCGTCCTTCGCTGCCCAATCTGGAGCGCTGGGTTGCCGCCATCGCCAAGCGTCCGGCGTTCCTCGTCGCCACGGGTGCGGCACAGTCGACAAAGGCTGCATGATGATCAAGCGCGTCGCCCTCATCGGATTGGGAACGATGGGCCCCGGCATCGCCGCGCGACTTTCGCGAGGCGGGCTGGAGGTTGCGGCGTATGACATTTCAGAAGCGGCGATCGAGCGTGCCCGCGGCATGCTCGATATCGCCGGCGGCGTTCTCGACCGTCTCGACATTCAGGCGCCTGCCGAAGGCACCGGCGCCGTGCGCTTCGTGCGCAGCATTGCCGAGGCCGTCGAAGGCGCTGATCTCGTCATCGAGAACGTACCGGAAAACATCGAGATCAAGGCCGAAACCTATCGCGCGATCGATCCGCTGATCGGCCCCTCCGTTATCGTCGCGTCCGACACGTCAGGCATTCCGATCACCAAGCTCCAAGCGCATATTTCGCATCCCGAGCGCATGGTTGGCATGCATTGGTCGAACCCTCCGCATATCGTGCCGATGATCGAGGTGATCGGCGGCGAGAAGACCGCTCCGGAAACAGTTGCGACCATCCGCGACCTGATCCGCTCCATCGGCCTGCTGCCGGTGGTGGTGAAGAAAGACGTTCCCGGCTTCGTCGAAAACCGCGTGCTCTATGCGCTGTTGCGCGAGGCGGTCGATCTGGTCGAGCGCGGGGTGATCGAGCCGGAAGATCTCGACACCTGCGTTTCCTGGGGTATCGGCTACAAGATTGCCGTCATTGGCCCGATGGCGCTGCTCGATATGGCGGGCCTCGATATCTACAAGTCTGTTTCGTCTTTCCTCAACGCCGACCTGTCCAACCGTGACGACGTTGCGCCCATCGTTCTCGAAAGGACCGGCGCCTCCAAGCTCGGCATCAAGTCCGGCGAGGGAATGTTCTCCTACACGCCCGAGAAGATCAGCGCCTTGCAGGGCGAAAGAGCAAAAAAACTGGTCGCCGTGCGGCGCATCCTCGAAGGCCGGGAGTGAGCGATGCAATCGGCAGTGAGGGAGACACATGGCCGTAGCAGATTAGGGGAGGGCCTGCCGCACACTGCGGAACGCGCCGGCAAGGCCTTGCACTGGATTCTCGGCGTCGCGTTGCTGGTCGTCGTCGGCATCAATGTCGTCAATGCGACCGGACGTTATTTGTTCGGATTCTCGATGACAGGCACCGACGAGCTCATGGTCTATACCGTGATCTGGGTGGTTATGGCCGGCGCGATCCTGTCGTTGGCGAAACGCGACCACATCAGTGTCAATCTCCTGCCGTCCTATGCGAAGGGCCGCTTCAGGCATCTGCTTCACATCATCCATGACCTTGCCGGCGTTCTGGCCTGCGCCTACGCAACCTATGCCTCCTACGGTTTCGTCACGAAGATCGGACGGCTCGGAACCACGAGCATGGGGCTCGGCATTCCCATGACCATCCCGCATGCAGCGCTGCTCGTCGGTTCTACCGGGCTGACGATCACGGCAGCAATCATGTTGGCGCGGGATCTTGATGCGTTTGTCCGCAACGATCCGCATAAGGAGCCAGGCGTATGACCGCTTCCCTGGCCATCCTTCCGGTTCTTCTCCTGGCGCTCGGCACGCCGGTATTCCTCGTCTTCATGGCGGCTGTCGCGGTCACCTTCTTCTTCGTGCTGCCGACGCCACCGGTCGCCTTGCATCAGGTCTTGTTTGGCGGGCTCGACAATTATGCCCTGCTGGCGATCCCTTTCTTTGTCTTTGCCGGCGAATTGATGGGAACGAGCGGCATCGCCTCGCGGCTGATCACCTGGGTGCTGGCATTGGTCGGGCGTCTGCCCGGCAGCCTCGCGGTTTCCACTGTCGGTGCCTCGACCGTCATTGGCGCTATTTCCGGCTCCAGTGTCGCGGCGGTCGCCGCGCTCAGCAAGACGCTTTATCCCAAGCTGGTAAGCTCGGGATACGGTAAGGAGCGCTCCGCCGGATTGCTCGCTTCCAGTGGCGCCATCGACATCGTCATACCGCCCAGCATCGCCATGATCCTCTACGGGTTGGCGGCCGAGCAATCGATACCGCGGCTGTTCATGGCGGGAGTTATCCCCGGGCTACTGATGGCGTTGATGATGTGCATTTTCGTCATAGCGGTTGCCGTCATTTTGAAAATTCCCGTAGTCGGTCGATTCGATCCCAGGGAAGCCTGGCTCGCGACGAAGAACGCTGTTGCCGCTCTTCTGATGCCGGTCTTGGTGCTCGGCGGCATCTACAATGGATGGTTTTCTCCGACTGAAGCCGGGGGCTTTGCCTGCCTTTACGCAATCATCGTCGCACGCTTCGTCTACCGCACCATGGACTGGGCCGACATCATCCGCGCTGCCGGAAACTCGGCGATGCTGTCGGCGCAGATCCTCATCATCGTTGCCACTGCCGGCGTCATGACGTGGGTGCTGACGACACAGGGCGTACCGCAGGCCATCGTCGCCTGGATCCAGGCACTCGACATGAACGCGATGACATTCCTGCTGGCGGTCAATGTCGTGCTGCTGATCATCGGCTGCTTCCTCGACCCGACATCCGCGATCCTCGTGTTCGCGCCGCTTCTGGTGCCGATTGCGATTTCGCTCGGCATCGACCCGGTCCATTTCGGCATCATCATGACAGTCAACCTGGCGATCGGCATGTTCACTCCGCCCTTCGGCCTGAACATCTTCGTCGCGCAGTCGGTCACCGGTCTGCCCGCTCACTCGCTCTACAAAGGAGTTCTGCCCTTCGTTGCAGTGCAGGTCGCTGCACTTTTGATCATCACCTATGTGCCGGCGCTTTCCTTAATGCTCGGCCAATCACTTTAAAAAAGAAAATGGGGAACGTGATGCTTTCGAAACTTCTCAAGGCCGCCGCTTTTTCCACGGCCTTGGTCATGCTGCCACTGGCGATGGCATCTCAGCCGGCTGCCGCACAAAGCACGATGAAACTGGCATCGGCGACCATCAACGATGTTCAGCATGAATGGCAGAAGGTTTTCGCCGAGGAATTGAAAACCCGTGTCGGCGATGCGGTGAAGACCGAGATCTATCCGGCAAGTCAGCTCGGCGCGATCCCCCGCATGGCCGAGGGCGTGCTGCTGGGCACCATCGAGGCGTTCACCACGCCAACCTCGTTCATGACCAATGTCGATCCGCGCTTCCAGGCCTTCGATGTTCCGGGCCTGTTCAAGACGCCCCAGGATGTCGACAACGCGATACACGATCCGGAATACCGCGCGCGCCTCGAAGAGATGTTCCTTGACAAGGGTTTGCGGGTGATTGGCGCGATCTACAACAGCCCGACCGTCGTTTTCACGATGAAGCCGGTGACGACGCTGGACGGTCTGAAGGGCCTCAAGGTCCGGACGTTCGCATCGCCGATGCAGATCAAGCCGATGGAACTGGTCGGCGCCACGCCGCTGCCGCTGGCTCTGACCGAGGTGATTCCGCAGCTCGAGGCCGGCGGCCTCGACGGCATGCTGGTCGGCATGCCGATCCTGACGGCATTCAAATATTACGATGTCGGCAAGAACATCACCGACCTGCGCTTCGCCGAGATCGTCTCGGTCACCGTCGTCAACGAGGACTGGTTCCAGTCGCAAAGCGACGAGGTCAAGAAGGCTATCATAGACGCGGGTCGCGCCGCCGAGACTTCGGTGTTCAAATGGGGCGTCGACAATGTCCAGAAGACCTATCAGGTCTGGGCGGACAATGGCGGTGTGATCAACAAGCTGTCCGACGAAGACCAGGCGAAGATGGAAAGCGAATTCCATACGCTCGCCGGCACGCTTGTCGATGCCGATCCGGCCGTGAAGGAAGAATATCAGCGCCTTAAGACGCTGGTGGATGCGAAGGCGACGAAATGAAACGCGCCACCGCTCACTCGCAGACGAGGCGGCCGGTTTCGTCCGAGCAGGCCAGCTGCCGGGTGGCGGGTGCCGCGCCGTGGTCGAGCGCGATCTGTGAGCGTGTGGCATATGCGCGGCCTTCAATGCCGCACCACAGGCGCTCTACCGGCAGGTTTTCGCGCTTGTCGTTGAGAGCCGCATATGTGCCGGTCTTGGGGTCGAACCAGAGCTCGAGGCTGGCGGTTTTGCCGGGTGCGACGGCTGCGAGTTCGATCGAATACCAGTGGGCGATGTCGGCGTTGCAGGCGAGGGTTTCCTTGCCTGCGTTGGCGACGGTCAAGGAAACCGGCGTGAGCCCGTCCGTGCCCGTTCTGACGGTGATATGCCGCAACTCGGTGGCCTGGGCGGAAGTGGCCAGCGTCAGCATCAGGGGCAGAAAAACTTTCAACATCGATCTTGTCTCGCTCCAACAGCAAGGAGAGTTATAAGTATATATCGCTTTTGCGCAACAATAATAAGAATAATTATTGAATGATTGGAAAATATAAACCAACGGAGGGTAAGATGTTACGCGTACTGAAGAGCAGTGTAAGTGTAATTCTATTGACCGGTTTCATGTTGAGCGGCGCCATTGCCGCCGATGTAAAATCAATTGCTATCCTGACGCCTGAAGAAGGCACCGACTACGGCTGGAACCAGCAAGGCGTCGATGCGGCCAAGGCAGCGGCTGCCGCGACCGGTGTCGAGGTCGTCGTCGCCCAGGGTCTCGGTTATGGCGACGTTCGCCCGACGCTTCGCGAATTGGCGGAAGAGGGCGCAAGCCTCCTCATCGCCCATGCCAGCGGCTACAATACGTCGGCACCCGAAATCGCCAATGAACTCAAGGTGCCGGTGGCGATCGTCGACACGCCGTCGGCGCTCAAGAAGGGCCTCGTTGCGGATTATACGCTGAGCGGCCATGAAGGCGCATATCTCGCCGGCCGTCTTGCCGCCAAGATGACGCGTTCCAAAGCCGTTGGCATCGTCGTTTCCGGCGAACCGCCGTCCTGGAATTCGCAGTCAGCGGCGTTCGCACAGGGCGTCAAGGCTGAGAACCCGGATGTGAAGGTCACCTATGCCGTTATCGGACCTGCCGCCTATAGCGACGCTGCCGGCGGCAAGCGCGTGACCGAAAGCGTGATCGCGTCGGGTGCCGACATAATCTTCGGTCAGGGCAACGGCTCCAGCTTCGGCATGCTGCAGGCGGTTGAAACGACCAAAGCGGCCGATGGCGGCAAGGTCTTTTTTATTGACGTGATCGGTGACAAGACGCCCATCGACAAGGGCTTCCTGCTCTCCTCGGTGGTCTGGAACATCACGCCCGTCTACACGGCGATGATCAACGACCTGAAGGCCGATACCTTCGGCACCAAGAGCTACTCGATCGGCCTGAAGGACGATTCCGTCAAGCTGCTCAAGACGGCGGCGATCCCGGACAATGTCTGGACCGAAGTCCAGGCGCTGCGCGAGGACGTCATCTCCAGCAAGATCAAGGTCGAGCCGGTGTTCGAAGCGACGGCCGTCCGTGCTCTGATGACGAATGTGAGCGAATAGCCTCGAGCGCCATAGACGCTGGAGGGGCGCAACGCGCTGCCCCTCCAGTTTGATTTCATGCTCTGATGCTGGGCGTATCATGACCAATGCTTCAATACCGCCGGCGGCAACGCCGGACATCGTCGTGCTCGATCGGGTAACCAAGCGGTTTCCCGGCATCGTCGCCAATGACAGTGTCGACCTGGCGATCCGGCCCGGCGAGGTCCACGTATTGCTGGGCGAAAACGGCGCCGGCAAGTCTACGCTTATCGGCATGCTGTCAGGCCTCCAGCAGCCGGACGAGGGACGCATTCTGGTCGATGGCGTTCCGACGCCGATCACGTCACCGCGCCATGCGCTTTCGCTCGGCGTCGGGACTGTCTTCCAGCACATGATGCTGGTGCCGACGCTGACGGTGGCGGAAAATCTTTTGCTTGGGGGATCGTGGTGGCAGCGTCCCAAGACCGAGGCGTTGGAAGCGCGTGTCGCCGAGATCAGCCGTACGCTCGGCATCGCGATCAATCTCCACGCCAGAATATCCGAACTTTCGCTGGGCGAGCAGCAGCAAGTCGAAATCCTGCGCGCACTGGTGCGCAACAGCCGGCTGCTGATCCTGGATGAATCGACTTCCATGTTGACGCCGAATGGCATCGACGAACTGGGCGCTCTGATGCGCCGCCTTGTCGAACAGGGCCTGGCAATTGTCTTCATCACCCACAAGCTCAAGGAAGCGGCAGCCTTTGGTGACCGCATTTCGGTGCTGAAGCTCGGCCGCAAAGTTGGCGAGATTCCGCCGGAACGTTTTCGCGCGCTCGGTGAGGACGAGATCATCTCGGAAATCGTTGAGTTGATGTTCGGCAAGCGCAAAGACGATCCCGAAGCCGAAGAAAAGGCACCGCGTGTGCTGCCTGCTGGCGCTGCACCTCTGCTGGAGGTGCACGATATCGAAGTGCCCGCAACCGCAAACACGCCCGGCCTTTCCGCGATATCCTTCGACATTCGGCCGGGCGAACTGCTCGGCATCGCCGGCATCGACGGCAACGGCCAGAAGCAACTCGCAGAAGCCTTGGCCGGCCAGCTTCCGACTTGCGGCGGAACGATCAGTCTGGAAGGAAGGCGGCTCGACGGGTTGAGCGTCGGCGAACGCCGTGAGAGCGGGCTGCGTTACCTGACCGACGACAGGCTGGGCGAGGGCACCGTGGGTTCATTCCCCGTGTCGATCAATTTCTTCCTCAAGCAGGTGGGGGCTGCTCCCTTCTGGCGCTCGGGCATCGAGCAGCGCGCCGAGATCGAAAAACGCGCCGGCGAACTGGTTCGCGAATACGATGTGCGCACGCCGAGCCTGAAGACACCGGTTGGCCGCCTATCCGGCGGCAACATCCAGAAGGTGCTTTTGGCGCGCGAACTGGCTGAAGGCGCCAAGGCCGTCATCTTCAACAAGCCGACCTATGGGCTCGATCTCGCCAACACCTTGGCCACGCGCCAGCGCATTCGTGAAATCGCCGCGCGGGGTCTCGCTGTCCTGCTCATTTCGACAGACCTTGAGGAACTGCTGAGCATGTGTGACCGGATTGCCGTGATTTCGAGCGGCCGGCTGGTCGGTACGATCGAAAACACCGGTGATGCCCGCACACGGGTTGGCCGTCTGATGATCGGTCTGGCGGCATGAGCGCGGAGACACAGGCCATGAGCGCGACCGCTCTCGATACGTCGAATCACACTCCCGCACGGCGCGATATCCAGCGCCGCATTATCATGACGCTCGGTCCTATCCTGGCCGCTCTGATAATCGCCGGATGCATTCTGTTAGCCGTCGGCGTCAACCCATTGACTTATTATGGTTTTGTCCTCGAGCGCGGGCTGCTGTCACCGCTCGGCGTCCAGCAGACATTGACGCGCATGGCGCCGCTGCTTTTCCTCGCCGCAGGTCTCATCGTCGCGTTTCGCGCCGGCATGTGGAATCTCGGTGGCGACGGCCAATTCCTGCTTGGCGCTGTCACCGCGGCTGCGAGCGGGCCGCTGCTTGTGCAGGTGCTGCCGGCGTGGCTGGCACTGTTTTGCGCCTTCCTGCTCGCAACGGCAGTTGCCATGCTGTGGTCGCTCGTGCCGGCGCTGTTGCGCGCCTATCAAGGCGTCAACGAAATCATCACCACGCTGATGATGACATTTCTCGGCACGTCGCTTGCCAATGTTCTGGTGAAGCTTGTTTTCCTCGATCCGACAACGACCGTGCCGCAGACACGGACTTTGCCGGTGGAGGACCGAATGCCGCGCTTGTTTGACACGACCATCACCAGCGGGCTCCTGCTCGGGTTGGCCGCCATCCTCATCGTGCATTTCGTCATGACCCGCACGGCGTTTGGCCTGAAATTGCAGATCGTCGGCGCCAATCCGCGTGCTGCCGTCCATGCCGGTCTCGGCGTGCCGAAACTCACCATCGCCGTCTTTGCCATCTCGGCCGGTCTGGCCGGCCTGGCCGGTGCGGTCGACATCCTCGGTGTTCAGGGCAATGTGCGGGCCGACTGGAACCCGGCCTATGCGATGGCGGTAATCCCGGTCGTCTTCCTGGCCCGCATGAACGGTATCGCGGCCATCGGCTTCGTGTTCATGCTGTCAGTTCTGTCGATCGGTGGCGAGAGCGCTGCGCGGCGGCTCGGCGTGCCGCATCACTTCACCCTCGTGCTTGTCTCCATCGTTCTGATCATGCTGGCGCTCGCCGAATATATCGACCACCGCTACAACCAGTCGCGAAAGGCGTGACGTCATGACGGGCCTGTTCAGCGAAGTCTTCCTCGGCGCGCTCCTGTTCGGCGCCGTAACCGCCGCCATTCCGCTGCTTCTTGCCGGGCTGGGTGAGCAGATGTCGGAAAAGGCCGGCGTGCTCAACATCGGCATCGAAGGCATGATGATCTTCGGCGCCTATCTCGGTTTCGTCGGCGCGTTTTATTCAGGGTCGCTGTGGCTCGGCTTTCTCACCGGTGCAGTGGGCGGCATGGCGGTGGCGCTTCTCATGGCACTGCTATGTGTGCGGCTGGGCCTCAACCAAATCGTCATCGGCATCGGGTTGACGCTCGGGCTCGAGGGGTTGACGGCGCTGCTTCATCATTTCCAGTTTTCGCGCAGCTATCCGCGCCTGCCGGCGGCGGACAGGACCGTGATCCCATTTCTCGCGGATATCCCCATATTGGGGCCTGCGCTTTTTCGTCAGCATCTTATCGTCTATCTGGCCGTCGCGCTGGTTTTCGTGACGGGCTACATCTACCGCCGCACACAACTTGGCCTCAATCTTCAGGCCGCCGGCGACAAGCCTGCAGCCCTCGACGTGGCCGGTATCGATGTCGTGCGAACCCGCACGATCGCAGTCCTGACGACCGGCGCGCTGGCCGGTCTCGGTGGTGCCTATCTCGCCAATGTCGGGGCGGGCATCTTTATTCCGTTCATCACCAATGGCGCCGGCTTCCTTGGCATCGTGCTGGCGATGCTCGCGCGGGGCCGTCCGGTCTGGGTACTGTTCGGCGCGCTGCTGTTCGGCGTTTGCCTGTCGCTGACCACCGCCATGCAGGTTGCCGGTATCAACATCCCGACCGATGTCATTCAGATGCTGCCGTTCCTGGCGGTTATGATCATGCTCATTCTGTTCGGCCGGCGCGCCAGCCTGCCGGCAGCACTGGGCATTCCATATGAGCGCGGCGCGCGCTGACGCTGAACAAGAATTCAAGGCGGCAAATGGGGAGCCGCGACAACAGGAGGTAAAGATGTCGGACACAAAGGTCTATCTGCTCGACGGCGGCTCTCTCGTTCTCGACGGCTATCATGTGTTCTGGAACCGTGGTCCGGGTGGCGAGGTGCGCTTTCCCGTCTATTCGATCCTGATCGAACATGCCGAAGGCCGTTTCCTGATCGACACCGGTTATGACTATGACCATGTCATGAAGGTGCTGCCTTTCGAAAAGCCGATCCAGAGCAAGGACCAGACGATACCCGGCGCGCTGGCGCTTCTGGGGCTGGAGCCGAAAGACATCGACGTTGTCATCAATTCGCATTTCCATTTCGACCATTGCGGCGGCAACAAATATTTCCCGCACGCCAAGAAGATCTGCCACAAGACCGAAGTGCCGCAGGCCTGCAATCCGCAGCCCTTCGAGCATCTCGGCTATTCGGATCTCAGCTTCTCGGCAGAGGCAGCCGAAGCGCGCGGGGCAACGGACCAACTGCTCGACGGCACCACGCGTGCGAACTCAACCTTCGAGGGGATCAATGGCGATATCGAACTCGCCAAGGGCGTCAGGCTGATTTCAACGCCGGGCCATTCCATCGGCCATTACAGCCTGATGGTCAATTTTCCCAAGCGCAAGCCAATCCTTTTCACGATCGACGCTGCCTACACACAAAAAAGCCTTGAGACACTGTGTCAGGCGGCCTTCCATATCGACCCGGTGGCGGGCGTGAACTCAATGCGCCGGGTGCAGAAGCTGGCCGAGGAGAACGAGGCCGAGTTGATGTACTCCCACGACATGGAAAACTTCAAAACCTACAAAACCGGCACGCAGTTCTACGGCTGACGGCCGGCATTTCGGAGGCAGATCATGCGATATCCCGACCACACTGAGCCGGTGATCACACTCACCGCCGGTCCCGTCAACGCCTATCCCGATGTGCTACGGGGGCTCGGGCGCACGGTGCTTTACGACTACGACCCGGCGTTCCAGCTCTTCTACGAGAAGGTCATCGGCAAGGCGCAGAAGGCCATGCGTCTGTCGAATAAGCCGGTCGTCCTGCATGGCGAGCCGGTGATGGGTCTGGAGGCCGCCGCGGCGTCGCTCATCTCTAGGGATGATGTGGTGCTCAATCTGGCATCGGGTGTCTACGGCAAGGGGTTCGGCTATTGGGCGAAGCGTTATTCGCCGAACCTGCTGGAGATCGAGGTTCCTTACAATGAGGCGATCGATCCGCAGTCCGTCGCGGACATGCTGAAATCGCATCCCGAAATCACCGTCGTTTCGGTCTGCCATCACGACACGCCGTCAGGCACGATCAACCCGATCGATGAGATCGGAGCGATCGTTTCGGCGCATGGCGGCTATCTGATCGTCGACGCCGTTTCGTCCTTCGGCGGCATGAAAACGCATCCCGAGGATTGCAAGGCCGACATCTATGTGACCGGGCCGAACAAGTGCCTTGGCGCACCTCCCGGACTGACGCTGATGAGCGTGAGCGACCGTGCCTGGACCAGGATGAAAGCGAACTCTGCAGCACCTCGCGCATCGGTTCTGAGCATTCTCGATTGGGAGCATGCATGGTCCAAGGAAAAGCCGTTTCCGTTTACGCCGTCCGTCGCCGAAATGAACGGCCTGGATGTCGCGCTCGACCTTTATCTCAACGAGGGGCCGGAAGCGGTGTGGGCGCGGCACGCCCTGACCGCCAAGGCGACACGCGCCGGGGCTCAGGCGATGGGCCTGTCGATCTGGGCTGCAAATGAAAAGATCGCCTCACCGACAACAACCGCCATCCGCACGCCGGACGGGGTCGATGAAAAGGCGCTGCGTCAGGCCGCGCGTGAGCGTTACGGCGTGGTGTTTTCTTCCGGCCGGGGCGAAACGCTCGGCAAACTGACGCGCATTGGCCACATGGGGCCAACGGCCCAGCCGATCTACGCGATCGCAGCGCTGACGGCTTTGGGCGGTGCGCTGAATGCGGCCGGCCGGAAGCTTCAGGTTGGCAAGGGTATCGAGGCAGCACTCGCCGTGATCGATGCGGATGCCTGAAATGAATTCCACAAACAAAAGACCAAAGGGGACATGTCGATGACTGAACGGCTCGCAGGAAAGATCGCTCTGGTTACCGGGGCCGCGCAAGGTATCGGCAAGGCCATCGCGGCGCGACTGGCCGCCGACGGTGCGACCGTTATCGTCAGCGACATCAATGGCGAAGGCGCCAAGACGGTAGCTGCCGGCATCGGTGGCAAGGCTAAAGCGGTCGCTGCCGACGTGTCGGATCCGGCGTCCGTAAAAGCACTATTTGCCGAGATCGAAAAACTCGGCGGTGTCGACATCCTGGTCAACAATGCCAGCATCGTTCCCTTTGTCGCCTGGGACGACGTCGACCTCGATCATTGGCGCAAGATCATCGACGTCAACCTGACCGGCACCTTCATCGTCACGCGTGCTGCAACCGACCAGATGCGTGCGGTGGAAAAGGCGGGCAGGGTTATCAGCATCTCGTCAAATACCTTCTTTGCCGGCACGCCGAACATGGCCGCCTATGTCGCGGCCAAGGGTGGTGTCATCGGCTTCACCCGGGCGCTTGCCACCGAGCTCGGCAAATACAATATCACCGCCAATGCCGTGACACCGGGCCTCATCGAAAGTGACGGCGTCAAGGCCAGCCCGCACAACGAGGCCTTCGGTTTCGTCGAGATGCTTCAGGCCATGAAGGGCAAGGGCCAGCCGGAGCACATCGCCGATGTCGTGGCGTTTCTCGCTTCCGACGATGCGCGCTGGATCACCGGTCAGACACTGAATGTCGACGCTGGCATGGTGCGGCACTAGCGTCAGGCTGGACCTCGATTTTGTGGGTCAGGTGCTGCGCAGTTCATGTTTTGCATGAACTGCTTAATCCATCACTGCAGTTGCCAATTTCACGGGACCTGCTTATTGCCTTCAGAGTCCAGATCGGTCGGCTAGCCTAGGGAACATCATTTTGGGAACAGGACTTGATCCGTCACTGCTCGACGGCCAGACCATCGCTGCGCTGATTGCCGGCCTGGCTGCCACTGGCGTGATTTCGGGCATACTGGCCGGGCTGCTCGGTGTCGGCGGCGGCATTGTGATTGTGCCGGTGCTATTCTGGGGGCTGACGCTTTTCGGGTTTTCTCCCGCCGTCATCAGTCACCTTGCGGTTGGCACTTCGTTGGCGGTCATCATTCCGACTTCGATCTCCTCGATGCGGGCGCACAACAAGCGCGGCAACGTCGACAGATCGCTGCTGAGGCTCTGGGGGCCGACCATCTTCATCGGTGCGCTGATCGGCGGCATCATGTCGAAGTATATCCCCGGTTCCGGGCTGCGCTTCGTCTTTGGTGTTGTCGGCATATTGGTCGCCATCAACATGGCGATCCCGAAGACCCTGGTGATTTCGGATCATCTTCCCAAGAGCGGCTGGATCAACCGGGCGATCGCCACTGTCATCGGTTTCATCTCATCGCTGATGGGTATCGGCGGCGGCACGCTTTCGGTGCCGACGCTCGCCAGCTTTTCCTTTCCGGTCCACCGCGCCGTCGGCACGTCGTCAGCACTTGGGCTGCTGATTGCTCTTCCGGGTGTCGCGGGCTTCATCTGGGCTGGCCTGGAGATCGCCGGGCGCCCGCCACTCAGCCTTGGCTATGTCAGCCTGCCGGCGGTCGCCATCATTGCGCCGGTCAGCTTTCTGTTTGCTCCGCTGGGCGCCCGCCTCGCTCATGCGCTGAATCCGCGTTACCTGAAGCTTGCCTTCGCTTTCTTCCTGGCGATCACGTCAGCGAGGATGTTGCTTTCCTGAGGGTACATCAGGAGGGCAGGGGACCGCGCTGGCCGAGACCTGTCAGCCATTGCCCTCGACTGGCTCGCCGGGGTTTTCCACCAGAAGCTTGCCGAGATGCCGGCCGAGGAAACGCTGGATGTCGTCCATGAAGGTGTAGACCACCGGCACGTAGACGAGACTCAGCACCGTAGAGGATAGCAATCCGCCTACGACTGCGATGGCCATCGGCGCGCGTGTTTCGGCGTCGGCGCCGATGCCGAGCGCGATCGGCAGCATGCCGGCACCCATGGCGATCGAAGTCATGACGATCGGCCGTGCCCGTTTTCTGGCTGCATCCAGCAGTGCTTCGATGCGGCTCATGCCGCGCTCCTTCTCGGCGATCAGCGCGTATTCGACCAGCAGGATCGAGTTTTTGGCGGCTATACCCATCAACATCAGCAGGCCGATCAGGGCCGACAGACCGAGCGCCTTTCCGGCGATCAGCAGGAAGCCGAGCGCACCGCCAACAGACAGCGGCAGCGCAACAAGGATCGTCACCGGCTGAACGAAGCTGCGGAAAAGCAGCACCAGCGTCAGATACATCAGCAGAATGCCGGCAACAATGGCGGTGGCGAAGCCGGTGAACAGTTCCTGCATGCGCGCCGCATCGCCGCGTGCCAGTTCGTGAATGCCATCTGGCAGGCTCTGCATCACCGGCAGCGCGCGGATGGCGACCGTCGCCTCGCCGAGCGTGATGCCGGAAAGGTCGGCCTCGATGGTGGCACTGCGGCTGCGGTCTACCCGCGTGATGCTGTTGGGACCCGCGTTGAAGCTGATGTCCGCCACCGAACCCAGTGGCACGGTGCCTTTCGTGCCGGTCAACGGCAACATGGCAAGCTTGGCGGGATTGTCTATCGCGCCATCCGGCAAAGTGACCACGATCGAGACCTGCCGGTCACCGAGATTGAATTTCGGCAGGCTTGTGTCGGTGTCGCCGATCGTCGCGATCTTCACCGTCTGGGCAATTTCGGTCGCCGTAATGCCAAGCTCGGCGGTGCGGGCGTCGTCGGGGCGAACGATCAGCTCGGGCTTGGTCGCGGCAGCCGTCGAAGTTGGGTTCATCAGGCCAGGGACCGATTTCATCTGGTCGATCAGCGTATCGCTTGTCTTCTGCAGCACATCGCCATTGTCACCGACCAGTGTGATCGACACCTTGGCGCCAGAGGAGCCGTCGGCTCCGAACTGGATCCGCGCGCCGGGAATGTCGTTGAGCTTAGGCGAGGCTTCCGCTTCGAATTGCTGCTGGGAAACGCTCCGTTCGTCCCGCGGCTTCAGATTGACCGTCACATTGGCGCTGCGGACCTCCGCCGAGGAAGAGCTGCGGTTCGGCCCGCCACCGGACTCGGCAGCCGTGCCTACCGTGGCGAAGATGCTTTCAATTGCCGGCTCGCTCTCGAGACGCTTGGTGATCTCCTTCACCACGGCGGTGGTCTGCTCGATTGTAGAGCCTGGCTGCAATTCGACCGAGATCATCGAACGGCCGCGATCGGTCGCCGCCATGAATTCCGTCGGCAGTTGCGTCGCCAGCGACATCGATCCAACGAAGAAGGCGATGCCGGCGATAAGCGTGATCCAGCGATGGTTGAGTGCTGCACGCAGGAGCCAGATATAGGTCGGCACCCAGGCTGGTGTATCGTCTTCGCTGTGGCCGCCGGCACGTACCAGATAGGCGCCCATCAGCGGCGTCAGCGTGCGCGCCACAAGCAGCGAAAACAGAACCGAAACGCAAACCGCGACCGCGAAGCTGAAGAATATCTTGCCCGGAATACCCGGCATGAAGGCAACCGGCAGAAACACGGCGACGATCGTCGCGGTTGTTGCCACCACGGCAAGACCGATCTCGTCGGCGGCCTCAAGTGCTGCCTGATAGGCGCTCTGGCCGGTCTCTCGCATATGGCGGACGATGTTCTCGATCTCGACGATGGCATCGTCGACCAGAATGCCGACCACCAACGAAAGCGCCAGCAGCGTGATGTTGTTGAGCGAAATGTCGAAGAGCGCCATGACGGCGAAAGTCGGGATCAACGACAGCGGCATGGCGACAGCTGAAACCAGCGTCGCGCGGATTTCGCGCAGGAACAGCCAGACCACGCCCACCGCCAGCAGCGCGCCGAGCCACAGGGCTTCAAACGCGGCATCGTAGCTTTCCAGCACGAAATCGGAGGAGGATGTGACTTCCGTGAATTTCACGGACGGGTTCGCGCTGCCTATCTCGGCGATCGAAGCGCGCGCGGCCTTGACCACATCGACCTCGCTCGAACCGACAGACCGGTAGATGTTGAAGGCAACGATCTCCTTGCCGCCGAGATAGGCAGCTTGGCGGGGTTTCTCCCAGCTATCGGTCACCTTGCCGAGGTCGGCCAGCCTGACGTTGCCGCCCGTAGTGAGCGGAATGCGGGTATCGGCCAGTGCCTCGACAGTCGAGACGCTGCCAAGGGTGCGCACCGACTGCTCCTGGCTGCCGATGGTGGTGCGGCCGCCGGGCTGATTGACGTTAATGGAGGCAAGCGTCTGGCTGACATCGCCGGCGCTGATGCCGAGGGCGGCCAATCGGTCGGGATCGAGTTCGACACGGATGACCCGGTCGACACCGCCGGAACGCGTGATCTTTGAGACGCCGTCGACGCCGAGTAATGCCTTGGCGACATCGTTGTCGACATACCAGCTCAATGCGTCGGGCGACATTGCAGGGGCGTCGACCACGAAGGTCAGCACCGAACTGCCGCTGGCGTTGACCTTCGACACGACCGGCTCCGTCGCGCCCGCCGGGAGGCTGGACTGCACGGTCGAAACGGCGTTGCGAACGTCGTTGGTGGCCGTCTCGGGATCGGTATCGAGGGTGAACTGGATGGTCGTCGTGGAGGAGCCCTCGCTGATCGAGGTCGACACGTCGTCCACGCCTTCCAGGCTCGCCACCGTATTTTCGATGACGCGTGCGACCTGCACCTCCATCTCGCTCGGCGCTGCTCCCGATTGGGAAACAGTGACGGTGACGGTCGGCAGGTCGATGTCGGGCATATTGTTGGTGCGAAGCTGCATGAAGCCGTAGAGCCCGGCGATCGTCAGCGACAGGAACAGGACGATGGTCGGCACCGGATTGCGGATCGACCAGGATGATATGGCGTTCATTGGGCTGCTCCGGTGCTGGACGCGATCTGTTCCCCGTCAATGGTTGCGACGCGGACAACATTGCCATCGTTGAGGAAGCCCGCACCGGAGACGACGACGCTCTCCCCGCCAGCCAAACCATCGGTCACAACAACACGGCCGTCCCTGTGGTTTCCGGTTTCGATTTGACGCGCCAGCACTTTACCGTCTTCACCAACGATGAAGACGTTCGGCTTGCCGTCGCGCCAGATCAGCGCGCTTTCAGCAACATTCAGGCCTTCCGTGGAAGATGTGGTGATCGATACGCGAGCGAACATGCCGGGCCTGAGACCGGAATTGTCTCCAGGCGTGACATAGACGAGACCTAGCCGCGTGGTTGCATCGACCTTCTGCGCAATGGACGAAACCGTGCCCGACAGGGTGTTTCCCGAAGCGTCAGTTATGGTTGCATGATTGTTCACCGCTATCCTGGACAGGTCCTTGTCGGGAACCTGGACGGCGATCTCAGCCTTGCCGTCGCGCACGATTCTCATCAGTTCCGTGCCGGACTGTACAATGGAGCCAGCGACCGCCGGTCGTGTCGAAACCGTGCCGGCAAAAGGCGCGCGGATTTCCGTCTGGGCCAGAGAGACGGCAATGCGGTTGGCTGCGGCCTCTGCCTGCGCGAGTTGAGCCGCGGCGGTCTTGACGGTGGTAGCTCGTTCTTCTGCGGTTTCGGCACTGATCGCCTTGC
The DNA here is from genome assembly GCF_900116595.1 of Mesorhizobium sp. YR577. Classification (NCBI taxonomy): domain Bacteria; kingdom Pseudomonadati; phylum Pseudomonadota; class Alphaproteobacteria; order Hyphomicrobiales; family Phyllobacteriaceae; genus Mesorhizobium; species Mesorhizobium sp. YR577. The sequence continues at coordinate 16,463 of NZ_FPBI01000002.1, read as the reverse complement.
TGGCGAGCAGCTTCTGGCCGCGCGCCTCGGCATTCTTGGCCGCCTCCAGCGTCGCGCGCGCCTGCTGAACCGCGGCCTCTTGCTCGGCAAGTTGAGCCTTGAGCAGGGCATCGTCCAGTTTCGCAATAATCTTGCCCTTGGTGACCTGGTCGCCTTCGCTGACCGGAACTTCAACCAGTTGCAGGCCGCTGGCCGGCGAGCCGATGATAGCTTCCTGCCAGGCTTGCACGGTACCGGTAGCGGTGATGGACGAGGTGATCTTATCCTTGCTCACCGTTTCAACCGCGACGGTCAGAGATGCTGCCTGGGCCGGAACTGGCGATGCAACTTCAGTCACATCGGCGTTGCCGCGGCCGTAAGCCTTGATGATGGCAACGATCGCGACTGCAAGGACGACAGCTGCCAGCGCCAGATATCTTTTACGCGATGATCTTGTGGTCATGGGTCTCGTTGCCGTCCGCTGATTGGGGCTGCTGGTGATTGGATATATCGAGTGAAAGTCGCCACGCGCCAAAGGCGAGCCTCGTCGCACCGGTAAAACCCTGCACAGGCTGAAATGCCCGGCTGGAACCGCGACGCGGCGAACCGGGCGCGACCGCCATGAGCAGACGCAGCATCAAGAACATTTCCCACATGGGGAGATTCCTCTTTCATCCATCCAATGGTGAAGGCTCGGATTGATGCCGGCCGGCCCGCCAATGGCCCCGCGGACCGGCCGGCGCAGCAGGTCAGGGCTGACCGTCGGTGGGCGGGACCGGGCTTGGGGAGGGCCCGCCGTCATCCGGTCGACCTGCTGCTCCCTCGGCAAAACCGGCACGCGGACCATGCGGCCGGTCCATGCGGTTCGCCGAGGCAAGCTGTTCGAGCTGTTCGGGTGTCAAAGTGGTGCGCAACGTTGCGATCGCTGCCTTGAGCTTTTCGGCCGCTGCGGCACGCTTGCCGATTTCGTCGGCCAGCCTTTCGTCGCGGGCGAACGGATCTTTCCGGGCTTCCGTTCCCGGTTGTGGGCCGCGAACGAAATCGCCGGGGCGCGGCGGTGCCAGGACGGTTTGTAGTGCGCTGGTGTAATCGCGCCAAGCATCAAGCTGTTCGGCCCGGATACCGATACGGGTCTCAACCGCCGAAAGCCTTGCTGCAAGCATGAACTCGCGCGGCGGTCCCATACGCATTGGGCCAAAATGGCCGTTCCCCGGACCGCGCCAACCGTCGGCACCGTCCGGTCCATGCCTCATCGGTCGCCCTGGCGCAGGCGGATGCATGGGAGAATTGTCCAGGCCACCTTGAAGCGCAACGACCGGCAGGTCATCGTCCGGTGCTTGAGCAAAATCGGCCTGCTGCGCCAATGCAGGGTGAATGGCAGCGACGGAGAAGAGACCGAGCGCAAAAAGCGTGTTTCGCATGATGTAATCCTTTCCTGCGTGCTTCGGATGGCAGGAAGATAGGAAGTACTTTTTTCCGTTATGCGTCGGCGTGTTGCCGAAGATTTCCGCAAAGGAGAGATTTGTTTCCGAAGGTTTCCGTTTCGAGGCTGGAAACACTTAGTTGCAAATTTTCGTGCCTCTCGCCGTCTGCTCTCCCTATAATCAGCACTGAACACCAAACGGCGCTGGGCATATCATGCAGTCACTACCTCACATCCTTGTCGTTGATGACGACCGCGAGATCCGCACACTTCTCGGGCGCTATCTCGATGGTCAGGGTTTCCGGGTCACCACGGCGGCGGACCGGCGCGAATGCGAACAGAAGCTCGGCTCCGGCCAGTTCGACCTGATCGTTCTCGACGTCATGCTGCCCGACGGTTCGGGGCTCGACATCTGCCGCGGCCTGCGTGATCGCAAACCGCATATCCCCGTCATTCTGCTGACGGCGCTCAAGGAGGATGTGGATCGCATCATCGGGTTGGAACTTGGCGCCGATGACTATCTCGGTAAGCCCTTCAACCCAAGAGAATTGACAGCTCGTATCCGGGCCGTACTGCGTCGATCGGGGCCGGAAGAAGCCGTTGCGCCGCGCGCGCGTATCTACCGGTTTGCCAACCACACCCTGGAGCCGGACACCCGCGAGGTAATCGATGAGCAAGGTGCGACCGTCGATCTCACCGGTGCGGAATTCGATCTGCTGCAGGTGTTTCTGGAACGGCCCGGCCGGCTTTTGTCACGGGACCAGTTGCTCGATCTGACCCAGGGTCGCGAACGCGATCCACTTGATCGCTCCGTCGACGTGCTGATGAGCAGGCTGCGCCGCAAGCTTGGCGAAACCCCAGACGCACCGTTGTTCAAGACCGTCCGCAATGGTGGTTATCAGCTCACCGCTCGCGTTGAAACCTCGGAGCAGCCGGTATGACTTCTCTGCGCAAGCGGCTCATACTGCTGCTGGTCGCTTCGATCGTCGGCGTTGTCGCTCTGGCGACGACCGCCGCTATCAGCGTCATGGGCGGGCCGCGTCCGGAAGTGCTGATGGAGCCTGTCGCGCGCCAGATACGGCTTCTGGCGCAGCTCATTCCCGATGAGGTTCCGGGCATCAAGCGTGTTCCTATAGACCTGTACGATCATCCGGCAGACGGGATCAAAGACCAGAAGCACACGAGCGTGCTCAATGACATTCTGCATCGTGACGGCCTCAACCTTCAGGCGGTGGTGACACGGGCCATCGGCAAACGCGGCATGGAGGCTTCGGTCAACCTGCCCGACAGGCGATGGATGATCGTGGATGTCCCGAATTTCTCGCCTCCGCCTCGTGGCTGGCTTGTTCTGGCGGGCTGGATCACGTTGATCGTGCTTGGTGCGACGGCGGTATCTCTCTATTTTACGGCAGTTCTTACGAGACCGCTGGAAATGCTGGAGGCAGCAATAACCAAGATTGGACCGGACGGCGTTCTCGCCCCGCTGCCGGAGGATGGCTCAGGCGAGGTCAGGGCAACGGCACACGCACTCAATCAGCTCTCTGCCAGATTGAAGACAGCCATGGAAAGCCGCATGCGGCTGGTTGCAGCCGCCGGTCACGACCTGCGCACGCCCATGACGCGGATGCGCCTGCGCGTTGAGTTCCTCGACGAAGACGAACGCGAAAAGTGGCTCAACGATCTCGATGAACTCGACCGCATTGCCGACAGCGCTATCCGCCTGGTGCGTGAGGAAGTCGATCAGGATGATGTCGAAACCGTCCAGCTTGAGAAACTGGTCCGCGACATTGTCGCCGAAATGGAATCGCTCGGGCATCGCGTGACGATAGAACGCCTTGAGGCGGTTTCGGTGCGGGCCGGCGCTCTTGGTCTGCGGCGCGCCATTCGCAACCTTATGATCAACGCCGCCACCCATGGAGCCGGTTGCAGCGTTACGCTGACCGCCTCCAACGGGAAAGCAATGCTTGGCCTGACCGATCGGGGGCCGGGCATTCCTCCGGAACTGCTGGACAAGGCGTTCGAGCCGTTCTTCCGGGTTGATCCCGGACGCAGACAGTCCGTGCCTGGCGCCGGCCTCGGTCTCGCCATCGCCAAGGAAATTATCGAGCGCTACGGCGGTACCGTGATCCTGCAAAACCGTGACGGAGGAGGGCTTTGTCAGAGGATCGTTTTCGACGCCGTCTCTCAACGTCCCGGGGCGCCTGACAAAGCTGCTTCCGCCTGAATCTGCCGTGCTTGAAGTTTACAGAAGCCGCTCCGTGGAACCCAGAACGCGGAAAACGACCGGTTCAAATCGCAGACGCGGCTAATATGAGAGAAGTCGGACGTCGATGCCTTTCGAGACGCTAGAGCGGGCCTGAACCACCGTCACCGCAATCATGTGGAAAGCGTCATCTGCCGAGCAGCCGCGGGAGAGGTCGTTGGCCGGTTTGGCGAGGCCCTGGAGGATTGGTCCGATGGCGGTTGCGCCGCCGATGCGCTGGGCGATCTTGTAGCCGATATTGGCAGCGTCGAGATTGGGGAAGACGAAGACATTTGCCTCGCCGTGCAGGGCCGAGTTGGGTGCCTTGGCGGTGCTGACCGCCTCGACGAAGGCGGTATCGAACTGCAACTCGCCATCGATGACGAGACCGGGGTCGGCGGCATGGGCCAGCCGGGTCGCCTCGACCACCTTGGAAACGCGCTCATGCGCAGCACTTCCGGCTGTCGAGAAAGACAACATCGCTACCTTGGCCGGCGCGCCGGCCAGCGCCGTATAGGAGCGCGCCGACATGCGGGCGATGTCGGCGAGACCGGCGGCGTCCGGGTCGACGACCAGTCCGCAATCGGCGAAGACGAAAGCCCCTTTCTTCACATGATGCGGCTCGCACAGCATCATCAGAAAGAAGCTTGAGACGAGACTGACGCCGGGCGCGCGGCCAATGGTCTGCAGGGCCGCACGCACGGTGTCGGCGGTGGTGGCAACCGCGCCGCCGACCGTCCCGTCAGCTTCGTCTTCACGCACCATCATTCCAGCGAAGATGAGCGGCGAACGCAACGCTTCAGTCGCCGCAGCCTCGTCGACGCCCTTGGCCTTGCGCAACTGATGATAGGCGGCGGCAAGGCGAGGCCCAAGCGGCGAGATCGCTGGATCCTCGATGCGGAACGTCGCTGTCTGTACGCCGGCGGCGGCGAGCCTGTCTTCGATGATCTGGCGGTTGCCGATGAGGATGATCTGGGCAATCCCCTCACGCTGCGCGCGGATCGCTGCCTCGATGATGCGTGGATCCTCTCCCTCTGCCAGCACGATGCGCTTCGGTGCCTGCCGGGCTGTTTCGATGATGCGGTCGAGCGGTTTCATCAGGCATGCCCCAGATAGTAGATGCCGGCGAGTATGAACAGGCCGATGAAGATCGTCTCGGCGACGATCAGAGCGACCGCGTCGCCGCCGACATCGAGCACGCGGCGCAGCGAGGTCTTCATGCCGACGGCAACGATGCCGGCGAGTAGCGCCCAGCGCGAGGCCTCCATGCCGGCCTTGGCGACAACTTCAGGGATGGGGCCGAAGGAGTTGACGGCGGCGAGGATCAGGAAAGCGACGACAAAGCCGGGCAGCAACGGTGGACGCTTGCCGGTCTCGCCGCCTTGCTGCGGCACGTTGCGCAGGGCAATGGAGAAGATCAGCACGACCGGGGCGAGCATGGTAACGCGGATCAGCTTGACCAGCGTCGCCGTTTCGCCCGCTTCCGGCGAGACCGAGAATCCCGCACCGACCACCTGGGCGACATCGTGGATGGTGCCGCCGAAGAAGATGCCGGTGGCGCGCGCATCCAGTCCCAGGGTCTGGGCGATGATCGGATAAGCGATCATCGCAAGCGTGGAGAGCACGGTTACCGACAATACCGTGAAGATCAGGTTGCGCTCGGAGAATTCGTTCCTGGGCAGCACGGCAGCAATGGCCATCGCAGCTGAGGCACCGCAGATGGCTACCGAGCCACTGGTGATAAGCGCCAGCCGCCAGCCGCGACCGAGCAGCTTTGCCGCGATCAGGCCAAAGCCGACGGTAGCGGCGATTGCCGCGACCAGCAGAAGGATGGTGCTGGCGCCTAACCCGATAAGCAGGTCGACACTGATGCGCATGCCGAGCAGCGCCACGCCGATGCGCAGCACCTTCTTGGCGCAGAACTCGATGCCGGCGACGCAGCGGCCCTCTTCGGACAGGAAGTGGAAGGCGATGCCGAGAAGTAGCGCCATCAGCATGGCCGGTGCGCCGTAGTGGTCGGAGAGGAACTGCGCCGCGATGGCGACGGCGGCGGTCACCGCGAGGCCCGGCCAGTAGTTCGAAAAGACGGATGGCAGGCCCTGGAGGTACGGTTGTGCAGCGGCGTTTGTGTTCATGTTTTCGTTCCAGTTACTGCCATGGGATGCTGGCGCTAGCGGCCCGCCCGTCGGGCAGGGCGGGCCGTGCAGGCGTGGTGTCTCAGGCCAGTTGCTGCGTGCGCATGTCGGCCCTGTCGATGCCGGCGACCGGCACCGGCTTCTTCATCGCGTCGCGGCGGAACGGCTCGCCGAGTTCCTGGTTGAGGATCACTTCAACGAAGGTGGTGACGCCCTTGGCCTGATCCTCGAGCGCCTTGGCAAGCGCCTCGGTCAATGCAGCCGGCGTGTCCGCGACGACGCCCTTCAGCCCACAGCCTTCGGCCACCTTGGCATAGCTGAGGTTGGGGTTAAGCTCGGTGCCGACGAAGTTATTGTCATACCAAAGGGTCGTGTTGCGCTTCTCCGCTCCCCATTGATAGTTGCGGAAGATCACCATGGTGATGGCCGGCCAGCCCTCGCGGCCGATCGCACCCATCTCGTTCATCGAGATGCCGAAGGCGCCGTCCCCGGCGAAGCCGACAACGGGCACATCCGGTCGGCCGATCTTGGCGCCGACGATCGACGGAAAGCCGTAACCGCAGGGGCCGAACATGCCGGGCGCCAGGTATTTGCGGCCCTTCTCGAAGCTCGGATAGGCATTGCCGATGGCGCAGTTGTTGCCGATGTCGGTGGAGATGATCGCCTCCTTCGGCAGCGCTGCCTGGATCGCCCGCCAGGCCTGGCGCGGCGACATACGGTCCGCCTCACGGCGGCGTGCACCGGCGTTCCACTCGGTGCCCGGGTCGTCATCCTCGTGGTCCATCGACGACAGCTGCTGCAGCCAGGCCGAACGGGTCTGGTGGATCGCCGCCTTGCGTGCGTCGCGGTCGATGTTGCCTGCCGATGGTGACAACTGATCGAGAATCTGCCGCGCCACCTGCTTGGCATCGCCGCAGATGCCGACGGAGACCTTCTTGGTCAGGCCGATGCGGTCGGCATTGATGTCGACCTGGATGATGGCGGCGTTCTTCGGCCAATAGTCGATGCCATAGCCCGGCAGCGTCGAGAATGGGTTGAGGCGGGTGCCAAGCGCCAGCACCACATCGGCCCTGGCGATCAATTCCATTGCCGCCTTCGAACCATTGTAGCCGAGCGGGCCGGCGGCAAGCCGATGGCTGCCGGGGAAGGCGTCATTGTGCTGGTAACCGCAGCAGACCGGTGCATCGAGCCGCTCGGCTAGCGCCATCGATTCCGCGATCGCCTCGCCGATCACCACGCCGGCGCCGTTGAGGATGACCGGGAACTTTGCCTGCGACAGCAGCTTCGCGGCCTCGGCGATCGCCTGCTGTCCACCCGATGGACGTTCCAGCCGCACGATGCTCGGCAGGTCAACGTCGATGACGTGGGTCCAGTAATCGCGCGGGATGTTGATCTGCGCAGGCGCACAGCCGCGCCACGCCTTCTCGATCACCCGGTTCAGCACTTCGGGAATGCGCGAAGGGTCGCGCACCTCTTCCTGGTAGCAGACCATCTCCTCGAACATCGCCATCTGGTCGACTTCCTGGAAGCCACCCTGTCCGATGGTCTTGTTGGCCGCCTGTGGCGTCACCATCAGCATCGGCGTGTGGTTCCAGTAGGCGGTCTTCATGGCGGTGATGAAGCCCGTGACGCCGGGGCCGTTCTGACCGATCGCCATCGCCATCGTACCGGTGGCGCGGCTGAAGCCGTCGCACATCATGCCGGCATTGGTCTCGTGCGCGCAGTCCCAGAACTTGATCCCGGCTTTCGGGAACAGATCGGAGACCGGCATCATCGCCGATCCGATGATCCCGAATGCATGCTCGATGCCATGCATCTGCAGGACTTTCACAAATGCTTCTTCCGTCGTCATCTTCATGGTCTTGTTCCTTTCGATTTCGGGTCGGTGTCGTGCCCTGGCGGGCTAGAGAATTTCGTCCTTGAGGTAATACCAGCGGTACATGCCCCACTGGCCGAGACGCCTGAACGGCGTCAGCAGTCCGTGGCTCGGCAATGGCGAGGTGAAGATCGGCAGGTCGAGGCCGCCACCCTTGCCGGCGACCATCTGGGCCATGCGCCGGCCGGCCTGGGCCGAGTACATGACGCCGTTGCCGCCATAGCCCATGGCGTAGAACAGCTGCTGCTTGGGGTCGGGCCGGAAGATGCGCGGCATCATGTCGTGACTGACATCGACCCAGCCCCACCAGGAGTAGTCGACCTCGATGCCACGCAGCACCGGAAACTTGCGGTAGAGCCCTTCAAGCAGCAGATCGAGATGCTTGCGGTTGGTCGCGTCGCGGCCGGTGATGGCACTGCGGCTGCCGATCTGCACCCGGCCGTCCGGCAGCATGCGGTAATAGTGGCGCAGGGTGCGGGTGTCGGTGAGCGGGATGCGCGTCTGGAAATTCAGTGTTTCGCGCTCGCTATCGGTCAGCGGCCGCGTGACGATCGAGTTCGACAAGATCGGCATCAGTCGATGCCTGGTGAGTGCATGCAGACCCGGCGAAGTGTAGCCAGCCGTGGCGATGCAGACGACGCGGGCGCGCACCGTGCCGCCTGGCGTCCGCAGATGATGGACGCCACCCTTGAGCTGGCAATCGAGCACCGGGCTAGACGTATGCACCTTGGCGCCGAGCTTGCGGGCCAGCTTGAGATACCCGAAGGCGAGCTTGGCGGCGTGGATGCCCATGCCGTCCGGTTCGAACATCGCCCCCTTAGCCTCGGCATCACGGACGAAGTCTTGATAGACCTCGTCGCGACCGACGATACGGGCCGGGTAGCCGAATACTTCGTTTAGAAGGCGCGTTTCCTTCTCCAGCGCCGGCATCACCTTGTCGCGGTGGGCGATGTAGAGGTGGCCGCCATCCTGCGCGTCACAGTCGATTTCGGGCGAACGGATCAGGTCGCGGAAGACATCGAACGCCTCGCTGATCTCGACATGAAGCTTTTTGGCGACATCGACACCCCAGCGTTCGATCCATTGCGAGCGCTTCAGCCGGCCGGACGAAAGCTGGGCCTGGCCGCCATTGCGGGTGCTGCAACCCCAGGCGACGCCATTGGCCTCCAACACGGTTGCCTTGATGCCGTGTTCCTTCGCCAGGTGGATGGCGCAGGACAGGCCGGTGTAGCCGGAGCCGACAATGGCGACATCGACGTCGACATCCTGCGTCACCGGGCCATCATCTTCCGGCGGCGTGCCGGCGGTGGCGATCCAGTAGGTCGGCGCATAATCCTTGCCATCGCCGGGATTGGCCGCATGCACCGGATCGTAGGCCGGGTCGAACGGCTTGCGCTGGGCTGTCGGCCGTGTCAGCTGATGTTCCATCTGCCGTTCCTTTCTGCTTCTGCTCAGCTCTTGGCCGGCGCCGGAATAAGCGGACGGTTCTTGCGGAACGCCTGCTTGCCGATGATCTTGCCGTCCCGTAATTTGAACAGGTCGCAGCCTTCGGCCTCAACACGGCTGCCGTCGGCATTGGTGCCGGAGAAGGTCCATTCCGAAACCGCCCGGTCGCCATGGACCAGGTGGTTGTGATGATCCCAGCGCGCGTCAGGCATAGCTTTCCAGACGCCGCTGAAGGCGGCTGCGATGGGGCCGGGGCCTTCGAATCGAGTGCCGTAGACTTCCGGACCGCCGATCGCGTTGAAGACGCAATCCTCGGCGAAGAAGGCCATGACGCCGTCAATGTCGTGCCGGTTGAAGGCGTCGAAGAGACGGGCAAGATCTTCGGTAGTCATCGACATTTCTCGGTCCTCATGTCTTTCGCGGCGGCGCCATTCAGGCAGAGCTTCGCCGTGGCCGGGACAAGCCGGCTGTTCGTCACGATGTGTTGGTCTGGTCGGTTCGGCGGATCAGCCGGGTGGCGATGTCGCCGGATGAGTGAGCGCTGTCATCAGATCTTGCCCTTCCAGGGAATGAGCACCTTTTCCAGGTAGCGGATCAGAAGGTCGAAGGCGAAGGCGAAGATGCCGATCACGATAATGCCCATGATGACGGTATCGCTGGCGAGATATTCGGCGGCATTGAGCACCATGAAGCCCAGGCCGCGGTGGGCGGCGACCATTTCGGCCGCGACCAGCGTTGTCCAGCCGACGCCGATGCCGATGCGCATGCCGGTGAAGATTTCAGGCAATGCGGCCTTGAGGATGACTTGGCTGATGACCTGAGTGCGGGTAGCGCCCATCGCATAGGCGGCGTGGATTTGCTCGGTCGACACCGAGCGCACCCCGGCGCGGGCGGCGATGGCCATCGGCGCGAAGATGGCCAGGTAGATCAGGAACACTTTTGGAAATTCGCCGATGCCGAGCCAGATGATGATTAGCGGCAGATAGGCGAGCGGCGGCAGTGGCCGGTAGAATTCGATGATCGGATCGAACAGGCCGCGCACGACGCGGTTGACGCCCATGAGGATGCCGATCGGTACTGCGGTGAGCAGTGCCAGGACGAAAGCGCCGAGCACGCGCCCGAGGCTGGCCATGGTGTGCTGCACCAGGGTCGAGTTCGACACGCCCTCGGTCATGGCGATGACGAACTTGTCCCAGACGGCGAGCGGCGAGGGCAGGAACAACGGCTTGACCCAGCCCATCTCGGTGACCAGCAGCCACAGCGCGAAAAGCGTGAGCGCGGTGACCAGGCTGATATAGCCGCTCATGCCTTCGCCGGGGGCGCCATAGATCTTGCCCGGGCTTGCGGACTTGGCTCGCGAGAGGCGCTCAAGCATGGAGGTGTTCCGGGCTGCCGGACTGGAGTTCGTCGCCATAGATAATGCCGAGGATCTGCTCTCGCATCTCGATGAAATCGCGGCTGGATTTGATTGCACGTGCGTTTCCCTCCTCCAGGAAGCGTCGATTGAAATCGAGCTCATAAGTGTGGGTGATCCGGCCTGGCCGTGGCGACATGACGATCAACCGCGAGCCCAGGAACAGCGCCTCTTCGACGCTATGGGTGATGAAGAAGAACATCTTGTTGGTGAGCTGCCAGACCTTGAGCAGCAGCTCCTGGATGGTTTCGCGCGTAAGCGCGTCGAGCGCCGCCATCGGCTCGTCCATCAGCAGCATCGCCGGGTCGCAGGTCAGTGCGCGGGCAATGCCGACGCGTTGCTGCATGCCGCCCGACAGATGATAGATCATGTGGCGGTGGAAATCCTGCAACCCGACCAAAGCGAGGTTCTTGGTTGCGATCTCGCGCCGCGTGGCCTTGTCGACCCCGCGCAGCTTCAATCCGAATTCGGTGTTGTCGATGACATTCAGCCACGGCAGCAGTGCATGTTTCTGGAACACCACGCCGCGATCGGCTGCTGGGCCGACGACGGCGCGGCCGCCCAGTGTGATGTCGCCGGCGCTTGGTGCCATGAAGCCGGCCATAAGGTTGAGCAGCGTGGTCTTGCCGCAGCCCGACGCACCGAGCGCGACGACGAAATCGCCGCTGTTGATCTCAAGGTTGACGCCCTTGAGCGCGATGACCGCCTGATCTGAATAGAGGCCTGGATAAGTCAGGCTGACATTACTGACGTTGAGGGTTTCCATCTCGCGACCTTTCGAAAGACTGTTCACTCGAATGACAAGACGCGCCGCCGCCAGGACACTGGCGGCAGCGCTTCCTACGTCACTCGGACGCGGCCTTGGCGTAGCTACCGTTGACGAAGGGCGCATAGTCGTCGAGTGCCTTGTCGATCTGCTTCTGAGCGGCAAGGAACTTGGCGCTTTCGACCAGGGCGCGGGTTGCGCCGCCACCCAGCCAGAGGTCTGAAGCCTGCTCGGCAGCGTTCGGGAAGGAAAGGAGATTGAGCGCTTCGACTGCACCGGCGCCGTCACCGCCGATAAGCTTGACGATGCCCTGAACCTGCGCGGAGTCTGGGGTCCACGCCGCCTTGTTGGTGTTGTAGTCGGAATAGGCCTGGGCCAGCACCTTGGTGAAGGCGGTCATGAATTTCGGGTTCTCGGCGGCCCAGTTCTTGTCGGCGACGAGGCCGTCGAAAGTCGGCACGCTGGCGGCGCCGATGGTTTCGGAGTCGGCGATGACCTTGCCGTTCTTCATGAGCTCGGACAGAGCAGGTGGCCAGACATAGGCGGCATCGATGTCGCCGCGCTGCCAGGCGGCGATGATCTGCGGCGGCTTCATGTTAAGGATGTTGACCTCGCGCGGATCGACCTTCCACACTTGTTCGAGACCGACCAGCAGATGGAAATGCGACGTCGAGACGAAAGGCACGCCGACATTCTTGCCCTTGAGGTCTTCCGGCTTTTCGATGCCGGAACCCTCGCGGGCAACCAGTGCTTCCGACTTGCCGATATTGTCGAGGATCCAGAACAGTTCGAGGTCGACGCCGCGTGTGGCGGCGGCGGTGGTGCCGGTGGAGCCGATGACCCCAATCGGCACATTGCCGGAAGCCAGAGCGGTCGAGATGTCGCCGCCCGAGCTGAACTGACGCCAGTCGATGGTGTAACCGGCTTCCTTGGCCGCCGCATCGAAGCGGCCGTCGGCGATTGCGGTGATGAATGGACCCACGATCTGCTGATAGCCGACCACAACCGTGGTTTCAGCGAAAGCTAACGTGGAACTGAACAGACCGGCGACTACCGTTGCGGTGCCGGCCATATATTTGAAAGACATAAAATGCATCGTCGTTTCCCTCTTGTTTTTGTGCCACCGGTTGTTCCGGGAATTTGCCGGCTTTGGTGCCGGTCTTGGTTCTGTCTAAAGGGATAATTGAGTAAGACCAATTGCCTTATATCCAGATAGGAAGTTGAATGAATCCAGTTTGAGCGATGCAGGCAGAGCCAATGGCGCACGCGACCGTTTCGGAAACGATCTTCTTTCTCGACCAAAATAGCCGGATCGGCCTGCAGGCGCAGATTCGCGAAACGATCGTCTCGGCCGTCTTGTCGGGCCGCCTGCTGCCGGGCGCGCAACTGCCCTCGACGCGCAAGCTTGCCGAATACCTGAACATTTCGCGCATCACCGTGACGCTGGCCTATCAGGAATTGGCCTCGCAAGGCTATGTCGAGACTGCAAGCCGCAGCGCCTATCGTATTGCCGGCAATCCGCCGACCCTGGCGCTGGAAGCGGCGATGCCGGCGGCAGAGGCTGATCACATCGACTGGTCTGTGCGGCTCCGTTCGACCTTTATCGTCGCCAAACAGATGCAAAAGCCGCTCGACTGGCGTCGTTACCCATACCCGTTCCTCTATGGCCAGATGGACCCGTCGCTGTTCGATCTCGGTGCGTGGCGCGACTGTGCGCGGCGGGCGCTTGGACGCGAGGATTTCGAGCTGATGGCCGGCGACTTCGCCGCCGCCGATGATGTCCAGCTGGTCAACTACATCTGCTCGCGCACACTGCCCAGCCGGGGCATCCGCGCCAGCCAGGATGAGATTCTGGTGACTGTGGGTGCCCAGAACGCTCTGTGGATCGTCACCCAGCTCTTGCTGGGGCAGGGTGCCCATGCCGTTTGCGAAAACCCGTGTCACCCCGACATGAGTGCATCGCTGCGGCTGAGCGGCGCCGAAGTGACGGCCATCGATGTCGACAAGGAAGGTTTGCGGCCGGCTTCGCTGCCGCAGGAGGTTGACGCCGTCTTTGTGACACCCAGCCATCACTCTCCGACCGGCGCCACGATGCCGATCGAGAGACGGACAGCATTGCTGGAGGCCGCTGCTGCGAAGGACTTCATCATCGTTGAGGACGACTATGAGTTCGAGATGAGTTTTCTGGCGCCGCCATCGCCGGCGCTGAAGGCGTTCGATCGCAGTGGCCGCGTCTTCTACATCGGCAGTTTTTCGAAGTCGCTGTTTCCGGGCCTGCGGCTGGGCTATCTGGTCGCGCCAGCTCCGGTGATACGCGAGGCGCGGGCATTGCGGGCGCTGATGCTGCGTCATCCGCCCGGTCATCTGCAACGCACCGCCGCTTATTTCCTGGCGCTTGGCCACTATGACGCGGTGATCCATCGGATGCGCCAGGAGTATCATCGCCGCCATATCGTGATGGCCGAAGCGTTGCAGCAGAACGGCTTCACCATCGCAGGGTCTTCAACCTTCGGCGGCACGTCCTTTTGGATCGAAGGGCCCGAAGGGCTCGACGCCGATCTGCTGATGAACGAGTTACGCCAAGATGGCGTGCTGATCGAATCCGGTTCTCCATTCTTTCCCGGTGCTGACGGCCCGTGCCGCTTCTTTCGAATGGGCTATTCATCGATACCCGCCAACCGGATCGCTGAAGGCGTTTCGCGTACCGCTAGGCACATGCAGCGCGTAAGCGAGCAATAGAGTGCCGGCTTTGTGCGCTGATGGATCGATCGTTCATCCAGCAGATCGAAGCGTATTGAGGCATAACATTTGATTGAGCGATATGTTTCGTAACAGTTCCATAATGTACAACTTACAGTTGTAGCAGGTACATTCTATTTTCAGGTGCGACATGCCATTGGCTTGGCAGCGATGCCTTCGCCGGTCCGAAGAATGCCGCATATTTCGGCCAACGGGATGTAGTGTGATGCATAGTCCTATATCGGAGGACGTGTGATGATCACTATCCTAAATCAACCGTTGACGGCGGTGGTATGTCAAGGTAGATACATCATCCTGATCGTTCGGACCATTTGATCTAGGACTATGTATCATGGCCTACCAAAGCGAAAGCCTGATCGCGCAAACACGCGAGGTCCGTGAGGCCTCCGGGGTTAGTCAGCGCGCCCTGAGTAAGCGCGCCGGGCTGACGCAGAGCCATATCTCCCAAATCGAGAGCGGAAAGATGGAGCCTGGGCTGTCGAGTTTCATCGACATAACCCGCGCGCTCGATCTCGAACTCATGCTCGTGCCGAAGAAACTGGTGCCCGCAGTGCTAGGCCTGGTCAAGGCGCAAGCAACGCCCGACATGCATATTCATGCCGGTCAGCCCAACGACAAGCGCTTCGCCCGCGCCGAACGGCTGGTCAAGAAAATGAAGGAATTTTACGGAAGCTCGGCCGACCTCGATCGCGTCGAGGATACGCTCCGTTTCCTGCGGCGAATGAATCTCGCCGATCAGGAGATGCAGCTCGTGCGCGAACTCATCGCTCGGCTAGAGCGCTACCAGGCGAGCGACCAAGCGGCGCCCATCATCCGTGACATCGCGCAGAACCTGCAACGCTTACGCAATTCGATCGCCCATGGCGGTTCAACCGAACCAAGGCCTGCCTACTCGCTCGACGAAGGTGACGACGATGCCTGACGTCTCGGTTCTCGATGTGCGGCTCTACGGTGAGCCCATTGGCACGCTAACCCATTTGCAGGGCGACCGGACGATCTTTGCCTTCAACGACCACTATGTCGAAAACCCGGACCGGCCGACCCTCAGTCTCTCGTTCAAAGACGATCTGGGCGGCCTCATTACCAAAATTCGCCCGACACAGCGGGTTGTGCCGCCATTCTTCTCGAACCTTCTACCCGAGGGAGGGCTGCGGCGTTATCTCGCCGAGCGGGCCGGGGTCAATCAGCAACGCGAATTCTTCTTGCTCTGGGTGCTAGGCCTAGACCTGCCGGGAGCGCTGTCGATTCATCCCGCGGCCGATGACGCCCTGCCACCTGGCGCCGGCGAGGATTTGCCGGAGAATGCCAAACCCAATGCGCTGCGCTTTTCGCTCGCTGGCGTGCAACTCAAGTTCTCCGCATTCCAGAATGCCGGCAAGGGCGGGGGCCTGACCATTCCCGCCGAAGGAGTCGGTGGCTCTTGGATCGTGAAGCTGCCGTCTCAGCAGTTCGCCGGCGTTCCCGAAAACGAGTTTTCGATGATGACGATCGCCGGGATGATCGGCATGGAGGTGCCGATCATCAACCTAATCGATCTCGATGCGATCGCCGGCATTCCAGACGGTATCGGCGAGCTAAAGGGACAGGCGCTTGCTGTCAGCCGCTTCGACCGAACCGTCGACGGTCCTGTCCACACCGAGGATTTCGCGCAGGTTTTTGGCGTCTTTCCAGACAACAAGTACAAGCGTGCGAGCTACGCAAACATCGCACACGTCATCGGCACAGAAGCGGGAGACGCCGGCGCCGCCGAGTTTATCCGGCGCTTGGTATTCAGTGCGCTGATTGGCAATGGCGACATGCACCTCAAGAACTGGTCGCTGATCTATCCGGATCGACGAACGGCTGCGCTCTCGCCGGCCTACGACCTGGTGTCGACCATTCGTTACATGGAGGGCGAGGATACGGCCGCCCTCAATTTCTCGCGAACAAAGAAGATGGCTGAGCTCAACGCTGATGAGCTTCGACATATGGCGGCGAAGGCACTACTCCCAGAAAAGCTTGTCATCGACACCGCCGCCGAAACTGTCCAACGATTTCGGCAAGCGTGGGAGGCTGAGAAGAGGAATCTTCCTCTCGCCGCCGCTGTCGTCAAGGTGATCGACGCACACGCCCCGACCGTGCCGCTCTATAGCGAACTCGGATAGGCGGAGGGATTGTTTTAACCCAAGCCGTGCCGCGAGCAGCCAATGTACTGGATCCGGCCCAGCTTGTTCGGATCGAAGCCGTACATCGCGGCTTCCTTTTTCAGCATCTGTACGCTGTGCAGTGCCTGCTGTCGGTGGCGGCAATATCGATGCAGAGTGTCCAGGTTGAGATGCGACAAGGGTTAGGGTTCAAACCCATTTATCGCGTTGATTTGGCGTAGCAAATCAGATTCAGGATTTCCGATCAACGGATTGGAGGCTTGGATGGGTCGGTTGTT